>JBEIUS010000164.1:0-7087 GCA_040374235.1 Leptolyngbya sp. | reverse complement strand
GGCAAAGTCAGGACTCAAAGTAGGGTTTGTAATCCACTGAGTCTAGGATAGGAGTAAGGTAAATCCATCCGCCCCAATTTTCTTTCTTATGAGGTGTTGTCGTGATTAGGATTCGTCCGGCTAACGAGCGGGGATCAGCCAACTTTGGCTGGTTAGATACTCGCCATTCCTTTTCCTTCAGCAATTACTACGACCCTCGACACATGGGGTTTGGACCGCTGCGGGTGATCAATGAAGACAAAATTAGCCCCAGCCAAGGGTTTGGCACCCATGGCCATCGGGATATGGAAATCCTCACCTACGTGCTCAAAGGTGCCCTGAAGCATGAGGACAGTTTGGGGAACGGATCCATCATTCGCCCCGGGGATGTACAGCGGATGTCGGCGGGAACAGGCATTATGCACAGCGAGTTCAATGCCTCGGAAACTGACCCGGTGCATTTGCTGCAAATTTGGCTGCTGCCCGCCATCAACAGCATCAATCCGGGCTATGAGCAAATCTACATAGACCCCGACGAAAAGCGTGGCCGCCTGCGCCTGATTGGTTCCCAGGATGGCCGCGATGGATCGGTGACGATTCATCAAGATGTCAGCCTCTACAGTGCGGTGCTGGGGGATCGGGATCAGGTCACCCACGCCCTAGACGAGGGGCGAATTACCTGGCTCCAGGTGGTGCAGGGATCGGTGGAACTCAACGGCCAGGCGCTGACGGCGGGGGATGGGGCGGCGGTTCAAGATCTGCAAGATCTCACCCTGGCCAGCACTGCCCCCGAAACCGAGTTTCTCCTGTTTGATATGGCCGCCTAGGGCAGGCTTGAGCAAAATCCCAGGGTTTCTACCGTTTTGATAGACTACTAGCTCGGTCCATGGGCTGGAAGTTGGCTATGATTAGGAGAATCTTCATAAAAGGTTACAGTTTTCCATGGTTGCCCAACTCCCCCTTGCCACCCTTGATAAGCAGATCTGGACCTGGCAAGGGCACCAAATTGCCTACACCGTCCAGGGAACAACCGGCCAGCCTCTGGTGCTAATCCACGGTTTTGGGGCCTCCCTGGGGCACTGGCGTAAGAATATTCCGGTGCTGGCCCAGGCTGGCTATCGGGTCTATGCCCTTGACTTGCTGGGCTTCGGTGACTCTGACCAACCCTCCCTGGCCTACAGTCTGGAGCTCTGGCAAGACCTACTGCAGGATTTTTGGCAGGCCTTTATCCAGGCACCCACGGTCTACGTGGGCAATTCCATTGGTGGTTTGCTGGCCCTAATGATGCTGGCTAATCACCCCACCACCGCCCAGGCTGGGGCGGTATTAAATTGTGCCGGCGGACTGAACCACCGTCCTGAGGAGCTGCGTCCCCCCCTCAGTTGGGTGATGGAGATCTTTACCGGGTTGGTCAGCTCCCGGCAACTTGGGCCGCTGGTCTATAACCAGGTGCGGCGACGTCAAAACATTCGCCGTTCCCTGCAGCAGGTCTACTGCGATCGCACCGCCGTCACCGAGGAGCTGGTGGAGATGATTTACACCCCCGCCGCCCGCCCCACTGCCCAACCCGTCTTCGCCTCGATTCTCACCGCTCCCCCCGGGCCCCAACCCAGCCAACTGCTGCCCGCCATTACCCAGCCCCTACTGGTGATCTGGGGAGAGGATGATCCCTGGACCCCGATTCAGGGGGCGGAAATCTATCGGCAACTATCTAAGACGGGGGACCGCCCCGCCCCGGTCACTTTCCATAGTATTGCCAACACCGGCCACTGCCCCCACGATGAGCGACCGGAGGTGGTGAACCCCTTGCTGTTAGACTGGCTGGCCCAGATCTAGCGATGCCACTCGGTGATGCCGCCGGGTTTATCGATCAGGGTAATGCCGGCGCTTTGCAGTTGGTCACGAATGCGATCTCCCGCCGCAAAATCCCTTGCCGCCCGGGCTTGGCGCCGCTGTTCCAAGAGCGCCTCGATATCCTGATCCACCAAGACTGAGGTGGTCTCGGCTGGCTGGCTGGGGTCGGCCTCTAAGCCTAAGACCTGGGCCAGGTTCATCAGGGTCTCCCACTGCTGCTGCAGGCTGGCGCTGTCGGTGTCAACGGTGCCGGTGTGGACCAGCAAATTGCCCGCCCGGCGCAGATCCTTCGCCAGGTCAAACAACACCGCCAGTCCCCCAGCCGTGTTGAAGTCATCATCCATGGCCGTGGTAAAGGCCTGTACCGGCGGACTCTGGCGATCAATGGCCGGGTTAGGGGCGGCGATCGCCCCGGTGGCCCAGCCCAGTTGGGGGCCAAAGCGCTGGCCAAAGCCCAGGCCCTCCTCCAGGGTGTGCCAGCTGTTGTTGGCCGCCACCATGGCCGCGGGGGTAAAGTCCACCGGCTTACGATACTGGCCCTGCAACAGAAATAAGCGCAGGGCCATGGGTTCAGGCCCCTGGGGGGAGCCCAGCAGTTGGCGAATGGTGGTGAAGTTGTCCAGGGACTTGGACATTTTCTCCCCCCCCACATTCACCATGCCATTGTGCATCCAGTAGCGGGCCAGGGGCAGCCCCGTGGCCGCCTCCGACTGGGCAATTTCATTTTCATGGTGGGGAAAGATCAGATCGCTACCCCCCAGGTGAATATCAATGGTATTTCCCAGTTGTTCCCGGATCATGGCGGAACACTCAATGTGCCAGCCGGGCCGCCCCGGACCCCAGGGGGAAGCCCAGCAGGGTTCACCGGGTTTGGCCGCCTTCCACAGGGCAAAGTCCAGAGGATCCCGCTTGATCGAGTCGGTGGTGCTGACCCGACCGCTGGCCCCCACCCGCAAGTCCTCCAGTTTACGACCCGAGAGCTTGCCATAGTCGGTAAATTGACGCACGGCGTAGTACACATCCCCCGCCGCTGGGTAGGCGTAGCCCTTTTGCTCCAGCTCGCTAATCAACCGTTGAATGCCATCCAGGGTTTGGGTGGCGTAGGTGTAGGCATCCGCCTCCAGGATATGCAACCGGGCCATGTCCTCAAAGTAGGCCGCCGTGTAGCGCTCCGCCACGGTTTCCATGGCGCTATTCTCGGTTTTGGCCCGGTTCAGGATCTTGTCATCAATATCCGTGAAGTTTTGCACATAGTAAACATCGTAGCCCCGCCAGCCCAGGTAGCGGCGCACCGTATCCCAGATCACGTAGCAGCGGGCATGGCCCAGGTGGCAGTAGTCGTAGACCGTCACGCCACAGCAATAGATTTTTACCTTACCCGGCTCCAGGGTTTTCAGGGGTTCCTTACGGCGGGTCAGGGTGTTGTATAAAACAACGGTCATAGGTCAAAGGCGGGGGAAGGTGGGGCCAGGGCAAACCCTCCGGTCTGGGCTTGCTAACTTCAGCATTATAGCCATTGGCGATCGCCAGTTCGCCCCCTCCCTAGCCCCGATTTCAGGCTATGATAAAACACTATAATTCTTTCTAAAATGACTCTGGCTACTAGCCATTCGACTGTTCTCCTGGCTTCTGAATTCTGTCTGCTAACAGCTAAGTTCAATTCCTTCGGTCCACGCCGAGCAGCACTCCCTCCCCTCCCTCGGGTCTAGTCCCCCGCGGGCCCTGAGCTACTCCACTCCCACTCCCCCATGTCCATGGTTAATAGCACCACCCTCTCCCCCCTTACCCCCATCGTTCCCCAGACCCTTAAACACACCCTCTCGGTGCTGGTGGAGGACGAGGCGGGGGTACTGACTCGCATTGCCGGGCTGTTTGCCCGGCGCGGTTTCAATATTGAAAGCCTGGCGGTGGGGCCAGCGGAAAAACCCGGCATTTCCCGAATTACCATGGTGGTTCCGGGGGATGAGCAGGTGATTGAGCAACTCACCAAGCAACTGTACAAACTGATTAACGTGATCAAGGTGCAGGATCTCACCTACACCCCCTGCGTGGAGCGGGAGCTGATGCTGCTTAAGGTTAATGCCACCAGCCTGAATCGCTCCGAGGTGATTGAGCTGGCCCAAATTTTCCGGGCCCGGGTGGTGGATGTCTCTGAAGACTCTCTTACCCTCGAGGTGGTGGGGGATCCGGGCAAAATGGTGGCCATCGTCCAGGTGCTCAACCGGTTTGGCCTGCGGGAAGTCGCCCGCACCGGCAAAATTGCTCTGCCCCGCGAATCGGGGGTTAATACCGAGTACCTCAAGTCCATCGAGAGCCGACTGCCGGGGGCCTAGTCCTGATCCCTATCAGCGCCTCCCTTCCCTGCTCCTGGGGACCCGGGCTTTGGTCGGCAGCGCCGGACTAACCTGGTAACCCCCTATTCTCAATTAACCTGAAATGACCATGACAACCGATCAACCGAGGATTCCAGTGGTGGTGAATGGTGCCTGCGGCAAGATGGGCCGGGAGGTAATCAAGGCCGTGGCCCAGGCGGAGGACATGAGCCTGGTGGGGGCGATCGATAAAAATCCTGACTTAATGGGGCAGGATATCGGTGAGGTGATTGGCTACCAACCCCTGGAGGTGCCAGTGATGACCGACCTGGAGGCCACCCTGGTGATGGCCCAGAGTCAGGGGTTGGCGGTGATGGTGGACTTTACCCACCCCGCCAGTGTTTATGAGTCGGTGCGGGCGGCGATCGCCTACGGGGTGCGGCCGGTGGTCGGTACCACGGGCCTCAGTACAGCCCAAATCCACGACCTGGCGGAGTTCGCCGAAAAGGCCAGCATTGGTTGTCTGGTGGTGCCCAACTTCTCGATCGGGGTGGTGCTGATGCAGCAGGCGGCCCAGCAGGCGGCCCAGTACTTTGACCACGTGGAAATCATTGAACTACACCACAACCAGAAGGCCGATGCCCCCAGCGGCACCGCCCTCCAGACGGCGGAGATGCTGGCGGCCAGTCGATCTAGCTTTAATCCGCCTCTGGTGAAGGAGACCGAGACCATCGCTGGAGCCCGGGGCGGCCATACCGCCGCCGGCATTCCCATCCACAGCGTTCGCCTGCCTGGTTTGATTGCCCACCAGGAGGTGTTGTTCGGTGCCCCTGGCCAGCTCTATACCCTGCGCCATGACACCAGCGATCGGGCTAGCTTCATGCCCGGGGTGCTCCTCTGTATTCGCCGGGTGATGGCCCTTAAATCCTTAATTTATGGCCTGGATAAAATGCTTTAGGGAGTCAGGCTCGGTTACCAGTATTTTTCCCCTGGTGAGGTGTGTTTGATGGACCCGAGATCCCCCCTCCATGGCATCCTGCGCGATCGCCTGCAGCGATCTCCCCACCGGCGAATCACCTTTGCCGACTTCATGGAACTGGTCCTCTACCATCCCCAGCAGGGCTATTACAGCCGTCCCGAGGGGGGCATCGGCTTGGCGGGGGACTTCATTACCTCCCCCCACCTAGCCAGGGACTTTAGTGAACTGATCGGCAATCAATGGGTGGAGTGGTGGCATTACCTGGGTCACCCCCAGCCCTTTCAACTGGTAGAGATGGGGGCTGGCCAGGGGGTGTTAGCGGCGGATCTGCTCAGCCACCTGCAGCGCCACCACGGGGAGTGTTTTGCGGCTCTCCAGTACATCATTGTGGAGCGGTCCGAGGGGCTAATCCAAACTCAACGGCAGCGTCTGAAGCCCTGGGGTGATCGGGTATCCTGGACCCAGTTGGATCAACTGGGGGATGAAGCCATCGTCGGCGGTTTTTTCTCCAATGAACTGGTGGATGCCCTGCCGGTGCACCAGGTGGTGCTTACCGCCGCTGGCCTGCAGGAAATCTACGTCACCCTGACCGACGCAGACGAGGTTAGGGAGGTGGTCGGGCCCCTTTCCACCCCGCGCCTGGGGGACTACTTTACTCTGGTGGACATCGATCTCACCCATCCCCCCTACCCCCTGGGCTACCGCACCGAGGTTAACCTGGCCGCCCTGGATTGGCTGCAAACCCTGGCCCGCAAGTTGGGGCGGGGCTACATCCTCACCATTGATTACGGCTACACCGCCAACCGTTATCACAGCCCCAGTCGCCACCAGGGCACCCTGCAGTGCTATCACCAGCATAGCCACCACGATGACCCCTACCGTCACCTGGGTCAGCAGGACATCACTGCCCATGTCAATTTCACGGCCCTGGAGCGGCAGGGCGATCGCGGCGGCCTCACCACCCTGGGTCTGACCCAGCAGGCCCTATTTTTGATGGCCCTGGGGCTGGGCGATCGGCTTAGTGCCCTGGGACAGAGCAGCGCCACTGCCCCCGCCGCTATTACCGCGCTGCTGGGCCACCGCGATCGTCTGCACCAACTAATTAGTCCCCTGGGTCTTGGTAATTTCCTGGTGCTGGTCCAGGGGAAGAACCTGGTTATTCCCATGCCTATCTCCTCAGGCCTGGGTATATCCGGATCAGGAATATGATGTTCACCCTATCATCCCTTTGCAAATCCTTGCTAACTGTAAAGTTCTGCCTAAGCCTAGTCGGTTTATCCTGCTGAACCGGTGGATCGGGTGAATGGGGGAGTAGTTGGAAAGCGTAGACAAACCTATAGCCGTAGCCCTGGCCATTAAAGGTTAAAAACTAGTTCAAGTGCCCTATCTCTCTTAGGAGATCAATTTTTATGGTAACTATTGGCTTTGAAGGACTTAGCCTCTCTGAAGATCAACAATCGATCCAAATTGGTGATTATCGCTTTAGTGGCACTCAGTATAGTCCTCTAAAAATATACACAACCAACGATAACTACCCTAGCCAGGTACTCCATCCTCAGGGATGGTCTAGCAGCGTCACAATTGAAAGGATTGATGGCCAGCCTTTTACCCTGAGTTCCTTCAAGCATGGTGCTGGCTTCTTTGGAGATGCCAACGACGCCACCATTACCGCGACCCAGGTTGGTGGTGGTACCCTGACCGATAGCTTTAGCTCCTCAGGGCCAAAGAGCCAGCTCGCCACTAAAACCCTGGAGGGCTGGACTAACCTGAGTCAAGTTGTGATCAACTTCGTCGGTGGTGATAATGAGGCTTTTGGAGCTTTAGATGATTTTGTTTTGGAAGCCTATACCTCTCCAACTGACCCAACTACTCCAACTGACCCAACTACTCCAACTGACCCAACTACTCCAACTGACCCAACTACTCCAACTGACCCAACTACTCCAACTGACCCAACTACTCC
>JBEIUS010000188.1:0-5604 GCA_040374235.1 Leptolyngbya sp. | reverse complement strand
GCAGCTCAGCCCATGGCTAGCTGAGGTTAGGTTAATTTTATCAGGAGAAAATCAGGAAGGAGAGACGGGTGAAGGTCATAGACTTTTGTCAGTCAATCAAAACCGCAAGGGTGATCTGAGGAAGGCTACGTTACAGTAGGTGTCAGATTAGGTTAGGAAAATACCATGCAGGCGTATAAGGTCAAGGGTAAAATTGATGGAGAGGGGCACCTAATTATCACAGAGCCGATCGCCCTTTCTCCAGGGGATGTGGAGGTCATTGTGCTACAACCTTCCTCCAGCTTAGAAGCAGGATCAAACTCTGCTCAATCTCAAGAGTCACTAGGCCCAAAGCATAGCTCTTCAATCCAGGCATTTAGAGAGTTGTTTGAGAAGGCTCCACCGATTCCAACAGACTTCGACCCAGAGCAAGCAAAATGGGAATATCTAAGGGATAAGTATAATCTGTGAGAATCTTGGTTGATACTAATATCGTTTTAGATGTCGCCCTTGAGCGCCGGCCTTTCCTAAGGAACAGTGAACAAGTTCTTGCATTTGTAGAACAGGGCACAGTGGAAGGATATATCTCAGCATCGACTTTCACCGACTTGTACTATATAGTTCGCAAGGCAAGAGGGAAGGGATGGGCACTTGGTTTCCTCTCTCAATTGCTCACTTTTTTCCAAATTGCAACTGTAGACCAGGGTGTGATTGTTCATGCACTTCAGTCAAGTTTTCAGGATTTAGAAGATGCCGTGCAATATGAAACGGCGATCGCTAATCAACTACAGTCGATTGTCACTCGCAACCCCCAAGACTTTCCCAATCATAGGTTAGAGATTTTCACGCCGGAGATCCTGATTCAGCAGCTTTCTGGAAGAGAGCTGCCATAGAATTCAGTAACCTGGATGGTTGTCTGTACCCTGTGGCTGATGGTGATTCCCACCTGTTCTTACCGCTCAGTGGAGCCTTAACCTATGGATATTGCCCTACTAACCGCCTTCCTAACGCCCTTTCTACCGGCCCTCACCCAACTGGGGGAAAAGGCGGCGGGGAAAATGGCGGAGAAATTTGGTGAAGACGCCTGGAATAAGGCCAAAGCTATCTGGGGTCGGTTATCGCCCCAGCTAGAGGCTAAGGAAGCAGCGCAGGAAGCGGTGACGGATTTGGCCAACGCCCCAGAGGATGAGGATTTACAGACCGCTCTGCGGGTGCAATTAAAGAAATTGCTAGACCAAAACCAAGCCCTGGCGGTGGCGGTGGCCCAACTGTTTCAAGCCCCTGGGCCCCAGGCTACCCCCGCCACCCAAATTACCCAAAGGGTCACCGGCAATCAAAACCAGGTGATTGGCCAGGTGTTGGGCGGTCAGGTACTAGGCAACGTCACCGGCACCGTCATCATTGGTGGAGCGGCTGGTGTACCCGGGCCACCGGCTCCAGACCCAGCCCCCCAACAGGGGCCCACTGCGGTCAAGACCATTCTGGTGTTAGCCGCCAACCCCAAGGGCAGCCATCCCCTGCGCCTGGGGGAGGAGGTGCGGAAAATCCAGACCGGATTAGAGCGATCTCCGGATAGATCGACTCCCATGACCATTTGCTGCGACTCTGCCCCTACCGATCTCCCTGCCAGACTATACCCAGTTGCCAGAGTCCGATGGTACCTTTGGAAAAAATTTCCAGGAGCATCCCCAGAGTCTGCTGCTGACCGACGCCATTACCCGGTTCTTCCCCTGGGGGTGAACCCTGAGGAGATTTCGAGTTAACCCGTACCCTGACAGGGTAAAACAATCACTCCAATAGACAGATAGCTGTTGCTAGCTCCATCTATATTGAGGGAACTGCATCAGATAAAATATTTGTTATCACCCATAAATGCTGAGGAAGGAATTTATAGATTTCTCGTAAAAGCCAAGGCTATCTTGGCTTACCAGGCATTAAAAAGCAGGAGTTAAATCAGGGTTTTATTTTGAGTGGCTTCAGCCCCCCTACCCGGGACTAAAGCTATATTTATAGAGTGGTGCCCTGTCCTGTCCTCAGCATTAAGTTTTGGACAAAATGCCAGAACCCTTGGAGAAAAACGACCCAAATCCCACTCAGGCTGGACCCGCGATTGATCAGGTGGTGCGAGGGGATGGTAATCAAACCCTGGGCCAGATGTCGGGGGGAATGGCGATCGCTAACCTGGAGGGACGGGAAATCCAGATTGGTGATCGTATCTACCAGGCCGATCCGGAAACCGTAAAGCGCCTTGTTCGAGAGGAGCTGCGCTTGGCCCATAGTGAATACGGTGAACCCGTGGGGGCTGGGCTACAGGCCCTGGCGGATCTGATGCAGGCCCCGGTTGTCCGGGATGCGGTGGTTACCTTTCGGGTGGTGTTTGAGGCCGCTTGCCAGCAGATTACCCTGATTGCCGACTATAAGGCCCTCCATGATCTCCTCCATACCCTGGAATTTCAATGCTACAACGGCATTGTGCAGGAGTCCAGGCGGTTCCCTGAGGATGACACCGCCCTGGAAATTTTGCTGGATCATCAGCTCACCCTACAAAGCTTACTGGCGGAGATCCGGCAGGTGGCGATCCGGGAAACCTTGCCAGGGGCTGAGCTGTCATGGGTGGAGGACGTACACAAGGCGGGGGTGGCTCTGGAGCAAAGCCTTACCAGCCTGGACCGTCGTGATCTCGATCGTACCCTCTGGCTGTTAAATCGGGTGTTGGCCATCCAACCCTCCCGGATTAATACCAACCTTACTGGGGCGGCTCGATCACTGCGCTTACCCGACCTGGTAGCAGCCCTGGGCCTGATCGTGGAAAAACTGGCGGGGATCCCACTGGATACCCAGAAACAACAGCAATTTCACCAGGGAGTGGCAGTCCTGGCGGGCCTCAACCAGCGATTGACGGCCCTCATCATCAGCCATGACTACTGGCAAGGGTTTGACCTGGAACTGCGACGGATCGAGGCCAACCTGGATCAGGACCTGATGGAGCTGGAAATGTCTTGGCCAGATTTGCGAGAGCGCCTCTCTATCTTATTTGATGGCCAGACAGATCCCTGGATTCAGGCTTTTCAGCAGGATAGCCAGGAACTGGAGGGGGCACTGCAGGGTCAAAATCCGGTTAAGACTAGGCGCTACTTTCGGCAATTTCGACGACGGGCCGGCGATCGCTTTTATCAGGTGGATGTCACCCTGAAGCGGCTGTGCGAAGAGTTGCGGGAGGTGGGGGGCCCCCTGACATCGGTATTGAGGATGATGGCATGAGTGACGAAGTTCTATCCTCGGTCTCTGAGGCCGAAGCGGAGGGCGATCGGTTTCCCTCCCTGGCCTCTCTGCGGGTAGCCCACGGTGAGCTACTGAAGCGCCATCGTGAGCGGGGTAGTGAACCTGAGGTGATGACTGAGATCAAGCAGTTGATCCGGCGGGGGCGAGCTACGGGGGCGCTGTTGGACCGGGAGGACGATCGCTGGGCCGCCCAAAGCCTGCTGGACTACTGGAGTTCCCTACTCTATCGAGCGGGGCAGGAGCCGCCGGACGCTACCCTGATGGAGTTTGATCCTGACCTGGCCCCCGATCTAGCGGATCACCTCTGTCCCTACCTGGGGTTGGAGGCCTTTCGAGAAAAGGATGAAAGCCTCTTCTTTGGTCGCCAACGGCTGTTGGAGAAACTGCTCAAGCACCTGGAGACCCAACCGCTGCTGATGGTGGTGGGGTCCTCTGGCAGTGGTAAGTCTTCCCTGGTGTTGGGGGGGCTATTTCCCCGCCTCAAGGCGGGGGCCCTACCCGGCAGTCAAGACTGGGTTTACTACCCGCCCCTGGTGCCGGGGTCTACCCCACTGGTGGCCCTGGCCCAACGCTGTCCAGGGGTGGAAACCGCGCCAACGGTGAGCGCCTTGCTAAAAGATCCCGAGCACTTGCTACACCTGACCAGCGCCGCCACATCCCAACCGGTGGTGTTGATCATCGATCAGTTTGAGGAGGTGTTTACCCTCTGCCGTGAGGAGGAGGTGCGGCACAGCCTGGCCCAAAATCTACTGAATTTTATTCAGGCTCCCGATCGACAAAACCGGCTGATTTTGACTCTGCGTACCGACTTTGAGAGCCAGTTTGTCCGCAGCCCCGAGCTACTGCAACTGTTTGACCAGTCCGCTGTGCGAGTGACCGCCCTGGATGCGGCGGAACTCCGCGAAGCGATCGAGCGGCCCGCCGACCTGGTGGGGTTGAAATTTGAGGAGGGCTTGGTGGATGCCCTGCTCAACGATGTGTTGGGGGAACCCGCCGCCCTGCCCCTGTTGCAATTTACCCTGCTGAAACTGTGGGATCATCGGGATCATAACCGGGTCACCTGGGAGGCCTATCGCCGCCTCGGGGGTGGACGGTTGGCCCTGGCCAGGAGTGCGGATGAGTTTTATAACCGCCTGATTCCAGAGGAACAGGTGACGGTGAAGCGCCTGTTGCTGCGGATGGTGCGGCCGGGGGAAGGGCTAGAGGTGACCAGCAACCGCATTCCTCGGGAGGTTTTGTATCGCTCCGGCGAAGCCCAGTACCGGGTGGATGAGGTGCTGGAAAAGTTAATCCAGGCCCGGTTGGTGCGACTCACCGAGGGCGATCGCCCGGAAGATGCCCAGGTGGAGGTGGCCCATGAAGCCCTGATTCGTAACTGGCCCCGCCTGGTGGACTGGCTAGAGGAGGAGCGCTTTACCCTCAGACAACGGCTGCGCCTGACCGAAGCCGCCGAACAATGGCAAACCCGAGACCAGGAAGCCAGCCTGCTGTGGCGCGGTACCCTATTGGCCGAGACTAGCCGCTATGAAGACCTCAGCCCCTTGGAGCAGAGCTTTTTGCAAGCCAGCCAGGCAGTAGAGGTAGCTGAACGACAACAGGAACTGGCCCAACTTCGGTTTCAACGCCGGACGAACCGGGCGTTAAGCGTGCTTTCCTTAGTCCTGGTTTTTCTGATGGGGGTAGTGCTTTATCAATTACAGCAGGCCAAACGACAACGGATTAGCCAGCTAGCTTTCACCGCTCAAGCCCTACTAACCGCCCAGCCCGTCGAGGCTAACCTGTATGGGTTAGCCGCCTATGGGGCGAGTCACTCTGCTAAGGTCAATTGGCCAGGTGGCAGCGAGACTAATGCTACAGGCAATAGTCTGTTAGCTCTTAACCAACAACCCTCTGAAATAAACCGCCTCACCGGTCATACTGGTCCGGTCAATTCGGTGGCCTTTAGCCCCGATGGGAAACGCATCGTCAGTGGCAGTGGCAGTAACGACGGGAGTCTGCGGCTGTGGGATGCTACCACCGGCCAACCCATCGGTACCCCCCTCACCGGTCATAAGGATGGTGTCAGGTCGGTGGCCTTTAGCCCCGATGGGAAACGCATCGTCAGTGGCAGTTTGGACACTACCCTGCGGCTCTGGAATGCCCAGAGCGGCCAACCCATCAGCAAACCCCTCACGGGTCACAGGAGTGAGGTCTTATCGGTGGCCTTTAGCCCCAATGGTAAATACATCGTCAGCGGCAGTGCCGACGGGGATCTGCGGCTGTGGGATGCCACCACCGGCCAACCCATCAGCAAACCCCTCACCGATCATACCGATTCTGTCAGGTCGGTGGCCTTTAGCCCCG
>JBEIUS010000148.1:0-8598 GCA_040374235.1 Leptolyngbya sp. | reverse complement strand
CGACCGATGATTTGAGTGATATAACCAACGTTTGTTTTCTCTGCAGTGGTGACCATGCTTGCGCCTATTCCGTATGATCAGCTTATCTGGCGGCTTTTATGTCACTGTTACATTCCAAAGCGCCATCTTTCAGATTATCACTAGAGTGCAACCCCCTGCGCGGATTGTGGGGATTATTCTGATTTTGATCCCCGCCGGGGATCTGGAAGTGCCCACCAACCTAGTGAGTCTATCCTATTCCAGTTCGCGCCGTCCCTCCAGGGCTCGAGCCAGGGTGATCTCATCGGCATATTCAAGGTCACCCCCCATGGGTAGACCAAAGGCAATCCGGGTGACCCGGGTAAACGGCTTGAGCAGTTGACCGACGTAGAGGGTGGTGGTGTCCCCCTCAATACTGGGGCTAATAGCCATGATCACCTCTTCAGTCCCCTCCTTATTGACCCGGTGCACCAGGGGACTAATGTTCAACTGCTCGGGACCAATGCCGTCCATGGGGGAAATTAGGCCTCCCAGCACATGATAACGGCCGCGGTATTCCCGGGTTCTTTCAATGGCAATCACATCCCGGGAATCAGCCACGACACAAAGGGTATGGAGGTCTCGTTGGGGCGATAGACAGATTTCACACACCGGTTCCGCCGATAGGTGAAAGCAAAGGGAGCATTGTCCTACCTGGGATTTAGCCTCTAGCAAGGCTTGGGCCAAGGCCTGCACTTCGGATTGGGGACGCTTGAGGATATGGAGGGCGAGCCGCTGGGCAGATTTTGGCCCCACCCCCGGTAGCCGTTGCAATTCTTCGATCAACCGAGCAAGGGGACGGGTGTAAATAGCTTAACTCCTGGGACTGGCTAGGGCCTATATTAACGAACCAATCAAGTAGATTAATCTACTTGATTGGGGAGTAGTTTGGGCAGGAAGCTAGGAGGCAAACCCTTCCGCCAACGCCGGCAACTCCAGGCAATACCCCGCACCGTAGACAGTCTTAATATAACGAGGATGGCGGGGATCGGGCTCTAACTTGGTGCGCAGATGACGAACATGAACCCGGATGGTTTCAATGTCGTCGTTGGGTTCGTAGCCCCAGACCTCCTGCAAAATTTGACTAGGGGAAACGGTTTGGCCGTGACGTTGTAGCAGGCAGTGGAGGAGCTCAAACTCCAGATGGGTGAGCTTGACAGTTTTATCAAACCAGATGGCTTCGTAGCGTTCTGGAATCAGGGTGAGGGGGCCATAGTTCAAAATCTCGCTATGCTTGGCGGCTTGAGGGATGCGATCAGTGCGCCGTAGGAGTGCCCTCACCCTGGCTAACATCTCATCCAACTCGAAGGGCTTGGTGAGGTAATCGTCGGCCCCGGCATTTAAGCCATCCACCTTATCTTGGGTTTGACTCAGGGCGGTAAGCATCAACACTGGAATATCCGTAGTCCGTCGATCACGACGGAGTCGCTGACAAACCGTCAGTCCATCCACCTTGGGTAGCATCAGATCAAGCATAATCAGATCAGGCATGAGCTGTACAGCCAAAGCTTGACCTTTTACACCATCTCCAGCTTGATTGACATCGTAGCCAGCCATCTCAAGGTTGACTGCGACCAGTTCTGAGATCGCCGGATCATCATCAATGACAAGTATACGGGGCATTGCTGTTAGGTTGAATGATTTGCCAGTGATAACCGTCCCAAAGCACCTTTCTCGTCGTCAGACTCCCCAACGGTAAGAAGTTAACATTAATCCATATATACAGAAGCAGTTTAGCACCTGAATGTAAAGACGGATGTCGGAATAATACAATTCCTCTACAAATTATAGGCAATGCTGCGGATTTTACCCCAATCAAAATTACTCGATTACCATGACTCAAGCTTTGCTTCATAATGGTTTTGACATAAATAATCGAGCGGAACCGAGTTAGACCGTTGTCTAGCCTTGCTTTTGATTGATCCGACCGTCCTCAGCGTTTTAGTCAAAGCTATGTTTTGTCTGATCCATAAAAAATAGCTGTGCCTCCAGGGGCACAGCTATTTTTTATGGACTAGATTGACAACAGTCATGGAGATGATCCAGAGGAACTATCCGTGGTGAAAGGAAGTACTTCCCAGGCTAGACTTATGTCTGCCTAGCCATGGGTATCTTGCTCGAAGGTTCTTTTAGGGCAGTACTCCCGTAACCAGCACCGCTCTAAAAAACTGATTCGGTAGGAAGACCAGAACCTGCCAGGATTATAGATTGTCCTATGGTAACGATTGAATACCGGTTGATTTAAATAAGGCCAAAGTGGGAAGCGCATTATCCTGAAACCCTTCAATCTCAAGATTGAACAACATTAGGTCAGACCAGAACAGCCTTGAAATCATGAAGAAGTGTATCTTTGCCCGGAGAAGTATCTTCTGAAATTCGCAAAGATGCAGCCGTTGAGTCATCTCTTTTTAGTATAAGCACCTAAAAAAGAGACCTTGGCGTCAACTCTCTTTTTGGAAAAATATTTAATATTTCAACACGCTCTTTCAAAAATTATTCCATCATTCCTAGCTGTGGTGGTAAAGCTTCAGTCAAAACAGTCAGGTCAGGGTTTACCGATGGAAAATAATCCTGGTTAGATTTTCCGCCTCATCTTTGCCCCCTGGAAGGGGGCAAAGACTACAGTGACTTAGACCATAAACTCATTACGAATCTTTAGTCAGTAGTTATTGATAAAATTTATATAAAATGGAGCTGACGGGAGTCGAACCCGTGTCCGCTTTGAGTATTAACACACCATTCATTCACAGGCTTAGCCCAGCTAACCCTTTGGGCGGGAACCGTTACATATCCCGAACGGTGGGATGCTCTGGCGAGGTCTTAATTAGTCAGAGCACCAGAGAACACTGACTAAGGCATCCGTTGGGGTTTGTTCATAGCTTTTAACGGAGTCAAACTATGAACGCTCGCTAAAAAAGTTTTAGTTAAGCGGCAACAGGTGCAGCTTTACGAGCAAAAGGAACGATGTTGTTCGCAGTTACGTTTGTTTGAGCCTGTATTTAAGAGAGTGGACTCCCTCTCGATCTGTATCACATTGTGACTTTCGTCAAAACGTCGAAACCGTTACAGCCCCTTGCTAAAGTTCTACAAGTATTATAGCTAAGATTTTTAATGGTGGGAAATTCTCTTGGCCCAGGGCTGATTCGATTCAAGGGCGTTAAGGCTAGTCCTCCGCTTCAATGAGCCATTCCCCTTGGCTATCTGCCAGTATCGTCGGGATGGTAGTTGTCAGTTTGGGTTAGACAGCCTAATACCCACCTCTCGTAAATCAACAGCATAGCCGGCTACTACCAGGTATACGGCATCGGCGATCGCCCCGACTTGGCGGGTCAGTTGGCCTAGCCGATCGCGAAAGAGACGGCCCATGGGGTAGGCCGGCACTACTCCCCAACCGGTTTCCTCTGCGACCAAAATCACCGGGTTGGGATTTTGTCGCAGGCTATCCACCAGGTTCTGCAGGTGCCCTTCCCAGTTAGCGTCCTCCTGATCTAGTAAATTAGCCAACCAAGTACCCAGGGAATCTACTAAAAGGCAGTGCCCAGGAGGCGCATTGGCGATCGCCGCCGGCAAGGCCAGGGGCACCTCCCACAGCTGCCAATCCGCTGGACGACGCTGGCGGTGCCGGACCAGACGGGCTTGCCACTCTTCATCCTCAGGGTAGAGGGTGGCTGTGGCCAGGTAAATTACCGATCGCTGGGAATTTATTGCTAACTGCTCCGCCCATTCGCTCTTACCAGAGCGAGCTGGACCGGTTACCAGACCCACCCAGCCCTGAGCGGAGCCCAGGGCATTGAAGACGGGGGTGTCAATCCGGTTAACCATGGGGCATTTCCCTAAGGTTTTCGTCCCAGAACCTTACCCAGAGCAATCAACAGCTCTTCCTCGGCAGAAGGAGACTTGGAATCTGGCTTAGCCTTGTGCTGGCCTAGGGTGGTTTGGGTCCAACGAATAAGGATTAGAGCAAACACGAATATTGGTATAGCTTCCATGGGAGACTCCATCAGGATAGAACCTACAGGGTTGCAAGACCAGGGTTGTCATAGACGTGATCGTGGCTCCAAGAAGTTGGAATGGAAATTAATCGAACTTGTTCCGCAATCATGAAGTTCAGCCGGTGTCACCGGGCTACGGCTGCTGGCTAAACTTCTACGCCATGATTTTATCACACATATCGAACATGTGTACTATATATGTGCTTTACTTGTTCTTCCTCGCCTCCTCTGCGTCCCTGCCTAGGGAGTTCTTCAGCAGGGCGATGACCAATTACGGATAGTATGGAACTATTATTCATACCGATTGGCGAAGAACTATGACAAAGGCAGCGTGGGTGTTTCCAGGGCAGGGATCCCAGAGCATTGGCATGGGGTTAGATCTACTAGAGCTACCCCTGGCCCAGGAGCGTTTTGCCCAGGCGGAAGCGGTTTTAGGTTGGTCGGTAGCGGATGTCGTGGCCGACCAGCAGGATAAAGTTTCCCATACTCGTTATACCCAACCCTGTCTCTACGTGGTAGAAAGCCTCCTGGCAGACCTGCTTCAGGCTCAGGGACCTCGCCCCGCTGCCCTGGCTGGCCATAGCCTGGGGGAGTACGTCGCTCTCTACGTGGCGAGGGTGTTTGACTTTGCCACGGGCCTGACCCTGGTTAAAGAACGGGCTGAACTGATGAGCACCGCCTCCGACGGGATGATGGCGGCTTTGTTGGGCTTTGACAACGATACCCTCCAGGCCCAGTTAGCGGCGACCCCTGGGGTGGTGCTGGCCAATGATAATAATCCTGGTCAGGTTGTGATTTCCGGTACCGTTGCGGGGGTAAAGACAATTATGGCCACTGTCAAGGCTAAGCGGGCGGTACCCCTGAACGTTAGCGGGGCTTTCCATTCCCCCCTGATGGCCAGTGCGGCTGAGGCCTTTGCCGCCCTTCTGGCGCCGGTAGACTTTAGGGATGCTGAGGTGGCGGTATTGTCTAACGTTGATCCGACCCCAGTCATCGCTGGTGCTGTACTCAAGGAACGATTGGCTCAGCAGATGACTGGGACAGTGCGCTGGCGGGAGATCACCCTAGCCCTACCGGCCCTAGGCATTGACCGGGTAGTGGAGGTGGGTCCTGGAAATGTGCTAACTGGTCTGGTGAAACGCACCTGTAAGGACCTGGATCTGGCCAATGTGGCAGACCTGGCCCAACTATCGGCCCTTTCGGCTTAGGAATTTAACTATGGCCCGAGATCGCGAACCGGCCGTCAACTTGTTGCTCTATCGGCTATTTAAGTTTTCAGTGGTGGCACCGGCGCTGCGGTTTTACTTCCATGGCCGCATCTACGGTGCCGATCAGGTACCCACGACCGGTAAACTAATCGTGGTGGCTAATCACGCCAGCGATTTTGACCCCCCTCTACTCTCTTCGGCGGTGGGCAGACCAATTTCCTACATGGCCAAGGAAGAGTTATTCCAGGTGCCGGTGCTGCGCCAGGCCATTCAACTCTACGGTGCCTACCCGGTAAAGCGGGGTAGCGCTGATCGTAGCGCCATTCGATCTGCCCTGCAGCAGTTGGAGCTGGGCTGGGCGGTGGGTATTTTTTTGCAAGGCACTCGTACCGCCGATGCCCGTATCCCCAGTCCTAAAATTGGCGCGGCCCTGATCGCCGCCAAGGCCCAGGCACCCCTCCTGCCCGTTAGCCTCTGGGGAACTCAGCGTATCCTTCTCAAAGGATCGGCCCTACCCCGCCCGGTACCCCTGACTATTCGCATCGGCACCCCCCTTTCTCCCCCCCCTAACACTGACCGAGAGCAGCTTGACGCCGTAACTGCTGAGTGTACAGAGGAGATTCACCGCCTCCACGACCTAGGGCGTTGAAGCTAAGTCGGTTTATAGCTCATTACACGAAGAAGTCCGTTCCTATGGCTCGGTCATGCGTCGGGGGTTGATCGCCCGATCAAAGGCCTCAGCGCTGATCAACCCCAGGTCCAGGGCGGCCTGGCGCAGGGTCAGGTCCTGCTCAAAGGCGTGGTGGGCAATGCGACAGGCCTGATCGTAGCCAATCACTGGACTCAGGGCGGTGACCAGCATCAGGGATTGATCCACATGCTGGGCAATGCGGCGGCGGTTGACCGTCATACCCTGCACCAGGAACCGACTAAAGTTGCGACTACTGTCCGCCAGCAGGCGGATGGACTGGAGCAGGTTAAAAATCATCAGGGGTTTGTAGACGTTCATCTCCAGGCTACCGCTGGCTCCGGCAAAGGCTACGGCGGTATCGTAGCCCATCACCTGCACCGCCACCATGGTCAGGGCTTCGCACTGGGTGGGGTTAACCTTGCCCGGCATAATCGAGGAGCCGGGTTCATTTTCCGGTAGCTGCAGCTCCGCCAGCCCCGCCCGGGGGCCACAGCTGAGCAGGCGAATATCGTTGGCAATCTTATAGAGGGACACCGCCAGGGTTTTGAGGGCACCGCTGGTCATCACTAGAGCATCGTGGGCCCCCATGACGGTGAACTTGTTGGGGGCGGTGAGGAAGGGCAGGCCAGTGATCGCCGCCAGGTGCTGAGCCGCCCCTGCGGCAAACCCCGGACCAGCGTTGAGGCCGGTGCCCAGGGCGGTGCCCCCCAGGGCCAGGGGGTAGAGCTCCGGCAATACTCCCCGCAGACGGGCCTGGTTGTCCGCCAGCATGCCCACGTAGCCAGAAAACTCCTGGCCCAGGGTGAGGGGGACGGCGTCCTGCAGGTGGGTGCGGCCAATTTTGACAATGTCGGCCCAGGCTTCAACCTTCTCCTGCAGGGCCTGTTGCAGTTCCCCCAAGGCCGGCAGCAACTGCTGCACCAGGGCCTGGGCGGTGGCCATGTGCATGGCGGCGGGAAAGACATCGTTGGAGGACTGGGCCATGTTGACATGGTCATTGGGGTGGATGGGGGTCTTGCTGCCCAGGACTCCCCCCGCCAGCTCAATGGCCCGGTTGGCGATCACCTCGTTGACGTTCATGTTGCACTGGGTGCCGCTGCCGGTCATCCACACATGGAGGGGAAAATGGTCATCCAGTTGGCCCGCCGTTACCTCCTCGGCGGCCCGGACGATCAGATCGGCCTTGTCCTGGGGCAGCCGACCCAGGGCAGCGTTGGTGAGGGCGGCGGCCTTTTTGATGGTGGCGATGGCGTGCACCACCGCCAGGGGCATGCGGTCCTGACCGATGGAAAAGTAGTGGATCGATCGCTGGGTTTGGGCTCCCCAGTAGCGATCGCTGGGCACGGCGATCGCCCCCATACTGTCGGTCTCCTGGCGCCAACCCGGCGTGGCTTCGGTCATGGTAGTCTCCCCCTAGAGATCTAAAACCTGGCCCCGTAAGTCCGCCGGAGCGGCGATGCCATAGCGGTCCAGCAGGGTGGGCAAAATATCGTAGATCTGGGCCCCAGCTAGGGCCTGCCCCCCCCCGGGCGCCCGGGGATCAGGGAAAATCATTAGGCCAAAGGGGGCGTGGTTAGCATCGTCGGGCCCCGTGTCGTTCTCCACCGTGTGGAGGCTGCCCAGCCCCACACTGCCCACCGATCGCCAGGCCAGGTCATCAAAATAGACAATCAGGTCCGGGGCCCGGCCCCGCACCCGCTGGTAAATAGCCTGGGGTTTAAACACCTTCACCGGTAGGGGCTGACCCTGGGGATCGGTGAGCTGCTGCAACTGCTCCGCCAGCCGGTTCCGCAATCCTTCGTAGTCCGCCATGGCCACGGTGCCCTGGGGTTCCCGCCCCTGCACATTCAGGAAAATACGGGCGTAGTAGCCCCCCGCCCCCCAGACCTGGGTGCGGGTCCAATCCACCGCCACCTGGTCTAGGGGCTGGGGCTGGAGCGGATCTAGGGACTCCGCCAGGGTCAGGTAGCCCTGAGCGATCAGCCACTCGTTGATGCAAATGCCCCCCATCAGGGGTTGGGCCCCGTGGTCAGACACCACCAGCACGGCGGTATCGGGGTCGCAGGCGGCTAACAACTGGCCCACCCGCTGGTCCACGTGGACGTAGTAGTCGTGGATGGCGTCGGCCCAGGGGGAGTCGGGCTGGTGCTGGGGATGGCGGGGATCCATGGGTTTCCAGAAGGCATGGTGGATGCGATCCACCCCCATATCCACCAGCATCAGCAAGTCCGGTTGGTCGCGGTGCAGGAGTTTCTCCGCCAGGTGGAAGCGCTGGTCACAGAGACGGTAGAGGTGGCTGAGGATAGTTTCCTTGTCCTCTGAGCGGAAGTTGGGCACATCCATCATGAAATCCGGCATCCAGGCCCGGATCTGATCTCCCAGCTCGGGGGGATGGGTGAAGGGTACGGCGGTGCTGGGGGTGAGGAAGCAGGATACCAGACTGCCCGCCACCGGGTAGGGGGGCGAAGTACCGGGCACCCCCAGCACCGCGACGGTCCAACCGGCCTCTCCCAGCCAGTCCCAGAGGCGCGGGAACTTGACGGCCCGACCATCGCTGATGGCCATGGTGTGGTAGTCGCGATCGCGGCGGTTACGGAAGCCATAGATTCCCAGCTCTCCGGGATCGCGGCCGGTCATCATGCAACTCCAGGCCGGCACCGTAATGGCGGGGATACTGCTTTCCAGGGGG
>JBEIUS010000084.1:0-13730 GCA_040374235.1 Leptolyngbya sp. | reverse complement strand
CAGTTGAACAGCTTCCGGTGCTTAGGAGACCGGCTGTTAGTGGCTTTAGATGGGACCGAATACTTTAATTCGACTCAAATTCACTGTTGCCAGTGCTCGACTCGTACCCTGAGGTCAGGGGAGATTCATTACTTCCATAGCGTCGTGACACCGGTGATCGTTTGTCTGGGCAAGACTCAGGTGATTCCGTTAGCCCCTGAATTTATCCGACCGCAAGATGGTCACGACAAGCAAGACTGTGAGAATGCCGCCGCCAAGCGATGGTTGAGCCTGCATGGAGAGCGGCTTAGGGGGGTGCGGGCGACGGCGCTAGGGCATCTGCTTACCTTCATGCTCGAGGGGCTAGGACTGGAAATCCCTCCCAATAGCAGCTGATTCTTTAAAATGAGAATTGCTGTGACTATGTGTCACGTCCTAAATATTCTCTTAATAATGCGGTACCCTATGTACAGGGTAAGCTTCTGGCAAGTGTTCCCAACTTTTCTAGCTAGATAGCAATGATCGGGGGGCTGGCGGATAATGCTAACCCCAAAATGCCCTAGAACAGAGGGGTAAGAGCAGCATGAAAACCGTTTTAATCGTTGAGGATGAACCGATCAATGCTCGGGTTTTCTCAAAGATTCTAACCAAACGGGGTGGTCTAGCGGTCAAGCATACCGAAGATGTGGAGGAGGTCATGGCCATTGCCCGGCGGGGAGAGGTGGATGTGATTTTAATGGATGTTTCCCTAGCCAACAGCATTTACCAGGGAAAATCCATCGACGGAATTAAAATCACCCAATTACTCAAGGCCGATCCCGCTACCGCTAGCTTACCGGTGATTTTAGTGACCGCCCATGCCATGCAGGGTGATCGGGAGACCTTTCTCAGTCAAAGCGGGGCGGATGGTTATATCTCTAAGCCCGTTGTCGATCATCAGGCCTTTGTGGATCAAATTAAGAGCATGATTGATCGAGGCTAGTACTCGGCGGCGTGATCCTTCAGGGCGTGGTCAGGCCTCAGGTGTCAGCACGCAGGAACCAAGCAAAGTGGGTGTATTTACAATCCGTATTGGGGCTTTCCAGATCAGGAGCAATGCCATGCCCTGGGGCCCATCATATCCACCTGCCAACCTATTTTTTTTGCCCCTGCCCAAGGAGGACCGATGCAACGGCAAAAGCAATTCCTGGCCATACTGCTGGTGAGTTTCTGGTTGGCGGTATGGGTCAGCCAGGGTTTGGCCCTGGCCCAGGTCAGTTGGGCAGTGGATCCTGCCCCCCTGGAGGCCCCCGTCCTACCATCGGGGGATAGTTCCGTCCCTACCGAGCTATTTCAGGGGCTCTCGCCGGATCAGGTGGCTCGGGCCCAACTCCTGATCAAGGCAGACACCCTCTATCAGGCGGGGGCTAGGGCCGAGGCTCAAGTGCTTTACAGCCGCGCTAAGGATCCCCAGTGGCAAGGGGAACCCAGCCTTAATGAGTCAATCCTACCGATCTCGGACCCCAGTCAATTGCCCCCAGCCGGCCAGGTTTATTGGCGAGAAGCCCAGGCGGGGGCTACCTCCGGTGTGGCTAGTCGACTGCTGGTCCCCTTAAAACTGTTGGTTGAGCAATATCCTGGCTTTTTACCTGGCCAAAGCCTTTACGTTGAAGCCCTGGTGAAGGAGGGCCAGCTAGGGGCGGCCCAGGCGAATTTAGAGGCAGCGATCGCCCGTTTTCCCTACCAGGTCGATCTACTGCGGGCCCAGGTGAAGGTGCAAATGGCCCAGGAACACTGGATTGAGGCGGCAATCACCGCTAATCAGTTTAGTCTCCTCAACCCCAATCACCCGGAGGCCGAGGCGATGGCCAACCTAGCTAAGGAAAACCTGGACCGGTTTCGCGAGGAACTAAACCAGTCCCTCACCCAAAATCTGATTTCTAACCTGATTACCGGAACGGCCAGTTATCTGCTCACCGGCGGCCTATGGGGAGGGCTAGGGGCCCTGGATTCAGGTCTATTGCTGCTTCAGGGGGAAGCCGCCCTGGGGGACCAACTGGCTAACCAGGTGATGGCCCAATTGCCCATAGTAGAGGATCCAGAGATTAGGGCCTACGTCAATGATCTTGGCCAAAAACTAGCCGCCCTAACCGGCCGCCAGGAGTTTGGCTACCGCTTCGAAGTGATTATGGATGACAGTCTCAATGCCTTTGCCCTACCCGGAGGTAAGATTTTCATCCATGCCGGAGCCATTGTCAAAAGTAGCTCAGAAGCCGAGCTGGCGGGGTTATTAGGGCATGAAATTGCCCACGCCGTGCTTTCCCACGGCCTGCAAATGGTGACCCGGGGTAACCTGATGAATAGCCTAGCGGACCTGATTCCCATCCGAGAGGTGGCCGGCATTGCCGCCGCCCTGGTAGTCTCCGGTTACTCCCGGGACATGGAACGGCAGGCGGATGTACTCGGTACCCGGGTATTGGCCATGGCGGACTACGCCGCCGACGGACTGCATAACCTGATGCTGACCTTGGAAAAGGAATACGGCAACCAGGCGATCACCTGGTTTGCATCCCACCCCAATCCCCAGGAACGGATCAGCTACCTCAAACAACTGGTGGACCAGGGGGGCTTTAATCGATATGCCTACGAAGGGGTAAGCACCCACCTGACAATGCGCCAGAAAATGGCTGGGTTACTGCAGGACCTTCAGCTAGATTCCCCCGGACCTCAGGGCGGATAGCTGAACCCAGTTCCGCTAACCCTAGCGGTTTCCATCCGGCTGGCGAGATCCAGAATCTGCAACCGGGGGCTAGCTTCAAGGTAGATTCTCTTCTCTTCAAGATAGACCGATGAGGTCCCCGCGTCTGTTGCAAAACTTAATACCTGGCAAAATCCCCTAATTGCCCTGATACACTAACAGTCAGAGCTTGGCTGAGGTTTAGTCCCCTGGTCAGGCATGGCGCAGGAACCTCGCCCCTAGTTATATCACCGCACCTATCGATCCATGGTAAACACCCTTAAAAAGCCTGAATTCGAAGAAATTCGTCCGGGGGTCAAAGCTCCGGCTAAAGACACTATCCTTACCCCCCGGTTTTACACCACGGACTTTGATGAGATGGCCGCTATGGATATCTCCGTCAACGAAGAGGAGTTGCAGGCCATTCTGGAAGAGTTTCGGGCAGACTACAATCGCCACCACTTCGTTCGTAACGAGGCTTTTGATCAATCCTGGGACCATATCGATGGTGAAACGCGTCGGTTATTTGTGGAGTTTCTAGAGCGCTCTTGCACCGCAGAGTTTTCAGGTTTTCTCCTGTACAAAGAATTGGGTCGTCGCCTTAAGACTAAGAGCCCCCTATTAGCCGAGTGCTTTACCCTCATGTCCCGAGATGAGGCTCGCCATGCTGGCTTTCTCAACAAAGCCATGGCGGACTTTAACTTGCAATTGGACCTGGGTTTTCTGACCAAGAGCAAACAGTACACCTTCTTTAAGCCCAAGTTCATTTTCTACGCCACCTACCTGTCGGAGAAAATTGGCTACTGGCGTTATATCACCATTTTCCGCCACCTGGAGTCTCACCCTGAGAACGAGGTCTATCCCATCTTCCGCTTCTTTGAAAACTGGTGCCAGGATGAAAATCGCCACGGTGATTTTTTCTCCGCCTTGATGAAGGCCCAGCCCCAAATTCTCAACGATTGGCGAGCCAAACTATGGTGCCGGTTCTTTTTGCTGTCGGTATTTGCCACCATGTACCTGAATGACCTGCAGCGGCGTGACTTTTACGCTGCCCTGGGTCTGAATGCCCGGGATTACGATATTGAGGTGATTGAGAAAACCAATGAAACCGCTGGCCGGGTGTTTCCAGTGATTCTGAATGTGGCCCATCCAGACTTTCTTAGAAGGCTGGATGTGGCGGCGGCGGCCAATGCTAAACTAGCGAAAATTGGCACCTCCAACCAACCTAAACCGTTGCAGTGGTTGGCTCAGCTTCCCCAAGTCGCCACCATTGGCTGGCAGATGGTACAGCTCTATCTGCTCAAGCCCATTGATGTTATCGCCACCCGTGGTCAAGTGCATTAAATCCTTGCCCTGGGTAGGGTTGCCGACGGCGATCGCCCTACCCCAGCTAATCCTCTTGGGCTGCCCAATTGCTCCCCAGGGGGCGATCGCGGGCCCTGTGTGCCAAGCGTCAGCTCTCCCGGAAGGGAACAGTCCCCCGGAGATCCAGGCACCGAACCTCGATCAGATCCAAGCGACTCCCCTTGATCTAGACCCAGCCATTCTCGACCATAGTCCAGTCCTGCAACGGTGGCTGCAGCAGGTGCCAGAAGTAGAGGCTGAGATGCGTGATCGTCCGGCCTTTCTCCCTCGGCTAAGGGCCAGTTACACCCAGTTTCCCTCCAGGGAAGAGGGGGGGGGCTGGCAGGTGGGGGTGGAAGATATTTTCTTAGTGCCGGGTACGGGGTTAGCTGCTGGGGCCGACTACGGGCAGAGTGGCACTGGGGATCTCCAATCCTACGGTGTGGAAGCCCGTTACTACCTCCTCCCCCTAGGGGGCTACCTTAACCTGGCTCCTACCCTCGGCTATCGAAGTCTGGCTACACCGGCCTACAGCAGTGCTGGGGTCAGCCTGGGGCTGCGATTAGCGGTGATTCCCTCGCGCGGTGGGGGCACCGATCTCAGCCTCAGCCAGCAGTGGGTTGCCCCGGGTCAGGAAGAGGAAGCAGGGCTAACCACCGTGAGCCTGGGCTATGCCCTGACCCCTCAGCTTCGCCTAGGAACTGACTGGCAGTGGCAGCGGTCCAGTCTGGGGCAAGATAACCGATGGGGTCTAGGACTGGAGTGGTTGCTCTAGCACTGCAGTTCAAACAGATCTAAACCTTGTCCAAGTCCAGAACCGTAGTTTCTTTTATGGGAAAACTCCAGTTCTCTAGCTGGACTTAGTTTAGTTCAAACAAATTAACTGACCCATGGTTGATTGATATCGGCGTATCGGTATTGAACATCCAAGGATTTTCCACAGGCAGCAAGGATTTTGTATCTTCTTCAAGTCATCTAAAAAGTAAGACGGTCGAGGCTAACTATAGCCAGGTGCCAGCGGGCGGGTGCAAGTTGGAACGCCCTCCCAGTCTTGACTTCCACCGCTCTAATCGGTCCCAAGGAGACTGACCAGATCGATACTGCATCGGATGATGGTCAGGATTTTTCCTAGCCGCCTTGAAGTTATCCACAGTCTTGTCCCAACCTGTGGATAACTTATAGCTATTACAGTCCGCAGGTGGGGACTACCCGAGTCGGTCACCTTCTAGGCGAAAACTCTACCGGTAACTTCCCGGTGACTGCAACAGGAGGCACCCACGATAATTACCTCTCTGTCGATAATTTCCTAGGGTTTACCGTCCTCGGGGAGGAGCTTTAGGTCAGCGGTGTTTCTCCACCTGCCAGGCGGTTTGGGAGCCTAGCTTGCCAGCCTTCGCAAACACCCAGCAGCCCCGTTGGAAGTGATCCTCCCCCTTGGGGCAGGTGGGTTTCACCCCAATTAGATGCTGGACTTGATCGCTGGTTAACAGCCAACCGTCACTGCAGGCCTGCTCCAACACCTCCATGTACCACAGGGGGTTAACCGGAGCCTGGGTTTGGGCCTGTAGAGTTTGGTTAAGTTGGGTGAGGGCGGCGGTTAGCGCCTGTAGGTGTTCCGCCAGCCCGATGGTAGAGGGCAGTGGGGGAACCGGCGTGGGGAGGTCCTCCTCACTGGCCCAGAGATCGGTGACTAGGTCGGGGTTGGGAGGTACCCCCGCAGGCGGTGGGGCTGCCACGGTGGGGGTAGGGGGTACCACGGGAGCCGTCATAGGGGGAGTGGCACCTGGGTCGGCAGTCACCTCTGGGACCTCAGCAGGGATTGGTTTGGCAGGGGGCTGAAAGTCCTGTTGTTCTAACCAGAGGCGAGCCAGCTCCTGGGCCCACTGGTGCAGGTACTCCGCCGCCTGGGTATCACCATTGGTCGCCAATTGGTTAGCCACCTGTTGCATGGTCCGCACCAGACCTGGACCGAGCAGGTCGCGGTGCTGGGCTAGCACCTGCCCCTCCTGGCCCTGGGGACATTCAAGCAATTCCTGAATCACTTGCAGGTAAGCCTGCTGCCGCTCATCCGAGGGAGCGGTGGGGAGGGTTTGGGCTACAAATAAATGGTGCAGCTGGCCGGCCAGGTTGTGAAGAAATTTGGCTTCCCTGGGATTACCCTGGCGGTCTAGCTGGGCGGCCACCTGCTCCATCACCTGCACCAGATCGGGGGTGACCAGCCCTTCATTCTGACGCAGAACAATCCATTCCTCACCCTTTGGGCAGGCCAGGAGTTGTTGAATCAGGTGCAGGTAGGCTTGAATGTGGGATTGGTCCATAGCCCCCCTAGTATACCGCAGCCCGAGCATGACAGGGGTAGCGGGCTGCGGTAGGATGAAGCCTAGACCCCGTTTATCTGCAACCCTAGCCATTCCTACCCATGACCGCCCTGAGCCTGGCCTTAGAAGAGGTGCGTCAGCGCGATCGCGCCTACCTCGATCAACCCAACCCCTACCAAGCCCTGGCGGCCCTACCGGAGATCTGGCCCCTGGCGGTCCAACGGTTTGGCGACACCCTCGCCCTGGATGATCCCCATGGTCAACCCGCCGCCCGCCTCACCTACACCGAACTGGGGCAGGCGATTCGCACCTTTGCCCAGGGGCTACAGACCCTGGGGGTGGGGGTGGGCACCCATGTTGCCCTGTTTGCCGACAATAGCCATCGCTGGCTGATCGCCGACCAGGGAATTATGACCGCCGGGGCCATGGATGCGGTCCGCAGTGGGGCCGCTGAAACCGAGGAGTTGCGCTACATTGCCGAACACAGTCAGAGTACGGTGATCGTGCTAGAAAACCTGGCCCTGCTGAGGCGGCTGGAGGGGCGCCTGGCGGACCTACCCCTCCGCTTTGGTCTGCTGCTCTCCGACGAAGACCCGCCCCAGAGCCCACTGCCCTGGTACAACTTCCGCCAGTTGATGGAGCGGGGCCAAGCCCACCCCTACAGCCCCGTTGCCCTGCAGCGCCAGGACCTGGCCACCCTGATCTACACCTCCGGCACCACCGGCAAACCCAAGGGGGTGATGCTCACCCATGCCAACCTACTACACCAGGTGAATACCCTGCAGGTGGTGGTGCAACCCCAGCCAGGGGACCGGGTGGTGAGTATTTTGCCCTCCTGGCATAGCTTTGAACGCACCGCCGAATACTTCCTACTGTCCCGGGGTTGTAGTCAAACCTACAGCAGCATCCGTTACCTCAAGGCTGACCTGAAGGCGGTGCGGCCCCAGTATATGGTGGGGGTGCCCCGCCTCTGGGAATCGATCTACGACGGGGCTCAAAAACAGTTTCGCGACCAACCCCCCGCCAAGCAGCGGTTGATTTCTACCTGCCTGGGCTGGAGTCAGGCCTACGTAGCCAACCTATGGCGGTTTCAGGATCTGAAGCTAGACCAACCCCAGATTTCCCCCGGGCAGCGCCTCACCGCTGGGGTGGTAGCCCTGGCCCTCTGGCCCCTGCACCAATTGGGCGGGCTGCTGGTCTACAATAAAGTCCGCCAAGCCACCGGCGGCCAGGTGAAACAGTTGATTAGTGGCGGCGGCTCCCTGGCCCGCCACCTGGATGTTTTCTTTGAAATTATCGGCGTACCCCTGCTGGTGGGCTACGGCCTCACGGAGACCGCCCCGGTGCTATCGGCTCGGCGGGCCTGGCACAACCTGCGGGGGGCAGCGGGGCAACCGATTCCCTTCACGGAGATTAAAATCGTTGACCCCGAGAATCGCCGGGATCTACCCCAGGGGGGCCAGGGGCTGGTGCTGGCCCGGGGCCCCCAGGTGATGGCGGGCTACTACCGCAACCCCGAAGCCACGGCCCAGGCGATCGACCAGGATGGCTGGTTTGACACCGGGGACCTGGGCTGGCTGAGTAAGGACGGCAATGTAGTGCTGACCGGCCGGGCTAAGGACACCATCGTGTTGACCAACGGCGAGAATATTGAACCCCAGCCCATTGAGGATGCCTGTATCCGCAGCCCCTACGTGGACCAGATTATGCTAGTGGGGCAGGACCAGCGATCGCTGGGGGCCCTGGTGGTGCCCAACCTGGAGGCCCTCCAGGCCTGGGCCGCCGGCCAATCCCGCTGGGTAGCCCTGCCCGGCGAAGAGGGGGAGCCGCCACCGGAGCTGACCCCCATCCCCCTCACTGATGCGGCGGTGGAAACCTTAATCCGAGGGGAACTGACTCGCCAGGTGAAGGACCGGCCTGGCTACCGCCCCGATGACCGGATTGGCCCCTTCCAACTGCTATCGGAGCCCTTTTCAGTCGAAAACGGCCTGCTTACCCAAACCCTGAAGGTGAGACGAGCGGTGGTGACGGAACGCTATCGCGATATGATTGAGGCCATGTTTACCTAAACCCTGGATTGGGGCAAAGTAACGGGAAGACCATCCCAGCGGAGAATTTATCAAATTCTATGCCGACGGACCCAAACCCTCCGGAGAAGTCCCCCAGGTCGCCGTAAATATTTTCAATGTCCCTTGCTTAATTCAGTTTTAAACTCCTATGAATGACGTACAAGCACTACAGCTAAAGCGGGTGGTGAACATTAAAGCGGTGGTCACCCCCCTTTGGAAGGAGGAGGCCCAAAAGCAACTGCAGCTCCAGATTAACCAGATGGACGGGCAGCTGCAGCAGTTAGAAATGCAGGGTCAACGGATGATGACGGAACTGCAAAAACAGGCGGAAACCCAACCGGGCAACCTGGGCATTCAACAGCAAATTGCCGAGGTTCAAAACCGGCTCAATCAGGATAAAAGCAAACTGCTCCAGCAAAAAAATCAAAACCTCCAACAACTGCAACAGGTGCAAACTGTCGATCTCGGTACCGAGGTGGACCAGGGTAAAGTGGAGAGCTTTTTCAGCGCTAGCCTGGGGGATAACCTGGTGCAAAAGCTGCAGGTGGAAATTCTCCTCAAGGATGGCGTCATTGAGGAAATTCGGGGTCAGCTCTAAATCCTAGTACTACAGGGCGTAAATTCCAGGATCCCTCAAGAGGGGGGCAGGAGTCAGCCCTCAGAAACCAGGAGAGACAGGTGAACTTAGGCTACAGTCTACTCGGGGCGGGATCGGTTCACCCTGAGCTAGTTGGGGGGCATCCGGCGGTATAGAATGAAGTGTTGTCGGTTTCCCCCCTATCTCCCTACCATCGTCGCGGAAGTCATCCCATGATTCGTGAAGTCTTTATGCCCGCCCTCAGTTCCACCATGACCGAAGGCAAGATTGTCTCCTGGGTCAAGGCCCCGGGAGATCGGGTGGAAAAGGGGGAAACGGTGGTGATTGTTGAGTCTGACAAGGCTGACATGGATGTGGAATCCTTCCACGAAGGCATCTTGGCCGCTATCGTGGTGGAGGCGGGGGGTAGTGCCCCAGTGGGTGAAGCGATCGCCCTACTGGCGGAAACCGAAGCGGAAATCGCCACTGCCCAACAACAGGCCGCCAGCAAGGCTAGCTCCGCCCCGGCCCCCAGTGCCCCCACCCCAGATACCGCCGTCGCACCCGCCCCAGGGCCAGAGCACAATGGCGGTAGTGCTCCCCGGTCAGGTCGGGTGGTGGTTTCCCCCCGGGCTCGCAAACTGGCCAAGGACCTGAAGGTGGACTTGGCCGGTCTGCAGGGCAGTGGCCCCCACGGTCGTATCGTGGCCCAGGATGTGCAGCGGGCTGCCGGTCAACTGGTCAGCCCCAGCGGTCCCGCCGCCCTTATCCCTGCCCCCATTCCGGCGGCGCCAGCCCCAACCCCGGTGGCGGCAGCGCCCCTCCCCACCAGCGCCAGCAGTGCTCCCCTGGGCCAATTGGTGCCCTTCAATACCCTGCAGCAGGCGGTGATTCGCAATATGAACGCCAGTCTGGCGGTGCCCACCTTCCACGTTAGCTACCCGATTATCACCGATGCCCTGGATGCCCTCTACCAGCAAATTAAGTCCAAGGGGGTGACCATGACCGGTCTGCTGGCCAAGGCGGTGGCGGTGACCCTGCAAAAGCATCCCCTGCTGAATGCCACCTACACCGATCAGGGGCTGCAGTACCGGCCCAACATCAACGTCGCCGTGGCGGTGGCCATGGATGGGGGGGGCTTGATTACCCCAGTGTTGCAAAATGCTGACCAGCAAGATATCTACTCCCTCTCCCGCACCTGGCGAGACCTGGTGGATCGCTCCCGCACCAAACAGTTAAAGCCCGAGGAGTACAGCTCCGGCACCTTCACCCTCTCAAACCTGGGCATGTTTGGGGTGAGCAACTTTGATGCCATCCTCCCCCCCGGCCAGGGATCGATCCTGGCGATCGGCGGGGCTCGACCCACGGTGGTGGCCACCGCCGATGGTCTGCTGGGGGTGAAGCGGCAAATGCAGGTGAACATCACCTGTGACCACCGGATTATCTACGGGGCCGATGCCGCCGCCTTCCTCAAGGACCTGGCGGAGGTGATTGAAACCAATCCCCAGTCCCTAACTCTGTAACCGCCTGGCCCAGGTTATAGCTCACCTCGCCATTCCAGGGTTTAGGTGGCGCTGTAGGGCCCCAGGGAGCGAGTGACCACCAACTCCAGGCGGGTATCAGCCCCCTGGATATCCCTCAGGTCCAGGGGTAGCCGCCCCAGGGCCAGCTCGAACCGATTATGCTGCCGGCTGATCAGGTGGGCGGGCAGGGGTCCCTGGAAGCGGGTTCGATACCGTCGGTCGCCCCCCCGGTCAGTGTGAGGGTCCCGGCTGGCCAGGGTAAGGTGGAACTCACTGTTGACATAGTCGGAAACCCCAGTCAGATCCAACACCGCCAGGGTGAGGGAGCTGTTTTGCCCACTCCAGCTACCCCAGGCCAATTGGGTGGCATCCGGGGCCAGCACCGCCTGGGTGACTCGGAAGCTGGTGAGGATCTCGGTTTCATTCCGTTCCCCCAGCACCCACAGGTCTGAAGGGAAGGTAAAGGCGATCGCCCCGCTGTCTTGGATGGTCAGGGTCACTCCCAGGGAGCCCAGAGTCTGGGGCGATCGGGGTGCCGCCCAAACCAGTTGACCCTCCCCCTCCACCCGCCCTAGGTACTCCTGACCAGCACTGGCCACCTGGGACCCCGGCGCCAGTAGGGCCAGGATCTGGCCCCGGGGTTGCCAGAGGTGTTTCGATAGGGCCACCGAGCGATCCAGGGCCTCCCCCAGGGAGAGGACCTGACTGGGGGTTTCCGGCGCCAGGGGTTGCTCCCGATTGATTAACCAGACCTGGCCTGGGTTACCCCCCGGAGGCCTGTAGATCATGGCGCACCTGCCGGGGTTGGGGGTCACAATAGCCGGATTGTCCGGTCTGGCCATCGCCACCATCCTCCCCATCCCGCCCCACGGCATAGACCGGTTGGGGCTGGCCGTCAGCCCAGAGGGTTTGGGGTGCCCCGGCGGCCCCTACTGCGTCCCGCCAGCATGGCTAGGACAGCCTTCCGTCCGGATGTGGCGATTATCGATGAGACCTGCCTAGCCGGCGAAAGACCGACTGTTTACTACAAGGAGGGACTCAAATCAGTCAGGATGGGCGTGGTCGGGCCCTGGACAACACTTTTGTCGAGGGTCTGTGCCGGTCGTTCCCCGTGCCGGTGGCTATGGCCTGTGAAAAACAGGGTAAAGGCTGATTACCTAAGGGTTCCAGACAGTTTTGTAGATTGCAGACGTTGGAGCAGGGCGGGTCGATTGCTGTAGTTGGATTTGAGGGCTTGCAGTTGCTGTCTAAATTGGGGTAGGCGACCCTGCAACTCGGCCAGATCACGCAGGTCTTGCAGCAAAGCAACCGCCTCGTCGTAGGCTTTGGCTTGCTTGAGAGCAATCAGTTGGTGAATTCGATCCCAGGTTTGGGCGGCTTTCGGCGCCAGGATCTCTAATTGACGCTGGCGCTTTGCCCTGGCAGCGGCTTGTTCTTGCTGCTGGCGCTGTTGCTTGAGTATGGCAGCGGTGGCAACCAGCTCCGACAGGGGTCGTTGCTCGGCACCCGCTACAAATGCCGCTGACCCATCGGCCTGGGCCAGTTCTTTAAGACGGTTGATTAGCTGGAGATCGACATGGGGCTCACGCCGCACCAACTTGAGCAGAAAATCCTGAACTTCGGCCTCCGAAAGGGCGGATAGCCACTCCTCCAGGCGCGCCTCGGCCTCAGGCTGCTGTTGGCCACTGGCCTGAGCGGCGGCGGTCACCAGGTCCGTATCTAGCTCAACCAGTTCGATAAAGGTTTGCAGGGCTGGAGACAGTTGCCCCAGATTGGGGGGTACGGGCGGTTCCAGGGGGTCGGCTGGCAGGTCAACCCCTGCCAGATGCTGAGCGACCCTTAACCAGCTCAGATACATTAGGCGCAGGTCACCGCCTAGGAGATCGTCACGCAGGGGCAATAGCCTGGGCAGCCAGCCTTCTCCCTCAACCCAGAGGCCCGTGCCTTCTTCCTCCTGGATAGTGATGTCGAGAATCAGATAGTCTGGGGTGAGGCGTATGGCGATCGCATCGGGGACACAATAGGGCTGAAACCAGGTCGGCTCCACTAAGGTCAGCGGTAAGCGAAATAGAACTTGGCAGGTGCCCCAATTGGTGATGTAAAACATCATGTCAAAGTACTGCGTCAGCACCTGTTCTGGATCGGCCCGAAAGTCCCCATAGTTATAGACAAAAACCGCCTGGGTCGAACTCAGCTTCACTCGGCTAGACAGACGCTGTACGTCCGCCTGCTCCTCAGGGGTCAGGGGCCGATCAATTGACTGAAACTCGTAGTATTGATATTCACTCATGGCTGGTCCAGGGCGAGAGGGAATTAGGGTAGCCTTACTTCTGCCATCTTAAGAACTCAAAACGGGGCCGATCGCTTTCGGGGGGAGCATATCCATTTTGGTCAGCCACCCTTTCCCGATTGGCCAGTGGTGGTTGCCTACCTAACCCGGTGCAGATGAATGAACTGTGGTCATTTGTCGACAACAAAGAGAATCAACCATGGGTTTGGTTGGCCCTGGATGCCGGGAAACTCCAGGCGCAGACGCGGGTCAGCCCACCGATGATTTGGAGCTGGCCCTGAGAGGTTGTTTGAAAAGGGTTGTCCCAGGTATATTTCGCCGCCAAGGGGCCGCCAAAATATTGAATTTTGCGATAATTGTCCCACTCCATAGGTATAGTCTGAGACTCTCTTTGGCTTTTCAAACAACCTCTGATCCTGACATCGTCAATAATACTGTTTGACGTAGCCGTAGGCTTTTTCAAACAGCTCCTTATCTTGATGAAGCTGGTACTTGAGCAGTGTCTTCCGCAGGGCCTGTCTTACCTCTCGCTCACCGGCGCTGGTACTTTGCCAACCATCAAACCGCACCAGGCGGACGATTTCATCGATATCGTTGACGATGCGTTCCACCAGCTTGGGAGTTTGCTCGTTGCTGACTTCCTGGAACAGTTCCGTAAGGGCGGCTTTGCCGCGATCTTCCTCTTCTTCGGGGGGTGTCTGCTTTTCGGTCTCCAGCAGTTCGCGGGCCAGGTCAAGGAGTTCTTTGAGGAAGGCGACACTGTGGATTTGGCCCTGCTCATGACGTTCTTTCAAAGCCTCTAATCGTTCGGAGAGGGCTTTGAAGCGGGGGTTGCCGCTGTGTTTGCGGAGGCGTTGGACGACCTTGATTTCGATTTCCTTGGCCTTTTTCTTGGGGTCGGGGCTGTCGAGGAT
>JBEIUS010000058.1:0-17149 GCA_040374235.1 Leptolyngbya sp. | reverse complement strand
TGAATCAGTCACGCCAACAGATTTCTTCCCTTTTTGAAAGTTTGGAGACGATTGATATTGACGCAGACTGGCGAGAGACCGAAGATGAAGACACCCTAGGGCAAGACTAGTCACTAAAAGATTTATAGCCTTGATTAGAATACTCAGGGCGGGGTTGATCTGTGAAAACTAAGACAGAGTAGGTGTTCTTGTTCGCCTCCACCAAGTTTTAACTGTCATAGCCAAACTCAATAATTAACGGGAAGGACTTATGCTGACTAACCTATTAGTCCATAGTTTGGCGGTAGTGGCAGGGCTGGGTAGCCTTACTCTATACCTAGCCGCTTTCTTCTTTCCAGAGGTACATCGGCGCCACGACTTTTTCTGGAGTGGAGTTGGATTCTTCTACGCCTTGGTGCTATGGTTTGGAGCCGAATCGATGGATGCCAGTGAACTTCTCGGCCATGGCGCCAGTGTCAGTTTATTGGGGTGGTTGGGTTGGCAAACCTTGATCCTACGACGTAAACGCACACCCGTAGCCTTGCAAACCCCCTACACCAGTGATTCATGGCCTAACCTGCGGCGCGAAACCCTGACGTTGGTGCAGGACTTTATTAACCAGACTGCCCTGGGTCGATGGATAACCCGATCTGCTCGGAGTGTTTCTCCTACCGTTGATCAGACCCAGGGGATAGGAGGACTGCGAACCTCCTCCCTAAAGCAGGTAGATTATGAATTTTTAGACGATCTGGCTGAAGGGGCATTCGCCCCTGGCCGGGAGTCGCCTAACCTAGGGCTGAAGTCGATATCGGAAACTGATTCAATCCAGGCGGTGAGATCCCAGAAGTCCTTGTCCTCAGTAAAGCTGGGAACACAGCCAGGGATCACTACCTCTGAGCCCGGTCTGGTCGGGCTCAGCCAACAGCGCCGATCTCCCCTCAGCTGGAGACAACGGGGGCAAGCTTTGAAGGACTGGATTGGAGATCTGTGGCGATCGCTAACAGCCCCTAAACCAAAACGAGCTGTAATCGAAATTCCTCCCCGTGAACCCACAGATAGTTCCTCCGCCAGGCTAAGGATTGATGCAGTGGAGGTCTTAGAGAATGAAGTCCTGACTGACCAGCCTGGAGATCCAGAACCCTCCGTCGATTTTCAAGATTCACCCAGTTCCAGCTGAAGCCATAGTTATCTTTTTGATTCAGAATAACTCTACTCTCCTACCTGGGGATAAAGTCTGGTTGACTGAAAAATCCTTTTTCCCTCATCCCTAAATCCCTTCTCCCCTTGTGGAAGAAGGGATTTCAACCCAAAAACCTGGCTCACAAGCCCTTCTCCCGCTCTGGGAGAGGGCAGTGCGTGTTTTGTCAGTCAATCAGGGATAAAGTTGTTATCCCCAGGAAAACTATCCCGAGCTAGCTCTAATTGACAGGCTGAAAGCTGAAGTTTTGCGAGGAATTAACCTTAGTTCACCGATTAGCTTCTAGCATAGACCTATGCGGTCTAAAGTTAAAATTTAGTCATAGCCCCGTACAAGGGGGAGCAGCGACCCAGCACGTCTCCCCAGCCTTTGCTCTCATCGATTAATCGTGTCCTAAGCGTTCTGGCCAAAGCCATACATCCTAGTGCTATGGATATCAAGCTGATCAACATTGGCTTCGGCAACATCGTTTCCGCCCATCGGGTAATTGCTATTGTTAGCCCTGAATCAGCCCCAATCAAACGCATTATTAACGATGCTCGAGAGCGGGGTCAGCTGGTTGACGCCACCTACGGTCGCCGCACTCGAGCGGTTATCATTACAGACTCTGGTCACACTATTTTATCGGCGATTCAACCGGAAACGGTAGCTCATCGATTTCTGAGTGGGAAGGATAGCAAGGATCTCGATATGAAGCCTTAGGCAGGCAGTCTCTTCGGTCTATTTGGTTGCCAACCCCTGTTTCCTCAACCCTTAGAAAGACACCCAATTACTATCATCAATCCGCATTACCGTATCCTGGTGAAACTGAGACTTGTCGGCCGACCGGATGGCTTCAATGGCGACCTCGCTGTCGGTGGAGGTTTGGTAGAGTACCATTAGAACCCGGGAGAGCTCTTGTACAGTGTTACCGGTTTGTACATCCTGCCATTGCCCTAATACCTGATTCAATACCCGAGGGAACTGATCAGGAGGCAGAGAGGTTGGGTAGGGAATTTCATAGAGAGGTGGAGGGATAAGTTGGGTAAGGGTTTAGGTTATCGCTGTAAGGGGCGGTAATTAGCCAGTAATTAGAGATTGTGGCAGAACTGACTCCTGATCACTGACCCCTGACCACTCCCCCCTACAGCACCCCCTTGGAACTGGGAATCAAATGAGCTCGCCGAGGATCGATTTCTACCGCCATGCGCAGGGCCCGGGCCAAGGCCTTAAAACTTGCCTCAATAATATGATGGGAATTAAGGCCCTCTAATTGGCGTAGGTGCAGGGTCATCTGGCTGTGGTTAACCACCGCTACGAAAAACTCCCGCACCAACTCGGTATCGTATTTGCCTACCCGCTGGCTAGGGATCTGGAGGCCATAGCTGAGGTGAGGCCGACCAGAGAAATCCAGAACCACCTGAACCAAGGCTTCATCCAGGGGGAGCGATAAAGTGACCAAAGCGAGTAATACCTTTGCGATCGCCCAGGGCCTGATGCAGAGCCATACCCAAGGTAATACCCACATCCTCATTGGTGTGGTGATCATCAATATGGGTATCCCCCTGGGCTTGAACTTCTAAATCCACCAACCCATGGGAAGCAATTTGGTGCAACATGTGATCGAGAAAGGGGATGCCCGTATTAGTGATACATTGTCCCGTACCGTCCAGGTTCAGGCTAACCTGGACATCGGTTTCCCCCGTTGTGCGACTAACCCGGGCCTGTCGCCAGATGACAGGGTCGGGGGCAGTTGACAGGGAAGAAGCTTGGGTAAGCATAGAAACCTCCAGGGTAAGAACCTGTATCTTATCCTTTCTAGCCTACCGCTAGGGGCTAACGGTAACCCTATCCCCATCCTGGAGAAACCCCACCCCAGTGGTAACGACCTGGTCTCCCACCTGTAGCCCCCGCCTCACCTCCACCATCGGCGGTTGATCACCCCTGGCCGGTAGACGACTGCCCAGTTCCAGAATTCGGGTAGTGACTTGGTTATCAGAACCCAGGAGAAACACCCGACTACTACCGTCCGCCTGGGGTTGTACCGCCGCCGCCGGGATTGTTAACCCCTGGCGGACGGCAGTGGTAATCTCCGCCCTTAGAAACATACCCACCTTCAACAGGTCATTAGCAGGCAGCATAATATTAACCAGCGCCGTGCGAGTGGTGGCATTCACCACCGGATCTATGGATTGTATAGCCCCTCGAAGCTGCAGACGACTATCGGTGTTGGAAGTGATCACCACTGCTGCCCCAGGGGTGACCCGATCCAGCTGGGCCTGAGGGATTTCAGCCACCAGTTTCAGTTGGTTATCCTGAATTAGGGTAACCACAGCCACACTGGGAGAAGAAATATCCCCCACCGTGGCCCGTCGTTCGGCCACAATACCCGCTGCCGGAGCCCGAACCACCGTTTGGGTCAGTTGGGTTTGCAACCGTTCCAGGGCAGCCTGCTGAGCCCTAACCCCGGAGCGAGCGCTTTTCACCTCTGCCTCAGCTAGCCCCACCGCCTCCTGGGCCGTTAATAACTGGGTCCGTTGACGGGTTAATTCCTGATCGCTGATCGCTCCCCGATTAGCCAGGGCCTCACTCCGTTTCAAGTTTTGTTGTGCCTCCATCAAGTTAGCCCGACCTTGGGCCAGAGCAGCTTGCCGTTGCGTTACCTGGGCCTGGACTACCGCTAGCTGAGCCTCGGCTTGGCGTAGATCGGCCTGTAGTGTGGTGTCATCCAGTTGAGCCAACACCTGTCCTACCGTCACCCCATCTCCTTCCCTGACCAGCACCTGACGAATTTGCAAGCCACTCACCTGAGGAGCAATCGATAACAAATCCGTGGCTTTTACCGTACCATTCACCGCCAGAGTCTCCGCTACGGCAGCAGAGGTTACCTCGGCGATCGTCACGACTTGGCTAGCTGGGGGCACGACCGTAGCCGGAACAGACTCCGGTGGAGCTGGTTTACGAGTCAAGAACTGGGTAACCCCCAAGGTTAAACCAACTCCGGCTAACAATCCTAACAGCAGGCTTGGCCAAATTAGGGGTCGAGGCCCCTGGTGATAGGTCATAACCGCAGCATTAGACTGAACGGAATCATCATCTATCTCCAGAGATTGGGGCGGGTGAAGGTCGTGCACGGCAGCATCCTTAGGGGGGAGAAACGTGGAGAATTATTACTTTTCTTATTATGACGTAAAGCCGGAACTTCCAGGAGGGGTCAACACTGGTGTCATCTTTTACCGACTGTACTGACCTGAGTCACACCCCTAAGTGGAGAGGTCTGGTGTAATAAAGCCAGATTCTTGATCAGAAAAATTAGCTTCAGGCTGGCCTGACTATTTGAACCTGTTTTATTGTTCTACTCTAAACGTCTTAGTTTTAGCCTATGCTTGGCCTTCAACTCATCACTCTGGTACAGGTTGACCCTTGGCCCATGGGAGGTGGTCATGTTTAATGCGACGGAGGTTTTGGTTGATGAATTTGTAAACCATCTCCAATCTGGCTATCGGCGCACCTACGGCGGTCAAAACCCTCAGTACGAGGATATTATTGGCTGGATCGGTAGCATGGCTCTAGAAAATATTGCTAACAGTGACGCGTTGTATCACAACGTTGAGCACACCATCCTGGTGACCCTGGTGGGGCAGGAAATTTTGCGGGGCAAGCACATGCGTGAAGGCGGTATCACTGGAGAAGACTGGCTACATGTGATTATTTCCCTGGTATGTCATGACATTGGCTATGTCAAGGGAGTTTGTCGTCATGACCAGGAAAGTAACCATCTCTACAGCACGGGTCGGGGAGAGGAGATGGTGATGCTGTTACCGGGTAACTCTGACGCGGCCCTAATGCCCTACCATGTCGATCGCGGCAAACAGTTTATCGAGGAGCGTTTTGGCGGCAACCAACTGATTAATGCGGAGCGAATCAAACGAAACATTGAGCTCACCCGCTTCCCCGTGCCTTCTGAGGAAGACCATCAGGATACCCGAAATTTTCCGGGTCTGGTCAGGGCAGCCGACCTGATTGGCCAGCTCAGCGATCCCCGTTATCTGAAAAAGACTGCAGCGATTTTTTATGAGTTCGAGGAAACTGGTCTGAATCAGCACTTGGGATACAGGACCCCGGGTGATTTACGGACCAACTATCCCCAGTTTTACTGGCAGCGGGTACACCCCTATATCCAGGATGGATTGCGCTATCTTTCCTTTACTCAACAAGGTAAGCAAGTCATTGCCAACCTGCACTCTAATGTGTTTATGGTAGAGAATGAGAAAACCTTACTATACAACTGAGAACAGCTATGGCTTGGTGGCGGAAGTTGAGTCTTAATCCCCTGGCTCGCCTGGGAGCAGCCTTACTGATTTGTCTTTATGGTGTAGCCCTAGGCGCCAATTTTTTCGCCCCCTACAGCCCCTATGAGACTCAAATGAATGGATCCCTACTGCCACCCACCCAGATCTACTGGCGTGATGCCAATAGCGGTGTTTTTTTTCCCCACGTTTATCCCACCACCCAAGGTTCGGTCAATCTGGAAACAGGCGATCGTCAAATCCAGGTAGATTATAGCCAACCCTCAGCCCTCCGGGTACTCCATCGAGATTCCCGGGGATACTTACATTTGTTTGATACGGCTGGGCCCGCCAAAATAAACCTACTGGGTACAGATGAACAAAGTCGGGATCAATTTAGTCGCTTGCTCCATGGCAGTCGGGTCAGTCTCAGCGTCGGTCTGATTGGCATTGCCATTTCCTTTCCTCTAGGTATGGTGATTGGCGGCATTGCTGGCTATTTTGGCGGTACGATTGATGCCCTATTAATGCGTTTTGTAGAGGTTCTGATGACAATTCCCGGCATTTATCTATTGGTGGCCCTGGCGGCGGTTTTGCCGCCAGGGTTAACTAGCGTACAACGGTTTTTGTTGATCGTCCTCATTACCTCCCTGTTGGGTTGGGCTGGATTAGCCCGGGTGATTCGGGGTCAGGTGCTAGCTATTAAGGAGCAAAATTTCGTTCAGGCCGGTCAGGTGATGGGGGGAGGGTCACTCTATACTATCGTCCGTCACATCTTGCCTCAGACGGCCACCTATGGGATTATTGCCGCAACTCTAGCAATTCCTGGCTTCATTTTGGCTGAGGCGGTGCTCAGTTTTATCGGGTTAGGGATTCAACAGCCGGATGCATCCTGGGGTAATATGCTAACTCTGGCCACCAATGCTTCGATTTTGGTGCTCCAGCCCTGGTTGGTCTGGCCTCCAGCAATTTTAATCGTGATCACCTCCCTGGCCTTTAACTTACTGGGGGATGGACTTCGGGATGCCCTCGCTCCCCATACCCTAAGGTCCTAATCTAGAAGGAGAGTTGATCGAACTGAGGACAGGAGATGGTGAAATGGCGATCAGTTAATCCCCTGCGGCTACTGCTGGTAGGATTTCTTTGTTTTTCCTTGGGAGGGTGCGGTCTAATGTATCCCCACCTCCCTAGATCGGTGGTAGCATCAGCAATCGCTAGTCAACTCAACCAAACCCAGGCAATCCTATTCCATCAGCTAGAGTTGCCAGTTCAGCCTCAGGCCACAGTAACAGTAAGACAGGTGAAGATAATAGAGCACCATTGGACCACGGTCGAGCACCAATCGGTATTGCAGGTGCGGGGTACCTATCGATTATCAGGGGCGGGCTGGCGTCAGCAACCTCGATCCAAACTTTTTCAGATTTACCTACAACGGGACAGAGATCAACATCAATGGGTGTCTTTCCACCCATCAACCCCCGACTATCTCCAGCAAGAAAATAGACAAGCAGGTCCTATCCAAACCTTGCAAACCAATTAGAGGATGCTTTAAAAGCCTGCCTCTCTATCAGTCTGACGGCTGAAGTCGTGACTATAGAGAGAAAACCTACCGACACAGGTTACTGAAAACCTTGGTTTTATTCAATCTGCGGCGACGCACTTGGTTTGTGTAGTAGCAGTTTTAACCGCTGAATGCTTTTTAAATGCTCTCTTAAATTAGACAGCTGAGTTGGCTAGTTTTTTGGCTAAATAAAAGATTTTCTCTATAGTCTACCGGGCAATCAATCACGGCGGGTACCGTATCCTCCAGGGCGGTTTTCAGGATGGGGGCCAGGTCTTCGGTAGACTCCACCCGATAACCCTTCAGACCCATACTCTCCGCTAGCTTGACAAAGTCAGGGTTGGTAAAGTGAATGAAGGCGGACTCACCATAGTAGTTCATTTGCTTCCACTCGATCAAGCCGTAGGCGCCGTCGTTAAAAATAATGGTGACAAAGGGGGTACCAATCCGTCGGGCGGTCTCCAGTTCCTGACAGTTCATCATGAAACCGCCATCGCCGGTGGCAGCCACCACCTTACGGTTGGGGTGGACTAGCTTAGCCGCTAAGGCACCAGGAATGGCAATACCCATGGCCGCAAAGCCATTGGAAATTAGGCAGGTATTGGGCCGTAAGCAATGGTAATTACGGGCAATCCACATTTTGTGGGCGCCTACGTCCGAGATCAAAATATCCTCCGCCCCCAGCACCTGGCGCAGGTCGTAGATCAGTTTCTGAGGTTTGACCGGAAAGCCGTAGTCGTCAGCGTATTGTTCGTAGTCCGCCCGGATCTCTTCGCGAATCTTGAGGGCAGATGGTTCCGGGCGACCTTCACGGTTAACCCGACGGAGGATTTCCTGCAGCGAGTCAGAAATATCCCCAATCACCTCCACCTTGGGAATGTAGCTGCTGTCGATTTCCGCCTGGGTCAGGTTGATGTGGAGAATGGGGAGCTTACCGTCAGGATTCCAGCGTTTGGGGGAATATTCCACCAGATCGTAGCCCACCGCCACAATTAGATCCGCCTGCTCCATGGCACAGGTAATAAAGTCCCGCTGCTGTAGCCCAAAGGCCCAGAGGGCGAGGGGGTGGGTGTAGGGAATTACTCCCTTACCCATGAAGGTGTTGGCCACCGGAATATTCAGTTGGGTGGCAAATTCCGTCAGGGCTTCGCTGGCCCGAGCCCGAATCGCCCCATTACCCACTAAAATGATCGGATTGGTGGCCTGGGAAATAGCCACCGCCGCTTGCTGGATACTTTGGAGGGAGGCGTAGGTTTTTTCCTGGCTATCCTTACGCAGGGCAACTCCCTTCACATCCATATCGGCAATGTTTTCCGGCAGATCAATATGGACCGCACCGGGCTTTTCTGACTGGGCCAGCTTAAAGGCTTTACGGACAATTTCGGGGGTATTGCTGGGGCGGACGATCTGGGCATTCCATTTGGTGACCGGCGCAAACATGGCCACCAAATCCAGGTACTGATGGGACTCAATGTGCATACGATCAGTACCCACCTGGCCAGTAATCGCCACCAGGGGAGCTCGATCAAGGGTAGCGTCAGCGACGCCGGTCATCAGGTTAGTGGCTCCGGGGCCCAGAGTGGATAGGCACACCCCCGCCTTACCGGTCAGACGACCGTAGACATCCGCCATGAAGGCGGCACCCTGCTCATGGCGGGTGGTAATAAATTGAATCGACGATCGCCGCAGGGCCTGGAGGAGTTGTAGGTTCTCCTCGCCTGGCAGGCCAAAAATATACTCAACGCCTTCATTTTCCAGGCAAGCTACTAATAGTTCGGCAGTGTTCATCTGAGGTTCTGGTTGGTTGGATTACTTTAGGGTGCTTCAGGGAACGGAGCAGGACCCTTGGCTAGAGGATTACTCTACTTTACCCAAACTGTTTTGATATTCAGAAATTCACGCATACCTTCCACGCCAAGCTCACGACCATAACCGGATCGTTTAATGCCCCCAAAGGGTAAGCGTGGATCGGACTTGACCAGGCCGTTAATAAAGACAGCCCCCGCTTCAAGTTCGCTGATCAGGCGCTCCTGCTCGGCCGGGTCTTGACTCCAACCACTGGCCCCTAACCCCAGGGGAGTGGCGTTAGCCCGTTGGATAGCCTCCTCCAGGTTTTGCACCCGAAACACCAGGGCCACGGGACCAAAGAATTCCTCTTGGTCCGCTGGTGTGCCCGGGGGAATCTGGGTCAGGATGGTGGGGGGAAACCAGTTACCAGCCTGCAGCTCAGCAGGCAGTTGGGCCTTAAGGGCGGGGATGCTACCGCCGATCAGGGCAATCGCCCCCCGATCCAGGCAGGCGTGTACCTGCTGGTCTAACTCCGCCACGATGCTGGGGGTGGCCAGGGGCCCGACCGTAACCCCAGCCACCATGGGGTCACCCACCTGGAGGGCGGCAAACTGCTGCTTTAGCCCCTGCTCAAATTGGTCGGCGATCGCCTCGTGGACCAAAAAACGCTTGGCGGCAATGCAGGACTGGCCATTATTAAGCATGCGAGCGGTGGCGGCGGTGGTGATGGCGGTCTCCAGATCGGCGCTGGGCATGACGATAAAGGGATCGGTGCCCCCCAGCTCCAGCACTGTTTTTTTGATCTGGCGACCGCAGGCGGCAGCCAGGCTGGCCCCGGCCGGTTCACTACCGGTGAGGGTGGCGGCCTTGATGCGATCGTCCGCCACCAACTCAGCAATGCGATCCGCCCCGATCAGTAGGGTTTGAAAGGCCCCGGCGGGGAACCCCGCCTGCTCAAACACAGACTCGATCTCCAGGGCGCACTGGGGCACATTGGAAGCATGCTTCAGTAAACCCACGTTACCTGCCATCAAGGCTGGGGCGGCGAAACGAAACACCTGCCAGAAGGGAAAGTTCCAGGGCATAACCGCCAGAATTGGACCCAGGGGTTGATAGCGAATAAAACTACGGCTGGCATCGGTGGTTATGGGGGTATCCGCCAGGAACTCGGCCCCGTGATCGGCGTAGAACCGGCAAACCCAGGCACTTTTCTCCACCTCAGCGATCGCCGCCGCCAGGGGCTTACCCATTTCCATGGTCATGAGTTGGGCGTAATCCAGCTTGTCAGCCTCCAGCACCTGAGCAGCAGCCCTTAGCCAGGTAGATCGTTGGTCCAGGGAGGTGTGACGATACTGGGCAAAACCCTGATCGGCCTGGCTCAGTTTAGTCTGTAGGGCCGTAGGGTGCAGCTCCTCAAAGACCTGCAGGGTAACTCCCGTAGCTGGATTAATGCTAGCAATGGCCATGGCTTCGAGCTCTTCCGGTAGAGGGTGGGAAAACCTAGGGGGATGGGCGAGTCCTACAGGTTCAGGGATACAAAGCGGAAAACATCACAGTAGAAAACCCAAGGCAACCCCCAGACTGCCCCGTCAACAGTGATCCAGCCTCAGTACTCCAAATCGATGATTAGGACCTAGAGCCAGGGGTAGTCACAAAACACCAACCCTAAAACTTTTATGTATTTTTATTCAACTGTGTTTTCAAACACAGAACCCCATAAATCAATCTTATATCCCAAACTACCGATTTGATGTTAGGTAATGATGACCCCATCTAGCCATTTTTGCTCTGGCCAGGGTTACCCAGGTCAGAGGTTACCTCTTTGGCCTCTCCTTACTGTGCCGCTCCTAGCGGGGAAGACGGCACAGTAAGGAGAGGCCACTTTAGTCAGAACGGCTAGGACAGGGTTAATCGTTCAAAGTCAATGCTGGGTAAGTGTTCTGGCTCGCCTTCGCCCCCCTGAACGTGTTGGGGTGATATTGCGAAATGTCATCATACAGCCGTCGTCGCCCGTGGCGCAGCAGCAACTTTATGCCCTCAACCACTGCCCAGGGCTGGGTTTTCCTCCAGGCTGATGATCCCAGGGCTAAAGCTTCCCAAAACTTTCTGTGGCCGTCTGTGTTAACGAATGTTGTGGGCTTATAGGAGTCTTATTTTTCTGTGACAAGGTGCCCAACAGGCACCATTTGAGTAAAGTGGCGCCATTTAACCACTAATCGGTCAGGGGTGATACCGGCCTTACTCCTGGTATGTCCAGAACTCCCTTGATCAAGACTGTCTCTTAAGGAGTTTGCTATGCCCCATATTCGCTGGCTGAAGCGTATTGCCCCCCTGATGGTTTGTCTAGTCTTACTGATTAGCTCCTGCGCCTCAGCTCCTTCCAAGTATGACAAGGTCCAGAAGGACACAACGGGCTTTGGTGCCCCAGCGGCGGTAGCCAGAAAGGCCGAAAAAGGTGACACCCTCAATCAATTTTTCCCCGGTGACCAGGGACAATACAAAGTTGTTCCCTACCAGGAAAAGAAAGGTTTTTCGGAGTATAAACTGCAGCGTGGTGATGTAACTGTAGCCATGCTTACCATTAGTGATACCACCAGCGTACCAACGGCGGCGGCTAAGTATGAGGGCGTCACCGATCGCATTTCCGGTTATCCCGCCGTCGATCAGGGCACCACTGCTACGGCAATTTTAGTGAATGACCGTTACCAGGTGAAGGTACTTTCCCGTGACCCTGCCTTTACCAAGGATGACCGGGTGTCTTGGATTCAGAAGTTTGATCTGAAGGGTCTGGCCCAACTCAAGGGGGCGATTACCAAAACTAGAACGGCTAAGGCGGTAACCCCTACCCCCCCAGTTACCCCTGCGGCTCCGGCTACCCCTAGCCCCACACCGACTCCAACGGTAAAACCAGGATTTAAGTTACCCAGGGTGGAACTGCCCAAGCTGTCTCCCAGCCCGCAGCCTGCGGTCTAAGCCAGCGACGGTAAAGCTTTTCAGTTGCAGTCGGTGATTCATAACGGACAAAGGAGTTAACTGTGAGTAAAAAAATCTATGAAATTGTTGACAAGCTACCCACCGGTGGCCTGACGGTGCGGGCTTTAAAGACCCTGGACACCTTTGTGCCCCGAAAGTGGGAGAACTTGGTGGGGTTCGATAACACCATCAAGGCGGTGACCGGGGAGACCGATGCAGCCATGGTACAGGCGATCGGTGAACGGGCGATCGCCCTATTCAACGACAAAAAGCAGGGTTATCAGACCGCCCTGTGGCTCTACGAAACCGTTGACTCCGCCTCCGGCCTGTTAGGGGCAGCGGCCTTGGCCAACCGGATTGGGCAGGATACCTTTTTGGGTTTTCTCAAAAACATCACCCCCAAACCGGAAAAGGCCCAAACCATTGACCTGGTTGTGAAACTGGTGACCGAAGTGGTGGCCTTCTGCAAAATCAGTGGCATTCCCGGTAACAGCCTGGGTGACTTCCTGTCCGCCCTGGGGGCCTACAAGGACGAATCCCTGATTCGCATGGCTGCCCTGGTGTGCTTCGACGGCATTATTCCCCTGGGTGCCGACTTTTCCACGAAAGCCCTAGCCATGATTGGTGGCATGGGCCCCTCTGATTTAGACAATAATCCCACCTTTAAGGGGGTCAAAGCTGAGATCCCCGGCAGCGACAATGGCGAAAAGCTGACCTTTATGACCAAAAGTTTTGAGTCAACCAAGGGCTGGATGGACAGGTTTGTCAGCGATAACAGCATTACCCAGAGTGGCCTGATCGATAACTTGGGAGGTTTTATCGAAGGGTCTAAAACCAAGTTGGACTACCTGGGAGCCTTTTTGGATGTATCGGTTAAGTACTACCAGCACACCGGTACCCAAACCCTGGCCCGTCGGCTAATTGAACGGGCTGTGGCGGAGATCTAACCCCACCCTCAACCCAGCCAGGTTAGTCTTAGCACCCCTGGCCGGGTTGATTCGTAACGTTGCAACATCAGGAGATTCCCATGCAGGTTAGTTTTTCTAAGGCGTTAATTAGTTTTGTGGCCAGCTTACTGGTGCTGGTGATCAGCCCTATGGGTGGTTCGGCCCTGGCCGCCCCCCTCAATGATGCGGTGGTGTCAGCGGGCCAAAACTATCTGTCTGCGGTGCTGGATAGCTACGTTAAGTCCTCCCAGGGCAGCTATGGTGACCCGTTAAAGCAGGCCCAGGGCGTTGTGAACAGTCTGGCCGCCCAGCTAGAAAAGGCCGCTGATCCAAACCTGGACGCCAGCGATCGGCAGGCTCTTCTGCGGCAGGTGAGCCAGTCCAAGAAGTCCCTGCAGGATTTGGCCAGTACCTTTACCGGGCTAGCCCAGGACAGTGCAGCCTTTGACGAGGGTCTGGAAACCGCCGTGGAAAATCTGCTCAAGGCGGTGAAGGGGGATGTGCATCGGCAACTGAACCAAAACCAGGATGCCCTCAAGCAAGTGGCTAGTGTGGTCAATGCCATAGCGGATAATACCGGCAAAATCAATGAAAATAACCTGACCAAGGTGCTGGAATCCGTTGGGGACAATATCAACTCCCTCAACCGGGCCTTTGATCTGGGTAGTCAAGCCCTGAAGGCGCTGTCCACCCTAGCCGGTTAAGGCTGACCGCCAACGCCTCCTGGGGGCATAACCCGGTATACCCCCAGGGTCCTAAGTCCTAGGCTGATGTCATCCCTCTGTAGGAGATTCCCCATGAACCAGATCAAGACCCTTGCGCTGTTAGCCCTGCTATCGGGGTTGTTAGTTGCCCTTGGTTACCTTGTGATTGGCGGCCCCACCGGTATCATCATTGGTCTGGTGATGGCTGCCCTTGGCAACTTCAGTTCCTGGTACTTCTCAGACAAGATTGCCCTGAGCGCCTATCGGGCCCAGCCAGTCACCCGCGATCAAGCCCCTGGGGTTTACGATATTGTCGAACGCCTGAGTCTGCAGGAGGAGATTCCCATGCCGGGGGTATACCTGATTCCTAACCCAGCCGCCAATGCTTTTGCCACCGGACGTGATCCCAGCCATGCGGCGGTGGCGGTTACCCAGGGCATCGTGGCCATGCTGACTGAAGAGGAACTGGAGGGAGTGATTGCCCATGAACTTTCCCACATTCTCAACCGTGATACCCTCACCCAGGCGGTGGCCGCCACCATTGGTGGAGCGATTTCCTCCCTGGCCTATATGGCTCAGTGGGCCAGCTATGGGATGGCCTACAACCAGGACGATCGCCGCAGTCCTAATCCCTTGGGCCTGCTGTTGGCGGTGTTTCTAGCCCCCCTGGCCGCCACGGTGATTCAACTCACCATTTCTCGCACCCGCGAGTTTGAGGCCGATGCCGATGCTGGCCGCCTTACCCAAAACCCCCGCGCTCTGGCCAGTGCCCTACAAAAGCTGGAGGCCAGCGCCCGCCAGGTGCCCCTGCAGGGCAACCCGGCCTTTGAACCCCTGTTAATTGTCAATGCTTTTAGTCGGGAGGGGCTGGCTACCCTATTTGCCACCCATCCCTCCACTGAAGCCCGGATCGAAAAACTGTTGGTCCTGGAGGCAGAGCTGGTGAAGGCCCCAGCCCAATAGAACCTGATCTAAATTGGCCGAAGGTACGCCCCCTAGTCCTAGTTGAGCTCGGTCCCGTTATAGCTGGCCAGGGCGATATCGGGCAAATCGGTCTCCAGGGGTTTAGACCCATGGCCCAGGGCAGCCTCCACCAAACCTAAAAATAGGGGATGGGGGGCACTGGGGCGGGATTGGAATTCTGGATGGAACTGGCTGGCAATAAAGAAGGGATGGCTGGGCAGTTCAATGATTTCCACCAAACGACCGTCAGGGGATGTGCCGCTGACCACGTAGCCCGACTCCAGGAAAAGATTACGGTAGGCGTTATTAAACTCGTAGCGGTGCCGGTGCCGTTCGTAGATCACCTCCTGCTGGTAAAGCCGGCTAGCCAGGGTATCGGGGGATAAACGGCAGGGGTATAGACCAAGCCGCATGGTACCCCCCAAATCCACCACATCCTGCTGTTCGGGTAACAGGCTAATCACCGGATTGGGGGAATGGGGGTCAAACTCCAAGCTGTCAGCCCCCGGCAGATGGGCAACGTGGCGAGCCCATTCCACCACCGAGCATTGCATCCCCAGGCAGAGTCCCAAGAAGGGAATGGCATTTTCCCGGACGTATTGAATAGTGCGAATTTTGCCCTGGATACCGCGGGTACCAAACCCCCCCGGCACCAGCACGGCATCAATGCCGTTAAGATAGGCACCGGGGGAGACGGTTTCCAAATCCTCAGAGTTGATCCACCGGATATTTAAGCTGGCCCGGTGGGCGATCGCCGCATGGCGCAGGGCCTCCACCACCGACAGGTAGGCATCGTTCAGACTGACGTACTTGCCCACAATCGCCACATTCAGCGGTCGACTGGAATTGGATAGACCCTCCACCAGGGCTTGCCAGGTTTCCAAATGGGGGAAACGGGGATCCATGGCTAACATGGTTAAGGCCTGGTGAGCCAATCCCTCCCGCTCCAGGTTCAGGGGGACCTCGTAGATGCTGCCAGCATCCTGACAGGTCACCACCGCCTCCGGCCCCACATCGCAAAACTCAGAAATTTTCTCCTTCATGGCCTGGGGCAGGGGACACTGACAACGGCACACCAGAATGTCGGGTTGAATACCAATGGAGCGCAGCTCCTTCACGGAATGTTGGGTGGGTTTAGTCTTCAGTTCCCCCGCCGAGGCAATCCAGGGAATCAGGGTAACGTGGAGGTAGAGCACATCCTGTCGACCCACATCCTTGCGAAACTGCCGAATCGCCTCCAGGAAGGGCAGGGATTCAATATCCCCAACGGTGCCGCCGATTTCCGTGATCACCACATCGGGGTTGGTGTTGCGAGCCACCCGATGGATCCGCTCTTTAATTTCATTGGTGATGTGGGGAATCACCTGAACCGTGCCCCCCTGGTAATCCCCCCGCCGTTCCCGATTAATCACCGCCTGATAAATGGAGCCGGTGGTAACACTATTGAGCCGGGACATGGCGGTATCGGTGAACCGTTCGTAGTGGCCCAGATCCAGGTCAGTTTCCGCCCCATCTTCGGTCACAAACACCTCCCCGTGCTGGAACGGACTCATGGTCCCCGGGTCGACATTGATGTAGGGGTCAAGTTTGAGAATGGAAACAGAGTACTGCCGAGACTTGAGCAGCCGCCCCAGGCTAGCGGCCACAATTCCCTTGCCGATGCTGGAGACGACTCCCCCAGTGACGAATACGAACTTAGTCATGGTTTTCCCCAGGCGTGACAATCATCCAGCCCGAATTATATAGCTTTGGCCAGCACGCTTAGGACACGATTGATCGATCCAACCATAACGCGAACAGAGAGTGTACCCTACCGCATCGGATTGGTTAGGGCAAGGGTGGGTTGGTCCTGTGTAGTTCAGCCAACCTGATGCCCCTTTTGCCTGAGGAAATATAGTCTGAAGATCGAGAATCTTTTAAGCTAGGCCTACAACCATAGCTGTGAATATAGCTTTGGCCAAAACGCTGAGGACACAGTTGATCGATAAAGCTAATACTGGGTAGGCGTTCTGGTTCGCCACGGTTCACTTGCCGGTGGCTACGGCTATAACGGAATTAAAGGGGTGGATGAAAACAATGTTCTTTGCTACGGTCGTGCCGCTATGGGATCCCTAAATCAACTAAGCATTAAGTCTAAGCTGATTATCATGCTGTTAGCAGTCAGTGGTCTATCTACCTTGATTACGGCCTACCTGGGGTACCGCAGTGGTCAGATTAACCTTACTGATCGGGTCTTTAGCCAGTTGACCAGTGTGCGAGCGTCTAAGGCCTACCAGATCGAGACTTACTTTAAAACCATTCGCTACCATACCCAAACCTTGAGCGAGAACCCGGCCATTGTTAACGCCATGACAGAGTTCGAGGCCGCCTATGAGGATGTGGGAAGGTTGCCGTCACCCCCCCAGGCTAATGCCAGTTTAACTCAGTACTACCAACAAGTCTTGCTGTCGCGGTTAGCTAAGGTACAGGAAGGGACCCCCTTCTTGCAGTCCTATATTCCCAATATTTCTCAGGTTTATTATTTGCAATACTACTATATCGCCGCTAACTCCTACCCGGTAGGCCAAAAACATCGGCTTAACCGGGCCCGAGATGGCAGTCGCTATAGTGCTATCCATGGCCGTTATCACCCCATCTTTCGTAACATCATCGAAAAATTTGGCTACTACGATATGTTCCTGATTGATCCTCAGGGCAATATTGTCTATACCGTATTTAAAGAAACCGATTTTGCGACTAATCTAAAAACCGGACCCTACAAAGATACT
>JBEIUS010000126.1:0-10384 GCA_040374235.1 Leptolyngbya sp. | reverse complement strand
GGTTTAATGCCCGCCTCCGCCCGTAGGTTACGCACCGTGCGCACGGTGTTAAACAGCAGGCTAAACTGCTGCTCCAGGGGATCATCCATCAGCCCCGCAAAGGGGGTGGGGTAGGGCTGCAGGGCCAGGAACTGGTCATCCCCCACCTGGGTGAGGGTGTGCCAGACCTCCTCGGTGATGTGGGGCATGAAGGGGTGTAGCAGCTTGAGGATGCCATCTAGCACAAAGGCCAGGGTCTGTTGGGCGGTGCGCTTAGAAACCCCTGGGGTTTGCAGGCGAGACTTGACCAGCTCAATATACCAGTCGCAGAAATCCCCCCAGATGAACTCGTAGAGATCCTTGGCCGCCTCCCCCATGCCGTACTGGTCCAGGTGACCCCGCACAGCGGCTACCACCCGGTTAAAGCGGGAGAGAATCCAGCGATCGGCCAGCTCCAGGTGATCTAGATCGGGCACCCCCAGATCCGCCGGGGACTGCCCCCCCAGGTTCATCATTACAAACCGGGAGGCATTCCAGAGTTTGTTGGTGAAGTTGCGGGAGGCTTCCACCGAGGCAGATTCGTCGGTTTTGCGATCGTACTCCAGGCGAATATCCTGCCCCGCCCCGGTAACCTCCCGAATCAGGGTGTAGCGCAGGGCATCGGTGCCGTACCTGTTAATTAACACCAGGGGATCAATGCCGTTATTGGCGGACTTAGACATTTTTTTGTTGTTCTCGTCCCGCACCAGACCGTGGATGTAGACGGTCTCAAAGGGCATGGTCTCGGTGAAGTGGCCCGCCATCATGGTCATGCGGGCCACCCAGAAGAAAATAATGTCAAAGCCGGTGACCAGGGTGGTGGTGGGGTAGTAGGTCTGCAGGTCCTGGGCCCCGGCGTCGGGCCAGCCCAGGGTGGAAAAGGGCCAGAGGCCGGAGGAAAACCAGGTATCCAGCACGTCCGGATCCCGCTCCAGCACCACATCGGCGCCAAACTGTTGCTGGGCTTTAGCCTGGGCTTCCTCCGGGGTGGTCGCCACCACCAAGGGGGTGTGGTCGGTGATTTCCCCGCCGGTCTCACTGACGGCGTACCAGGCGGGAATCTGGTGACCCCACCAGAGCTGGCGGGAGATACACCAGTCCTTCAGGTTCACCAGCCAGTCGCGGTAGACCTTGGTCCAGCGCTCGGGCACAAACCGGGGGGACTGGTGGTTGTCCAGATAATCCAGGGCCTTGTCCGCCAGGGGGCGAATCTTGACGAACCACTGGGTGGATAGGAGGGGCTCCACCGGCACCTTCCCCCGATCGCTGTAGGGTACGGTGTGGCGGTAGTCCTCCACCCGCACCAGGTAGCCTTCCTCCTGCAGGCGCTGCACCACCGCCTGGCGGGCGGTGAAGCGGTCTAGCCCGGCGAAGGGACCGGCGGCCTCGTTCAAGGTACCATCCCTATTCATCACCGTAATCAGGGGCAGGTGGTGACGTTCCCCCATGGCCAGGTCGTTGGGGTCGTGGGCCGGGGTGACCTTGACGCAACCGGTGCCAAAGGCGGCATCGACGTAGTCATCGGCAATCACCGGAATTTCCCGACCCAGGATCGGTAGGGTGAGGGTCTTGCCCACCAGGTGACGGTAGCGATCGTCCGCCGGGTTGACCGCCACGGCGGTGTCTCCCAGCATGGTTTCGGGGCGGGTGGTGGCCACCTCCAGGTGGCCAGAGCCATCGCTGAAGGGATAGCGAAAGTGCCACAGGTGGCCGTCGATTTCCTTTTGTTCCACCTCCAGCTCCGACACCGCCGACTGGCTGGCGGGGCACCAGTTGACCATGTAGTTGCCCCGGTAGATCAACCCCTCTTCGTAGAGTTGGGTAAAGGCGGTGAGGACGGCGTGGGAGAGACCCTCGTCCATGGTGAACCGCTCCCGGGACCAGTCCACCGACACCCCCAGCTTGCGCAGCTGGTTAACAATGGTGCCACCGGATTCCGCCTTCCACTGCCAGGCCCGATCCAGGTAGCGATCGCGGCCCAATTCCTCCCGGTTTACCCCCTCCCCCTGCAGTTGCTTATCCAGAATGGTGCTCACGGCAATACTGGCGTGATCCGTACCGGGCAGCCATAGGGCATTTCGCCCCGCCATCCGCTGGTAGCGCACCAGGGTATCGATTAGGGCGTTCTCAAAGGCATGGCCCATGTGCAGGCTGCCGGTGACATTGGGGGGCGGAATCACCACACAGTAGGGCTCCCCTGGGTGATTGGGGTTGGCTTTGAAGACCTGGTGATCCTCCCACCGTTGCTGCCATTTGCCTTCCGTCAGGGTGGGATCATACTGGGCAGATAGGGTGGGCAAGGTAGGAAGAGTGGCCGTCATGGCAAAAACCTGGGGGATGAAACCTTATTTATATAGACAGTTTACCGTTGGTGTCTCGAATCTGGGACATGGATCGGTCAGTCCAACCCAGGGGCTCTGCTATCGCCGAATGGTAGATACTAGGAACCCCAGCATCTATGCCACCTTAAAAGCTAGGGTGGGGGGATTTTGGCCAGGTTAGCCTTAGCCATCCAAGTCTACCTGACGCCAGCGAGAACCATCACAAACCTTGAGCCCCCCTAGATCGCGAAATTTCTTTAAAGAAAAAATGAGTTTTTGATCTGGAGTCAGTTTATTATAAATTTATAAGTTATATCTACCCCAATTGGGCAGCCGCATTGCGTATTCAGCAAGGTTTCTGCTATGCTAGGTTGTGTCAATAGCTTTTATAGTGTATTTGAGATATTTATATGCATCGGTTTAGTTATTTAAAATTCTTAAAAATTAAGCTTTTGCTTGCGTTTTGTTTGTTTATGGTGATCGGAGCCTGCAGCGGAAATAGCTCTAGCAATCAACCTGAGGATTGTCCGACCAATCAAGAGCGTTGCTCGGTTAGACAAGGTCTATAGAGTCAACCTATTCATTATTGTATTTAGAGCTCAAGCGACTTTTAATACTTCGGTTTTCCACGACTATAATTATTTGAAGCTCTATAAGCTTTAAGTGCGACGACTTACTTTAATTAAAGTCAATCCTCCCTGGGGAATCAATTCTTACACTAAATAATGAGGAATTAAATTAATGGCCACATATTCTGTCGGTCAACTGCTTCTTGGAAATGTCTTAGAGTTTGGTAATAAACTTGATGGTCTTAATCAATTCGATCAGTACAACTTCTCTACACCCAACTACGGCTCTGACACTGGCTCGGTAGGGTTTGGCTCATTAGTCAATTTGTTAACGCTGACTAGTTCAGTTGTTATGGTTCTTGGCCAAGATCTCAATCGCAACGGAATCTTTGACTTGAATGAGACTATCGCAGATCCTATACTTTTCGATCCTACAACTTTATTGCCCGGGGAATCTTTCTCATTCGCCTTGCCCCGTGTGTTTATTGATGATGCTAAGGCTCCAGGTACCCAGTCCCATCTTCAACCAGGACAGGATTACTTTCTTCAGATTCAGCGATTTGGAAGCACTGCCACCCTTACCTATGGAGGTGAGGCATTTCCCTACATTGCTCTAGAAGGTAAAATTACCACCAATGATAGTTTCTACTGCTGTAATCCTAATAAACATTTCTACTATGATGAATTTACCGATGACCTGCTGGGTCACGAGATTAAAGTAGGTGTAGGTGGTTTAGTAGCTGGTCAGGAGTTTACCGTTGCCGTGGCTTCTGACTTTACCCCAGTGATAATGGTTTTCAACACTGTCACTGGCAAGGTTCTGGAGGCAACAGCCAAAATTGAAGATTCCTCCTTAAGTGATTTATTGGGTCTGAGTAGTAAAGCACCAGTAAAAGCCCAAGCAACCTTCACTTTAGAAGCAGGTATTTCCTATGGAATTTCCGTAGAGACCCTCGAACCTGATGCTACGGGTTCCTATACTTTATCCGCTATTGTTGTCTAGTTTTGACTATAGCGGTTCTCGGTTCAGTGAGATACAAATCTTCTCAGTGGTTCTTGCCGTGTACTTCATTCAGGTGAAATCCGCTATAGAGTAACTTGAGTTAAGACCCTTAGGTCTTTAAATGACTTGTAATGGAAAGATTCCCATCCCTCCCTGCTTAAATAGCCCTAGTCCTTGATCTTTCCCCGAAGGTAGAGGGATGGGAACCTTTATGCTCCCCTTCCCTGACATGCAAACAGTTTTCCAGAGAGTTTCCCTTTTAGACCGTTATCTCATCCAACGATTTACCCCTCCCCTCATTTTTAGTGGGTTTATTCTTACTGTCTTTGGAGAGCTGATTGGTATTAGTTTTGAACAAATTAAGTTCGTTGCTACCAGCAGTATTCCTATCGAAACAGCTGTTTATGTCCATCTTTTTAAGTTGCCTGCTTTCTTTGTAATTAGTCTGCCGCTTGCGTTGTTGATGGCCAGCTTGATTACCTTTAGCGATCTATCGTCGAAAGATGAGATAACGGCTTTTCGAACTGTTGGTATAGGCTTTAATCGAGCCTATATACCAGTATTCATGATTAGTTTACTGGTTTCAGGTGTAATGTTTGTTTTTCAGGAAATAGTAGTGCCTCCAGCGAATTTGAGGGCGGCAACATTACTAGAAAGTGAGTGGAATATAGATCGCTCAAAAATGGCTAAATACAATAGAAAAGATATTGTATATCTGAAGCACCTATCAGAAGAAGCTGAATCAGATCTAGATTTTCTATTCTTTGCCCGTCGGTTCAAGAATGGGGAGATGCAGGATGTAACCTTAGTTAAATATAGGAATAATGCCTTAAGGGAGATCCTGGTTTCTAAATATGCAAAGTGGGATGGGATAGGCCAGACTTGGAAAATGGAGTCCGGACATCAATATGTTCTAGCTATTGACGGTTATTATGCTGACATAAACTCTTTTCAAGAGCTGTCAGTCAACCTAACTAAGAGACTGTTGGATTACGTGAATGACTATCGTGATAATCGGGAAATGAATATCCTGGAACTCCATCGTCGATTAACGATTATAAAGGAAATGGGAAACATTAGGCATGTCCGTCAGCTTAGACTCAGCATTCAAGAAAGATATGCACTGCCCTTTTCATGCCTTGGTTTTACCTTTTTAGGCACATCCGTCGGAGCCGCATTAAAAAGTGTCGGCAAGGTGAATAACTTTGGTGTTTCTGCCATTGTGATATTCGCTTACTATGCCCTGCAGTTTGTCTCTCAAAGTCTGGCTATGGTGGGTGTAATTCCGATAGTTTTAGGAGCCTGGATGCCTAATTTATTGAATTTTTTGTTTGGTTGTGGGTTCCTTAAAAGAAGTCAATGGTAGACTCTGGCGCAAGTTAACCTACCTCTCCTGACCCCTGGGTTCTGACTCCTCACCTCCTTTTAAGGACCGTTTCTACTCCACTTCGATCAAAGAGGAATACCTAAAGCAGGGTCTTGCTATGATGATTTTACCCTGGCCTAGACTCCATTTCTGGGGCTTTCCCGGGCTTGCCATTCTTATAGACTTGCCCATGACTGGTAAAATTCCCTTATTTGGGTTACAAGCTGCCCGATTTCGCCATCCGCTGGACCAGCAGGCTACTGAAGCCCTACAACGGTTGCCGGGGCTGGAGATGGCGGTGCGGTTGGTGATGGCGCCGGTGGCGGAGGAGTTTTTTTACCTGGAAAACATTGCCTCCAGTCTGCGAATTAGCGATCGCCAGCTCCCCCAGTTGCACCAGGCCCTGGTGGAGGCCTGTGAGGTGCTTGATATGGAGGTGCCGGAGCTCTACCTGCGGCAACATCCTGTGGCTAATGCCTACACCTTTGCCCTGCGGGGCAGGCGCCCCTTTATTGTCATCCATACCGCCCTGGTGGAGTTGCTGACCACCGCTGAGATACAGGCCGTGATTGCCCATGAATTGGGCCACCTCAAGTGTGACCACGGGCTCTACCTGACCCTGGCTAATTTACTTACCCTGGCCGCTGGCCAACTGCCCCTGGGGGAGCAACTGGCCCAAACCCTGCAAACCCAGATGATGGAGTGGGTGCGCTGTGCTGAACTGAGTTGCGATCGGGCGGCTCTGCTGGTCAGTCAAGATCCCCGGGTGGTGGCCTCGGTGTTGATGAAGCTCTGCGGCGGCTCCCCCAGTCTGGCCCATCAGCTGAACCTGGAGGCCTTTCTCGACCAGGCCCGAGCCTACGATGCCATCAGCGATCGCCAATTAGGCCAGGTCCTCAAACAGCTCCGCAGTCAGGACCTGACCCACCCGGTGCCGGTGTTGCGGGCGCGGGAAATCGATCGCTGGTCCAGCAGTCCGGAGTACTTCGCTCTGGTGAAAGCTAACCCAATTGGGTATAATGAAAATTCATCCTCGGGCGGATGGCGAAATTGGTAGACGCACCACACTCAAAATGTGGCGGCCTTACGGTCATGCGAGTTCGAGTCTCGCTCTGCCCATTATTTAGATCACTACCAGCTGCTTAAGGCCAGTCCCACGTTTCCCACCATCGAGGCCACAACCTGCAGAGGTTGGTGGCCGCCTGTCAACAAAATGGGGAACTGGCGGCTAAGCAGCAATTTCGCACCTGGGTGAGACAGCAGATAGCACCGCAATGAACCTTAATTACAGGACGGCCAGGGCCTTCTCCAGGGCCATCAGGGCCTCCTGCACCTGATCGGCGGTGACGATCAGGGGGGGCACAAAGCGCACCACCTGGGGCCCCGCTGGCACCAGCAATAGCCCCTGGGCCATGGCGGCCTTCACCACATCCCCCGCCTGCACCGGTGCCTGGGGTGACAACACTAGGCCATTGATCAGGCCCCAGCCCCGCACCTCGCTCAGCAAGGCAGGATACTGGGGTACCAACCGCTGTAGGCCAAAGCGCAACTGCTCTCCCCGCTGCTGCACATTGGCTAACAGGTTCTCCGCCTCCAGGGTCTGGCAGACCGTTAGCCCCACCTTGCAGGCAAAGGGGTTGCCGCCAAAGGTACTGGCATGGTCCCCCGGCTCAAACACGTCACAAAACTGTTTGCAGAGGGTGGCGCCAATGGGAATACCCCCCCCCAGCCCCTTGGCGGAGGTGAAGATATCCGGCTCAATTCCCAGGTTTTCGTACCCCCAGAGACGGCCGGTACGGCCCATGCCCACCTGCACCTCATCCAGAATCAACAGAATACCGGTCTGGTCACAGAGCTGGCGGAGGCGCTGGAAATAGGTCCCATTCCCCGGGCACACCCCCCCTTCCCCCTGCAGCGCCTCTAGCATAATCGCCGCCACCTGGGGCTGGTCCCGATCCAGCTCCGCCACCGTCGCCTCCAGGTCGGCGATATCGTTGTAGGTGACGTAGGCAAAGCCGGGCATCAGCGGGTCAAAGTTTTTCTGGTACTTGGGTTGGCCGGTGGCGGTGACCGTGGCCAGGGTGCGCCCGTGGAAGCTGGCCCGGGCGGTGAGAATGATCGGATTAGCCACCCCCCGGCGGGTGTGGGCGTACTTGCGGGCCAGTTTAATCGCCCCCTCATTGGCCTCCGCCCCGGAGTTACAGAAAAATACTCGATCGGCACAGGAGTGCTGCACCAGCCACTGGGCCAGGGCCCCCTGCTCCGGCACGTAGTAGAGGTTCGAGACGTGGTGCAGGGTCTGGATTTGCTGACTCACCGCCGCCACCATGGCGGGGTGGGCATGGCCCAGGGTGCAGGTGGCAATACCGGCAACAAAGTCGAGATAGCGCCGGCCCTGATCATCCCAGACATAGCAGCCCTGCCCCCGGGTCAGGGCCAGGGGAAAGCGACTGTAGGTGGTCATCACAGCGGCATCAAACTGCTCTGGGGAGAAGGGCTCACCACTGGAGCCGCTGAGGTGTAGAGACTTGAGGGAGTTTTGGACAAGGGTTTTGAGGCTCACGGCGGGCTGGGGATAGGGAGAAGTGGATGAGATCGAGCATACCGGAAAGCCCTGGAAAATCAATTCCCCGCCCCCCTATCGATTGGGCCAGGCACCTGAGGCCACAGTGAATCGATGAAAACTACGGCTGGGTCAGGGTTCTGGCTCGCCGGTGGCGGCCTAGGTGGGGGGACGGTAGGCCGGTGGGCGACGGATTAACCGCCGGGAGGATTGGCGCAAAACGGTCAGATTTGCGGTTAAATCGGTTGAATTCTGGACCTTTCCCCCATAATGCCAGCCCAGGTAGCCCCAGACCAGGGCCTGTAGGGCCTTAGCCTGGTTAACACCCAGCTGGGGGACAATGCGCTGACTATGCTCCAGGGGGGTTTCACCGGGGTGTCGGGCCAGCCCCTGGCCCTGACACCAGGTCAGCATTTGTTGATAAATTCGTTCCACGGGGGGGAGCTGGCTCAACCGCCACCGCTGGTAGGCCAGGCCCAGCCCTCGATGGATAGCCGCGATCGCCAGTCCCACCCCCAGGGCCAGGGCCAGGCTGCCCAACCCGGTCCGCCAGCCTCCCCCCAGCCCTGACCAGATCCGGCTCGCCAACCCTATTAGAGCTTGGACCAGCCCCTGCAAGCCGCTGGTTAGGGGGGAGGGTAACCACCCCGCCAGCCAGTGCCAGAGGCGCCGCAGGGTACTAAAGGTTTCGCCCGGTTGGGCCGCCGGCGGCAGCACCTCATGGCCGGGAATGGGGTCGAAGCCAAACCAACCGTACTGGGGAAAGTAGACCTCGGTGAGGGCGTGGGCATCGGTGTTGCGCACCACATAGTAACCGGTAAAGGGGTTAAACTGCCCCTCCCCAAACCCCACCGCCAGGCGGGCTGGAATGCCAATCGATCGCAGCATCACCGTCAGTGCGGTGGCGAAGTGGTCGGGATAGCCCCCGCCGGTGCTAAACAGAAAGGTTTCCACCAGGTCCTGATCGGGGCCAAAGAAGGGCAGGTCGGGCTGCAGGGTGTAGCTCTGCTTTAGGGTCTGGGCCAGGAATAGGGCCTGTTCGTAGGGATCCGCCAGGGGCTTGGGGGAGCGGGCCAGCAGGGCCTCAGTCTGGCGCTGCACCGCCGGGCGAATCCGCTCTGGCACCTGCAGATACTGCCGTTTCACCGCCGGGCTGTAGGAGCGACGGGCCTGGCGCAGCTGGCTGCGATCGCGCTGGGGCACCTGGGAAACCACGGTGTAGGTGATGCCGGCCTCCAGGGCGATGGGCGATCGCAGCCCCCCCTGGCTATCCAGAGCGACCTCCCGGGTGGGAAAGTACAGCTCCCGGGGTTGGGAGAGGGCCGGCACCAGGTTGGGGAAATTATTCACCAGGGTATAGGTCTGCACCACCGGCCGACTGACCGCCAGGCTGGGTTCCAGGGGCAGCAGGGTCTGGTAGGAAAACCCCGATCGTTGCAGGGTTTGTACCTGATCGGGGGAGCCCAGGGTCCACCCCTGGCCCGTATAGCGGTCAAAGGCCATCACCCGCCAAAACCCCGGCGCCTGGGACCGGACCCGCATCACCACCTGGGGGGTCATCACCCCCCGCAGGTTTTGGTTCATCTGGGGGTTAAAGCCATAGTAGGCGGTGCTATCCACCTGCCCGGGGCCCTCCAGGTTACCCTGGCCCTGGATAGAGCCCTGGTTGTCTGCGGTGAAGGACTCCCCGGAGGAGTCCTGGTTACCCTGGCCATAGGCGGGGTTGATAATGGTGCGACCGGTAAACCCGGCGGGGGTATCGAGGCTGGCGCTGACGGGAAAGTTTTGAATTTGGTAACCCGGCAGCCGCGGCAGACCAAGGAAAATCACCAGGCCCAGACAGAGGATCAGGCTAAACAGGCCGAACAGTTGCCCCAGGGCCAGGCGGGGGGGACGCGATCGCCAGGCCTGGGGAGGTAGGCCCAGGCGGGAATGGTAGTCCAGGGCCAACACCGGTAGGGCTAGCAGTAGAAACAGTATTAACAAGGGGGCGAAGGTCAGGGTTTGACTCACCGTGGCCGCCACCCCCAACAGGATCAAGCCGATCACCAGGGAGTAGCCCAGGTCCTTGCGACAGGGTAGATCAAAGCTGTGCAGCACCTGCAGCTGCAGCAACAGCTCCGCTAGCAAAATCCGAGTATCCCCTGATTGGGGTAGTAGCCGACTAAAGAACCAGATCAGGGCCAGCACCATACCCAGAGCGATCAGGCCCTTCACCAGGGCATTACTCTGCCGCCGCCGCCGCCAACTGTAGTAGGCTCCCAGGGCACTAAGGGGAATAGCCAGCACATTAAACCAGGAGATCTGGGTGACTCCGGTAGCGGCCACCAGCACCGAGAGAATGCCCACACTAACCACCCCCTGCACCAGACTTCGCAGCAGAAGAGAATCCTCTACCTGAGCCGGATTGGGAGCACGACCCAGGGGAGTCGTGGCTAACCAGGCAGAAAGCCCCTGGCGACTAGCCCGAAGCCTCACTATCGCGACGTCCTAGCTCATAGATGCCACAGGCCATAGCGGCAATCACCCCCCGACTCACCCCCC
>JBEIUS010000259.1:0-2443 GCA_040374235.1 Leptolyngbya sp. | reverse complement strand
GAGCGAGAGGATCTGGGCTTTTACATTCGTAGCGGTATTGTCGTTATCCTCAAAAATGCCACCATTGCCGATGGTACGGTGATTTAGGTGGGCTTAGCAGGGTATCCTATAGCAGAGCTATAGGATACCCTGCTAAGCTTTGCTTTACTCGGCACCGGCGATCACTAGGCGGGTTTTGAGCACCGTATCGGGGTTCAGACTGATGGAGTCAATCCCCAGTTGCACCAGGAAGGCGGCAAACTCCGGGTAATCGCTGGGGGCCTGACCACAGATGCCAATCTTGCGACCGTTGGCCTTGGCGGTGCCGATCACCTGGCGAATCATCGCCTTAACGGCGGGGTTGCGCTCGTCAAAGATAGATGCCACCAGGGCGGAGTCGCGGTCTAACCCCAGGATGAGTTGGGTGAGGTCGTTGGAGCCGATGGAGAAGCCATCGAAGACCTCACTAAACTGGTCCGCCAGGATCACGTTACTGGGAATTTCGCACATGACGTAGACCTGCAGGCCATTTTCTCCCCGTTGTAGGCCATGGCTAGCCATGGTCTCCAGCACCCGCCGCCCCTCATCGGGGGTACGGCAGAAGGGCACCATGGGAATCACGTTAGTGAGCCCCATGGCATCCCGCACCCGCTTAATCGCCCGACACTCCAGGCCAAAGGCCTCGGTATACTTGGGGTCATAGTAGCGGGAGGCCCCCCGCCATCCGATCATGGGGTTTTCCTCGTGGGGTTCAAACTCCCTTCCCCCCAGTAGATTGGCATACTCGTTACTCTTAAAGTCTGAGAGCCTGACCACCACAGGCTTAGGGTAGAAGGCGGCGGCGATCATGCCGACCCCCGTCGCCACCTGATCGATAAAGAAGTCGGGTTTATTTGGGTAGTGGGCGGTGATCTGGCTAATTTCCCACTTGGCGGCCCTATCCTGCAGTTGATCAAAGTGCAGCAGGGCCAGAGGGTGGGCTTTGATATGGTTGGCGATGATGAACTCCAGCCGGGCCAGCCCCACTCCGTCACAGGGGATGGCCGCCAGGCTAAAGGCCTCCTCCGGGTTGCCCACGTTCATGAGGATTTGGGTGCGGGTGCGGGGCAGGTCCTGCAGGGGGGTTTCCACCACCTCAAAGGGTACCAGGCCGGCGTAGACCTTACCCGCTTCCCCTTCAGCGCAGGAGACCGTCACCGGTTGACCGGTGTGGATCACCTCGGTGGCATTGCCACAGCCAACGATGGCCGGAATTCCCATTTCCCGGGCAATAATGGCGGCATGGCAGGTGCGCCCCCCCTGGTTGGTGATGATGGCGCTGGACTTTTTCATGATCGGTTCCCAGTCCGGATCGGTCTTGTTAGTCACCAGTACCTCTCCATCCTGGAATTCGGCGATGCGGTGGGCATCGAGAATTACTCGGGCCGGGCCCGCCCCCACCATTTCCCCCACCGCCCGACCGGTGGTGAGCACCTGCCCCTGGCCGTTGAGCCGGTAGCTGCGCAGCACGTTACTGGTTTTTTGGGATTGTACGGTCTCTGGACGGGCCTGAACGATAAATAAATCGCCGGTAATGCCATCCTTGGCCCACTCAATATCCATGGGGGTTTCTTTGCCCCGGCGAGCGCTGTAGTGGTCTTCGATAATGCAGGCCCACTGAGCCAGGGTCAGCACTTCATCGTCACTGAGGCAGAATTTCTTGCGATCGGGCTCCGCCACCGGCACGTTTTTGGTGTCCTTGCCCCCACCCAGGTCGTAAACCATCTTGACTTCCTTGCTGCCCAGGCGCCGTTGCAGAATCGGGCGCTTGCCCTGCTTGAGGGTGGGCTTAAAGACAAAGTACTCGTCCGGATTTACCGCCCCCTGCACCACGTTTTCGCCGAGACCGTAGGCGGCGGTAATCAGGGCAGCATTTTTAAAGCCGGTTTCCGTGTCAATGGAGAACATCACCCCAGCGGTGGCCAGGTCCGATCGCACCATTTTTTGCACCCCCACCGATAGGGCCACGGAGAACTCATCGAAGTCCTCCAGGCGTTCGGCGTACTGGTGGCGGTAGGAGATCGCCCGGTCCGTAAAGAGGGAGGCAAAGCAGCGGTGGCAGGCCTCCACCACCCCCTTCACCCCATGGACGTTGAGGTAGGTTTCCTGCTGTCCGGCGAAGCTGGCATCGGGCAGGTCTTCGGCGGTGGCGGAGGACCGCACCGCCACATCCAGATCGTTGGCAAACCGGCGACATTCCTCGGCGTAGTCCCCCCTGGAAGCGATCGCAGAAGTCCCCATCCTGGCCGTAGCGTTCACAGAGACGCAAGTAGGCGCTACTAATGGCCGCCTGTAATTCTGGTGGAAAGGGGGTATTGAGGATCAGGGCCCGGGCCTGCTTGCCCCGCTCCCGGAGATTCAACACATCATCCAGGTCTAGATCAGCAAACAGCTGCCGTAGCCGCTGCTCCAGCCCGGCCTGTTG
>JBEIUS010000130.1:0-10149 GCA_040374235.1 Leptolyngbya sp. | reverse complement strand
CATAAATCCTGGCTGCTGGGCCAACCAGGGCTCCCAGCTACCGCGTTCGGCCTCTAGCCAAGCCTGCAGCGCATCGCTGGGCACCCTTAAGCGCAACTGTTCCACCACCACCGTCGGGAGGGCCGCCTCAACCTGGTCAGGAAAAACTGAGATCATTAATAATGCGCCTAGTAGTACCGAGAGCAAAGCAGACCCAAGTCAGCGACATAACCAGGTGCTTTTTATAAAACTGTTGGGGTTTATGAGAAGCTTCCATTCAATTGGGATTCCCAGCGAGTGGGGAGTTTTAGTTTGGGCGGTTGGTGCTTGAGAGGACCTCGATGATCCCAATGGATCGGAGAAGTCATCCATTATATCGCTGCCACCGCCTCCACCACGCTCACGGGTGAGGAGGTTGGTACGATGCGGCTGAGTTGAAGTTCAGCCCTGTCGAGTAGGCTGGTATATTCAGCAGCGGTGCGCTCCCTGCCCCCTTCTGTCATCACCAGCATGTTGAGATCAAGCAGCTTACCGGGGAAGGGAGCATTACCGGGGGGGATCACCCCATAAGCGGCTGATTCTATCTCACCACAAAAACCTCAATGAGAGGTTGTTTGAAAAGGGTTGTCCCAGGTATATTTCTCCGCCAAGGGGCCGCCAAAATACTGAATTTTGCGATAATTGTCCCACTCCATAGGTATAGTCTGAGACTCTCTTTGGCTTTTCAAACAACCTCTAAGGCCTTTCAATCCCTCTCCGCTGAAGCCAGGGCCTTTCAAGAAAAGTTTTCGGCCATTGCCTATGAAACCCTGCATCCAGTGGTGCGAGTACATCCCGAAACTCAGGAACGGGGGCTATTTTGGGAGGGTTTGTCCGCCACATTCGTGGCCTTTCCACCTCCGAATCAGCCGATGTGCTACGCCTGCTGCAAAGCTATATCACCCGACCTGAAAATACTATTCGCTGGTGTTGGCAGTCAGGGGATGTGGCCTTTTGGGATAATCGGGTAACCCAGCACTACGGTGTTTACGATTACGAGGGCCAGCCTCGTCGGGTCCGCCGGGTGACCCTGGCGGGGGATATACCCGTCGGCATAGAGGGTACCTGCAGTCGGGGGATTCAGGGGGATTCCTCGGCCTACACGCCGCCAGACTAATTGCGGTAGAAACCCTCTAGGGGCTATGCCGGTTTCTGGTCTGGGGTTGCCGTTGAGTAAGTCTGGGGTTGATCACTCTCCATTAGGATGGCTTCAAACTCTCGGGAAATGCGAGTTCGAAACCGTCTTTTGTGTCTTACCAGAATGACCGGTTGGGTCATTTGGTAGACACGCTGGGGCTGCTCAAGCTGATCAACCACTGGCAGGGCCTTCAGTGCCCCGGACCTGAGCTCCAACCGCACGGTGGATCGGGGTAGGGCGGCGGCGCCAATTCCCCCTTCAACCACCGCTTTGATCATTTCACTGGTGGTCAAAATTAGACTAATCGCCAACTGGCCGGGGTCGATTCCCCACCCCTGGAGGGTTTGTTCAAACATATGGCGAGAGCCCGACCCCGACTCTCGCATGATCCAGGGGGTGGTGGTCAGGTCCGCCAGGGTAATGCGATCGCGCTGAAACCAGGCATGGGCCTGACCAACAACGATGGTAACCAGGTCCTGGGCAATCACCTCCGCTACCAAAGACTGCCCCAGGGAGGGACTGACCTCTCCGGTGACCAGACCTAAGTCGAAGGAACCGTTAACAATCCCGGAGAAAATTTCCTCGGCGTTAGCCAGGGTACAGTTAATATCAATGCCGGGGTATTGCTGCTTGAACTGGCTGATTTTGCTAGGTAACCAGTAGTTACCTACGGTTAAACTACTACCAATTTTCAACTCTCCCCGTTGTAAGTTATTCAGTTCTCGCAAATTTTGAGCCGTCAGCTCCACGAGTTCTAAAATTTTTTGAGCCTCGACTTGCAACAGTTCTCCAGCATCGGTGAGTTTAACCTGACGACCAATTCGATGAAATAACTTAACCCCGTATTGCTCCTCTAGACTTTGAACCGCCGCACTCACGGCAGGTTGGGTAAGGTAGAGAGAATCCGCCGCCTTAGTGAAGTGTAAATGCTCCGCCACAGCCAGAAAAATCCGCAGTTGATCAATCTTCATGGAGATGGATTAAGGTGATTATTCTTAATGGATAAAACCTGAAGGGGAAATGATTAATTATTGCATAAATTTTGTTTATTAAAACCAGAAAAATTAGTGTTTGACTGATTTATTGGGGGAACCTATGGTGAACTTTAGTTCCTATCTAGAGTTGCGGTCATGATCACCGATCCCCTCACTATTCTGGTTCGTAGTGCCATGGCCTTTACCGTCACTAACCTGGACGATATTGTGCTGCTGATGTTGTTTTTCTCCCAGGTGGGGCCTGCCCTGGGTAGGCGTCACATCGTGGTAGGCCAATATCTGGGTTTTGCCCTGCTGGTGGTGCTTAGCTTGCCGGGGTTCTTAGGTGGCCTGCTGCTGCCTCGACCCTGGATTGGTCTTTTGGGAGTGGTGCCCATCCTCATCGGTCTCAGCCAGTTGCTATGGGTTGCAGCCGACGCCGAAACCGAGTCAGCGGGGGAAATGACCGGTGGTGGGTTGGGTCGGCACTGGGGTGGGTTGTCTCCCCAAACCACCACCATTGCCGCCATTACCCTGGCCAATGGGGGGGACAATGTGGGGGTTTATATGCCCATGTTTGCCAGTAGCAGTGGGTTGGGCCTGGCCATTACCCTGGCGGTGTTTTTTAGTCTGGTGGGAGCCTGGTGCCTGGTGGCCTATCGATTAGCAACCCTGGGGGCGATCGCGACCCTGCTGACCGGTTACGGATCTAAGGTCGTTCCCTTTGTGCTGATGGTTCTGGGGGGGTTGATCCTGGTGGATAGCCACACCCTGGAATACCGGGGGTTAACCGCCCTGGCCTTAACCATTATGGCGATCGCCACCCTGCATCTATTACGTTCGGCCCCGCGGCCAGTTGCCCTGGTCGGTGCCCCCGTTCAACGGATCAAATCCTCTACTTAATGGAGACTGTACCATGCGTCCTGTGCTACCTCGTGTCTTAAAAGATGCCCTGGGTTTCCTGCTATTTGCCGGTATTCTGCTGTGGACGATCGGCCTCAGCCGCCCAGCTCTAGCGGATCCCATCGCTAAGCAGAGCCCCCAGTATGCCGAAATCACTCAAGCCCTGGCGGATTGGCGTCAGATGCAACTCGATCCCCAGACCGCCGGGTATACGGCCGGCGAAGTCAGCCAGCGGATCGCCGATCTACAATTCCAACAGTACATTCAGGAAACCGGGGAAGACTGGGGTGTTTGCCACAATGCCACCCCCACCACCCTGGCTATCTACGGCTACGACCCGGAGATCAAGAATGCCACCCCTGGGTTGGTTTATTTAGGCCCGGGCCAAACCACCGATGACGACTGGGCCTGTACGGGGGTATTCCTCCCCGCCGATGCAACAGCGACCGGCCTAGACCTGCAGGGGGAAGGGGCGATCGCCACCCTGGTGCAGGGTAGTCAACTGACCATCAGCACCAACCCCACCAACGGCGCCCTGGAGTTTAATCTACCCTTTTATCAAATCCTCCGGCCCGGCGACACCTCCCTACCCTGGCCCCAACTCACCCAGGCGGAAATCAGCGGCCAGCCCGCCAACGCCCCGATTTCCTAGCGCCGCCTCTCCCCGTTTCCCCGGGGAGATCTGCAACTCTCCCCCTCTCCCCTGTCCACCTAGTGAGAACCGTCGACACCCAGATCTGGGCATGTCTACCTCTGCGCCTGTAATGCTCGGACTGGCAGCGGAGGTAGACATGCTTTACCCAGAGCAGCGGCTATAACCGACCGGTGTAGGTTAGATCAGTTCGGGTGGCAGACCTCCTCTACTGCGGTGGTGAGGGTCTGGGCCATCTGGGGGGAGGCCATCGCCATTATCCCCAACTCCTGCCAGGCGTCGTTGGTCAGCCGCCGTTGCCAGAAATAGTCGGCCCGCTGTTCGAGCAGGGTGGTGACGGTTTGATCATGGGTGACCGCCGTCAAGGTAAGGGATTCCAGGTCCTGATCCACCGCCCGGCGAGCCGCATGGGCGAGGACGCGAAACTCTAGCCTATGGTGGGCGGTGTCGGGGCCAAGGAAATCGTAAAGCAGCAGTGCATAGGTTTTGCCCGGTTGCAGTTCGGGGCCATTGTACTGGGCCATGGTGAGGGGGTTAGGGGTTGAGCTAGATGGTTGGGGGATGGAATACCGCCAGAGGAGGCGATCGCCCTCACTGACCCCGATCCCCCCCAGGGGGCCGCTCACCATAAAGACGGGGCGCCGATGCCAGAGGGTGTTTTCCTCAAGATACCGCAGGGAAATCAGGCAAATCTCACCACGAGACCCCGCCGGTGGCTTTTCCCAACCAGGTGGGCGGCGGCTAGACCGGGAGCCACCCCGCCCCAACACCCAATCCATGAAGCCATAGCTGCTGGAGTTGGGGATTTGGGCCTGGGCCGCCAGGGCCAGGGGCAGAATCACCGTCAAACTAGCCAGGGTGTAGAGGGTGAGGGGGGGCTTAGCCATAGGAAGGTTGTCTCCAAAGTAGGGGTAGGGTGTAGATCCAGACGGTGGCAGTGGGTAAGACCACGGGCACTAACAGCTGGGCAGAAACAAAGACTTGGGCACTGATCAGTCCCCAGGTCGCTGTTCCGATGATAAGAATCACCCAGCCATGGCGACGGAGGCGTTTCTGATTTTGTAACCCAAGGGCATTGCCTTTGCCGATCGCCAGGGCTAAACCCACCAGCCAGAGGTCTGGCACCGGCAACACTAGATGGTCCTGCAGCAGGTGGTGCACCCGGTAGGCGTTGGCCTCTAACTTCGGCAAAACCCGCAGGGAATTGGGCTCCAGGGCTTGCCGCCGCCAGTAGGCGGTGGCCAGGGGCAGGGGTTGGTTGTCGGTGAAGCTACCTACGCCAGCCTCTTCATAGCCTCCAGACCCCACAATCACAACCGTTTGTGGGTCGATCATCGATGGGTCGGCCTGAGTCCGTTCCAACAGTTGGTAGGCCGGTACGGATTTAAAGATGCGATCGGGGGGTAGGGAGAAATCCAGGATGGGATAAAACCAGTATTGACCCAGGGTTTCCATCTGGCCGGCCAGTCCGGAGAGTTGTAGCTGGGCCACTCGCTGCAACTTGGTGACATCGGACTTGGCGTCATCAGACTTGGTGACATCGGGCAGTTGTCTAATGGCATCCAGTAGCCGCTGGGATAGGGGGGGTGAGGAGCTCGGATCTAACCAGGGCTGAAGGACTGGGCGGGTCTGGTGGTAGCGCTGCACCAGGGCCAGCCAGTAGGTAAAAGGACAGTACTCGTAACACATGGCAGGCCAGCCGGGCAACACCACATGGCGATCGGAGGCGTTAACGTACCCCTCCAGGGACTCCAGGCCCTTCACCAATCCGGGGTGGACAGGAATGTAGCGATTCTCCCGGAGGTCATTATAGCTGGCCAACACCAGCCAATGGCCAGAGCCCACCACCTCTTGTAGGACGGCGGCTAGTTGGGAATCGGTGGGATGTTGGCGATCTAGCAGGTAATCAATGCCAATCACCGTGGCTCCCTGCCGCCCCAGGGCGGCCACCAGGGCAGCCAGGTATTGACGATTGATGGGGTTGGGGGGACTGAGCAGTGGCGATCGCCGGATCGATTCACTATCCACCGAAATCAGGGTAACCGGGGGATCATCCTGGGGAATTTGCAGGGTCAACTGGCGGTAGATGGCCTGGGCCAGGAGGCGCCCCGCCAGCAGCCGTTGTTGGGCTCCGGGCCAGAGGCTGAGGCCGATCACCAGCCCCAGGGCGATCGCCTGGCGACGGGTAGGTAGCAGGCGCTGCAGGGTTGCCCGCCAGCCCTGGGGCTCCAGGTGAAATAGGGGGGCTTCGGGATAGCAAAACAGGGAGGGAATCAGGTAGGCCGCTGGGGCATGGAACAGGGCCTCGGTCTTGAGCCGTTGACAGGTTTGGGTAAGGGCGACCTGCACATCTAACCCCTGGGCCAGGGCATCAAGGAAGTAGGTGAGCAGGGTCTGGGCCACCTGGTTATGGATCGGCTCGCGCATGATCACCACCTGGTTGAGCCCCAGCTCGATTAGGGTCTGGGCAATGGTGAGGCCGCTGCAGGAGTTAAACAGGGCAAACTGCAGGCCCTTAGCCTGGGCGGTTTGCAGGGGGTGGCTGAGTTCCTTGAGGGTAAGGGTGGCCCCGGGGGCAACGGCAATATGGCCACCCACCAGGGCGGCTTCGTTGCTATGACCAAAGAAGAAGAGCATATCCCACCCCTGGGGGTCGGCTATGGTGTCACAGATGCGTTGTTTTAGCTCGGGAATGGTCTCGGTTGGCTGGCGGCGCAGGTCTGTGCGGTCAAACAGGGGCTCGTGCTGGCGTAGCAGGCCGATCTCCGGGCCCATGTCCAGCTCTGGATCTTCGCCCCAGATCACCAGCATGCGGGGTTTCCCCCGCCGACTGGGGGGGCGGGGCACCGACGCTGCCCGAATATTGGCGGTGGTGCGCAGGATGGCGATCGGGGTACCCACCTCGGCGCCCAGATCCCAGGCCTCCCAGGGTAAACGGGAGAGTTGCAAGGGCTCACTGGTGAGGAAAATAGTCGTCCGGCCGCCGGGCTGGTGGGTTTTATGCAGCTGACTGCGCAGCTCATACAGGGCCTCACTGCGCAACCAGCGCCGCAACTCTAGCAGCAGCTCCGTTTCCGCCTCTAGCAGTAGGGCTGACCAATCCGTCTCCGGTAGAGTCACCTGCCCTGCAGCGCCAGAACGCCCTCGCCAGGCGGTTTTGTAGTACCCCAAATAGGCCCGTTGCCATTTCTCGTAGCCGCTGGTCAACTGGGGTGGGTAGGGGAGGTGGGCGGTCAGCCGTTGCCCCTGCCCCCAGGACAGCTCAAACCAGCAGATGGTTTCCACCCGATATACGGTGAGCCGGTAGGTTACCCCGATCATAATCAGGCCTCGTTAGTGAAGTCTCAACAGGTATAACTACGATAAAGTACTAGGGCTCTAGGCGAGAAAAGCGATGGCCCCGCTGATTCACCACAGCTTTTACCAGAACGATCTCGCTAACCCGATCGCCCGTTGCCAGAAACTGGACCTTACTGCTAGCGCCGACCGCTGACAAGTTGGGGTCCCGCAGAACTGCCTGCAGCCCATCCCGGCTGCTGTTTTGCTGCAAGCCCGCAATTAGGGCTTTTGTGGCGTCGTAGGCACTGGCGGTGCGCCAGTTGACCTCGCCTCCCCACAGTTGTTGAGCGTTACCGGCAAAAGGTTCCGTCGGAAACCAGGGGACGGGAAGCACTAACCCGTTGATATCTGCTCCCCCCTGCTGCAGGGTTTGCATGGTGTAGAGGGTGGTACTGCCATAGAGGGGCAAGCTTTGTTGGTTGGCCTGGGCCAGGGCGATCGCTTGATTAATTCGATCAATATGGGGAGCCAACAAAATTGCTTCCGCCTCACCGGTACGAATGGCATCCATCACCAGGGTGGGATTAAACCCAGGGGAGGCAAAATCGCAAATAGTATCTGCCTGCTGTCCCCCCAGGCGTACCAAGGCGGCTACAAATTCATCCCGAAAGGAGACATTGTCCGGGGAGAGGGAGTCGTAGCAGATGGCAATGGTCTTTAGTTGCTGCTGCTCAACCATATAGGCCGCCAGGGGAGCCACCGTTGATCGAAGGTTGGGCACGGTGCGAAAAATGTAGCTACCAAAGTTAGATAAGAGGTTGGCAAAACTGGTCGGTGTGACCATGACCAGACCTCCCTGCTGGTAAACGGGGGCAGCGGCCAAGGAGGCATTACTGGCATTGTGACCAACGACCGCCAGAATATCCTGATTCCCCACCAGGGTATCGGCAACTTTACGGGCCAGTTCGGGGGCATTGTCATCGTTGGCAATCTGTACCCGTAGGCTTTTACCGTCGAGACCACCCTGCTGGTTAACCTCGTGCTGAGCCTGGGCTACCCCCCGCAGAATTTCCTGGGCAACGTTGGGGTTGCTGCCAATGGGCACGCTGACCGCTATTGTCAGGGCTGGGTTGTTACCAATTTCGGCATTATTCAGGTAAATTAAGGACTCTGGATCATTGGGCTGCTGCACCAGGGATTGCTGAAAGTGCTTCGCCGCCCTGGAGTAGTCACCCCTGGCAAAGGCCCTAACCCCCTCTTGCTTGGCGGCGGGGGCCATGGGGGTGACCAGCAACTTTCCACCCAAGCTCAGGCGGTCCTCCAAGGTAGGGGACTGGGTTGATGACGGAGATCTGGGGTCAGAAGGTTGCCAGATTCGCCGCCAGGGAGCAACCTTGGGCAGGGTGACTAACAGGATCAGGCCAAGCACCACAAACACAATCGGTGGGGGAAGACGACGGTGGCTAGAACGAGTTGTCATGGTTTTACTCCTTAATTTCAGAAATTTCAGAAGAGGGTTGAAATTGGCCTAGACGATAGGAAATTTCCTCGTCGAGGGTGAGGTTTTCCAGGTCCGCCGCGAGTTTTTCCGTGGGGTTTTCGGAGAGCTCCGCCAGGGCATTGGTCTTCAGATACCGTTGCTGAATTGCAGACTGGGCATTTTCAAACTGCGATCGCGCTGCTGTCACCTGGATGTTGCTATCAAGTTGGGTAATGGCTTTCAAGGCCTCGTTGACCTCGGAGAGATCCTTGAGATTCTGCAATTCCTGTTTGTAGGTTTCTAGACGGTGCTGTTCCCGCAGCAGGCGATCTTGCTGGGCGGCAAGAATCTGCTCCGCCTGGGTGACCTGGGCCTCTAGGGCAGGCAACAATCGCTCAATCATGATTACCTTGCCCATGGCCAGGCGAGCGGCAGGCTCGTTGCCCCGCTGTTTCGCCACTAGGGCTTGTTGTTCAATTTGCTCTAACTCTTGCTGTTTGGACTTGAGTTTTTGCTGGGCTTTCTGATAACTGCCGGTCATCTGGGCAACGGATTCAGTTAATTGCTGTACCGCCTCCTGCATCGTGTAGAGCGACTCCTGGGCCGCCTCCACGGCAATCTTGCCGCCCGACTCAATTGGGATACCCCATAACCAGTTCCAGGTGGCAATTAGGGTTTGGGCGGCGCGATCGCCCAGTAACCAGTAGACGACATTGCGACCGGTGCGATCGCCCAGTAGCCAATAAAATAGGTGTTTCATCCTGGGTTTACTCCTGAGTTGATTAATTCCACCGCAAGCTGCCTTTCCGCCCCGCAAAACGGGGCGGAAAGGCAGCTAAACCAACACAACATCAAGGCCAACGGCAAACCCTAGGGGTTTATTTTCGATCGTGGCAAACTGAATGCCCAGGAAGGCCAGGACCCCCGTGGAGGAGTTGTAACTGAACTGAGATAGGGAAGAGGCACCAAAACCGGCGGCACTGATCTCAATAAAGTCGCGATTGCTAGAGCTAAAGGAAAAGTCCTTGATCACGTCAACTCTGTCGGAAATCGAAAGGAAGCGAAACCGATCATTCCCGGCGCCACCGGTGAGGATGTCGTTACCGCCGCCGCCCATCAGAAGATCATTGCCAGTGCCACCAGTGAGGATATCGTTACCCCCACCGCCCATCAGGGTATCGTTGCCATCGCCGCCATTGATGGTGTCAGTCCCCCCGCCGCCATCCAGAAAGTTGGCGGCGGTATTGCCGGTGATGGTGTCAGCAAAAGCGCTGCCGATGACATTTTCAAACTGGCTCACCGTAAAGGACAGGGGCAGGGGGGTGCTGCCGTTTACCGTTACCGCACCGGTGGCCAGGTTGGTGATGGTGCCGGAGGCCGGGGATCCGATGCCGCCGTGGCTGATGGTGTCGCCACCACCGCTACTGCCCACAATTTGCTCGATCTCGATCAACATATCAACCCCAGTTGCCTTAGTCAGCACCCCAAAGGCCCCCAGGGTTACGGGTCCGCCCAGGGCGTTGTAGTTAGCCGTATCCACCCCGGCACCGCCATTAATGGTGTCATTGCCGTTACTGCCATTGATAGTGTCGTTGCCAGCACCACCATCCAGGATGTTGTTGCCACTGTTGCCAATTAGGACATTGTTCTTAGCATTACCCGTGGCATTGATATTGGCACTGCCGGTAAGGGTGAGATTTTCAAT
>JBEIUS010000128.1:0-10174 GCA_040374235.1 Leptolyngbya sp. | reverse complement strand
GGTTTTGATTGGTATCTAACCTTAGAACGCTATGCCCCCCTTGTACTCAAAATGTCTGAAATCACCATAATAAAAGCATTACAGCCATCTGCATCAACTTTTGTCAGTCAACCAGCCCGGTTACTGACCTGGCCCTGCTGATGCTCACCTTGCTCGCCTACCCTGACCATGAGTTCCGCCGAATCCCGCCCTTCCATACAGCCCTACCTCAAGCCCCAGACCGTGGCCCCCACCCTCTTTTGGCGGCTGGCGGAGGATATCCCTAAGCCCCTGCAAATCGCCCTGATCGGGGCCTCCCTGCTGCTGCCCCTGTTGTTGTGGTGGCTGGTGACTACCCTGGGCAATATTGACCCCAAATTTCTCCCCTCCCCAGCCCAGGTAATCGGGGCCTTTGGGCGCCTCTGGAGTTCGGGGGAGTTGATTAGGGATACGGTGGCTAGCCTCGGGCGGGTGGGGCTGGGGTTCGCCCTCACCATTCTGATATCGGTGCCGGTGGGGGTGCTGATCGGTAGCTTTGCTAGCCTGCGGGCTCTGCTGGAGCCACTGTTCGCCCTGATGCGCTACATGCCTGCCCCTGCTTTTATCCCCCTGCTAATTCTCTACCTTGGCATTGGGGAAGAACCCAAAATTGCCCTGATTTTCCTGGGCACCTTCTTTTTTAATGCCCTGATGGTGATGGATACGGTGAAGTTCGTACCGAAGGACCTGATCGAAGCCACCTACATGCTGGGGGGAACTCGCCGGGCCATCCTCACCCGGGTGATTTTGCCCCATATTCTGCCGGGTATCATTGACGCCTGTCGCATTAACCTGGCGGCGGCCTGGCAACTTGTGATCGTGTCAGAGCTGATTGCCGCCAACGAAGGGTTGGGGCGTCGCATTAGCGTAGCTGGGCGATTTCTGCGCACCGATGAGATCTTTGTAGGGCTGATCGTGATCGGGGTGTTTGGGGTGATCTTTGATCTGTTGTTTCAGTACCTGCTGCGGGTTAGCTGTCAGTGGGCCAGTCAGAAAACCTAGGCCAATCCCTAAGGCGCCCGATAAGTCCTCCCTCCCTATGCCACCATGTTCTTAGAAATTCACCAGCTCCATAAACACTTTGAAACCGCCCAGGGTCCTCTAGTGGTGTTGCAAGACATTAACCTGGAGGTCCAGCAGGGGGAGTTTGTCTGTGCCCTGGGGGCCTCTGGCTCGGGTAAATCCACCCTGCTGCGCCAAATTGCTGGCCTCGATCAGCCCACCTCGGGGGAGGTGCGCCTGCAGGGACGGCCGGTGCGCGGCCCCGGACCCGATCGCGGCATGGTGTTTCAGCACTATACCCTCTATCCCTGGATGACCGTCCAGCAAAACACCGAGTTTGGGCTGAAGCTTCAGGGGGTGCCCAAAACCCTACGGCGGGAGCAGGCTAGCTATTTCCTCAAGGTGGTGGGGTTAACCGCCTATGCCCATCTGCTACCCAAGCAACTTTCCGGCGGTATGAAACAGCGGGTGGCGATCGCCCGCGCCCTGGCTTTAGAGCCCAAGGTCCTGCTGTTGGATGAACCCTTTGGCGCCCTGGATGTCCATACGCGGGAAGCCATGCATGAATTTATGCTAGATCTTTGGCAAAACACCGGCCTTACCCTCTTTATGATTACCCACGACGTGGAGGAAGCGGTGTTTCTAGCCAACCGCATCTTTGCCCTGGGGTCCCGCCCTGGAACCGTGCGGCAGGTGATCAGCGTTAATTTGCCCCACCGTAATCGCGGCATCAAGCGCCACTCCAGCTTCCATGACTACCGTGATGAGTTGATGGACCTACTCCGTCAGCACGGTCAGGAAGCCCCGGTAGGGGCCTAGACCAGTTGGATTTGTCCTGTTCCATGCGTTCCTGATCGAGGGCCAGTTTCGTTTCCATTTCCTTGCCTAGAACATGTAACCGTTCACACTCCCCCCACTTCTCAACGAGACATCAGGGGCTTCGGTCACTTTGCTAGGGGGGGGAGTGAATTATTACAAGGTCCGAATTACCGCAATCACCCTCAGTTTTGTCAGTACCCCTAATCCCGGCTTTCCATGGTATGGTTTCCCTTTAGACAAACCTGAATCACTCAAGGGTTACCACCGTTGACCGCCCCCTCTTCCCAAACCTGGAGCCAGCGCTTCGAGTCAGCCCTGCATCCAGCCATTGCCCAGTTCAATGCCAGTATCGGCTTTGATATTGAATTACTGGAGTACGACCTGACCGGCTCCATCGCCCATGCCAAAATGCTGGCGAAAACCGGCATTATCACCCCTGCCGAGGGGGAGGCGATCATCACTGGTTTGGAAACTATCCGCCAGGAATACCAACGGGGGGAATTTCGCCCCGGCGTGGAGGCGGAGGATGTGCATTTTGCAGTGGAACGTCGCCTCACCGAGTTGATTGGCGATGGCGGCAAAAAGCTCCACACTGCCCGCTCCCGCAATGACCAGGTGGGCACGGATATTCGTCTTTACCTGCGATCGCAGATCCTGTCCCTGCAGGAGCAACTGCGCCAATACCAGCGGGCCCTGCTCACCCTGGCCCAGGACCATGTGGAAACCCTAATTCCCGGCTATACCCACCTGCAGCGGGCCCAACCCCTGAGCCTGGCCCACCACCTGCTGGCCTACCTTGACATGGCCCAGCGAGATGGGGAACGGCTCCAGGATGGCCTGAAACGGGTGAATATTTCCCCCCTGGGGTGCGGCGCCCTAGCGGGCACCACCTTCCCCATCGATCGCCACTACTCGGCGGAGCTGTTGGGGTTTGAGCGGGTCTACGGTAACAGCCTGGACGGCGTCAGCGATCGGGACTTTGCCATTGAGTTTGCCTGTGCCGCCAGCCTGATCATGGTGCACCTCTCCCGCCTGGCGGAGGAAATGATTCTCTGGGCCTCGGAGGAGTTTGGCTTTGTCACCCTCAGGGATAGCTGCTCTACGGGATCCAGCATTCTGCCCCTGAAAAAGAACCGCGATGTGACGGAGCTGGTGCGGGGTAAAACCGGGCGGGTGTTTGGACACCTGCAGGGGTTACTGGTGATGATGAAGGGGCTGCCCCTGGCCTACAACAAGGATTTACAGGAAGACAAAGAGGCCCTGTTTGATACGGTGCGGACGGTGCGCGGCTGTCTTGAGGCCATGACCATTTTGCTCCAGGAGGGGGTCAGCATCCAGGTGCCCCGTCTGCAGCAGGCGGTGGAGGGGGACTACGCCAACGCCACCGATGTGGCCGACTACCTGGCGACTAAGGGGGTGCCCTTCCGGGAGGCTTATAACCTGGTGGGCCAGGTGGTGCGCACCTCCCTGCAGGCGGGTAAACTCCTGCGGGATCTGAGCCTGGCGGAATGGCAGGGGATTCACCCCGCCTTTGGAGAGGATATCTACGCCGCTATTACCCCCCGTCAGGTGGTCTCCGCCCGCAATAGCTACGGTGGCACCGGCTTTGATCAGGTGCGTCAGGCTCTGCAGCGGGCTCAACAGCGTCTGGAGGAGGCGACCCAACCATGACCATCAGCCTCTGTATGATTGTTAAGGATGAGGCTGCTTCCCTAGCCGCCACCCTGGACAGTGCCCGGGCCTGGGTGGACGAGATGGTGGTGGTGGACACTGGCTCCACGGACACCACCCGGGAGGTGGCCCAGGCCGGGGGGGCCCAGGTCTACGACTTTCCCTGGGGGGATGACTTTGCCGCCGCCCGCAACGCTTCCCTGGCCAGGGCCACGGGGGACTGGGTGCTGGTGTTGGATGCCGATGAGGTGCTGCTGCCGGAGGTGGGTCAGCTACTGCGGGATCTGGATCGGGGGCAACCCCTAGGGGAGATCGTCGCCGCCGATGTGCTGGCCCTAAACCTGCTACGGCTGGAGTTGGGGGCCCCCCAGTCTCCCTATACCCTGATTACCCGCTGCTTCCGGCGCCTACCGACGGTGAGTTTTTACCGGCCCTACCACGAAACCGTGGACGATAGCCTGGCGGCCCTACAGGGCCAAGAGCCGCGCTGGCAGGTGGTTACCCTCACCACCGTGGCCATTCACCACCGAGGCTACGATCCCGCCGTCGTGGTGCAACGGGGTAAATTTGAGCGGGCCCGCCAGGCCATGGTAACCTACCTGGCCAGCCACCCCGATGATGCCTACCTGGCTAACAAACTGGCCGCCCTTTACATTCAATCCGATCAGAGCGATCAGGCCCTGGATCTCTTGCACCGGGCCCTGGCTGATGCCACCAGCCTGGATTCCATCACCCGCTACGAACTCTACTACCACCGGGCACTGGCCCAGGCTGCCACCGATCCGCTGCTGGCCTCCCAAGACTACGCCGCCGCCCTGGCCGAGACGGTGCCCCCCTACCTTACCCTGGGGGCCTTAATTAACCTGGGCAGCCTAAAAAAGGCCGAGGGTGACCTGACCGCAGCCCTGGACCTCTTTGACCAGGCCATTGCCATCGACTCCAGCCTGGCGATCGCTTACTATAACCGGGGCACCACCCACCGGGCTCGGGGATACCTGGAGGAGGCGATCGCCGACTACCAACGGGCGATCGATCTAGACCCAGACTATGCCCAGGCTTATCAAAACCTCGGGGTGGCCCTCTTCAAGTTAGGCAAACTTCCCGAAGCCCTGGAGTCCTTTCGCCAGGCCCTCCGTCGCTACCGGCGGCAGGATCCTGACTATGCCATCAAACTCCAGCAGGGTATTCAGCAACTCGGTATCCCCAGGGAGTTACTAATTCAGTCTCATTTGTTGTAGCGTGGGTCATCCCAGGCAAATCCGTTGTTGCTGCTGGGAGTAACGTGACGCTTTTCCCAGGCCATATCTGAACCGTAGGTGCCAGGCCGCCAATGCCGAATACGGCTGTTTGCTTCAGAGACAACGGTATCCTGACCCACAGCGTGGTCACCAGTACTGGGGTAACTCTCCTCCTGACCTGAGGATGACACCATCCTCAGGTCAGCCGCCTGGTTAGCTCCTGAGGGCAGGCTCAGAAGACTCTTGAGGCGACTCACAATACCGTCCCAACTTAGGTCCGGCTGCTTCAGCAACTCCCGCAGAGCATTGAGGGCTCCTTGGGCGGCCCCATCGTCATTAGCGGTAAACTGCAAGGGCTGGGAGGAGCGTAGGGGATCAATTTGTACCGCCGCGATCGCCTGGCGAACCGCGGTTCTGATTTGATGGTACAGTTCTCGCTTTGCCTTCTCATACTGGTGCTGCCAACCCTTTTCACTGGAGGCATAGAGGGCAGGAAGTCGGTTTAGAGCGTAGGTTTCGACCTCGGTTGCCTTCAGGTACTTAGCTACCCGAGGAGCTAAACCCTGCAGTTGTAGATCCACCTCTTCCGCCACAAGCAACTCCATAACATTGATGTAGGAGCGCTTGGGAATTTCGTGAATGACTTTCATGGCTTATCTATCGTTAGCTTAGAACAAACAGCACTGGCCGAGACCAAGTGCTACTTTCAACCCAACCCCACACCATCATCAGGGAACAGTCTAACTAAAAGAAAGCTTGGTATTGCTTGAACTCAAACTTAATTTGCAAAGCATGTAAATCATCGATACGTGGCTCGGAATACTCAGATCCGGGTTCTGACATGCTAGCCAATCCACTGGTCAATACAAGGATGCTGTTCCGAACCTATCCCAAATCGATCAAACACCGGGAGAACGGAACCATGCAACCTTACTTTTCCAAACCTTATCCGTATCTTCGCTTATACCAGGGAGTTTGCGCAAGATAGATGTTACACATGAAACTACTTTCCTTAACTTTTATGAATTCTTCGGGAGTTTTCGCATGGCGATCAAGCAAATAGTGACTCGAATCCTAGGTGGATTTCAGGATTCAAGTCACATCATCATTACCCTTAACTCCTGAGGGAGGTGGTGGTCAACTCCGCTGGCAGCCGCTTAAACGATAGTCGTTCGTTGTCCACATCTACAAAGATGGTGTCGCCGTCACCAAACTCTCCCCGCAGGATCGCCTTGGCGATTTGGGTTTCTAGCTCCCGTTGGATGGCCCGTTTCAGGGGGCGAGCGCCATAGACCGGGTCGTAGCCCGCCTCCGCCAGAAAGTCGAGGGCGGCCTCCGAGAGGCGGACGGCCATCTTGCGATCGCGCAGGCGGTCTGCCAGCCGGGCGATCTGTAGCTTCACAATCTGTCGCAGTTGATCCTTGCGCAGGCCGTGGAAGATAATCATTTCGTCAATCCGGTTGAGAAACTCTGGCCGGAAGCTGGACCGCATCGCCTCCATCACCCGGGCCTTCATTTCCTCGTACTGGCTATCGTCGCCGGCCACATCCAGAATGTACTGGGAGCCGATGTTGCTGGTCATGATAATGACGGTGTTCTTAAAGTCCACGGTGTGGCCCTGGGCATCGGTGACCCGCCCATCATCCAGAATCTGCAGCATGACGTTAAAGACATCCGGGTGGGCCTTCTCAATTTCGTCAAAGAGAATCACCGCAAAGGGTCGGCGGCGAATTGCTTCGGTGAGCTGGCCGCCTTCATCGTAGCCGACGTAGCCGGGAGGGGCCCCGATCAGACGGGAGACGGTGTGTTTTTCCATGTACTCCGACATGTCAATGCGCACCATCGCTTCCTCGGTGTCAAACAGGTAGGCGGCCAGGGCCTTGGCCAGCTCGGTTTTACCGACACCGGTGGGGCCCAGGAAGATAAAGCTGGCGGTGGGGCGGTTGGGGTCCGCCAGGCCCGCCCGCGATCGCTGGATGGCATCGGCTACGGCGGTGACCGCTTCCTCCTGGCCAATCACCCGCTGGTGGAGCTCGTCCTCCAGCAGCAGCAGCTTCTGCATTTCTGACTGCACCAGTTTGCTGACCGGAATGCCGGTCCACTTGGAGATAATTTCCGCAATGTCCGCCTCGGTCACCTCCTCCCGCAGCAGGGTTTTGCCGCTGGTCTGGGTGTCACTGAGCTGGGCCTCCACCGTTTCTAACCGGCGCTGCAGTTCGGTGAGCTTGCCGTATTTGAGCTCCGCCGCCCGGTTCAGGTCGTAGTCCCGCTCCGCCTGCTGGATTTCGATGTTGACCCGGTCGATCTCCTCCTTAACGGCCTGGATCTGATCGATCACGTCCTTCTCCGCCTGCCACTGGGCATTGAGGCTACTCTGTTGTTCCTTCAGGTTGGCCAGTTCCTTTTCCAGCCGATCCAGGCGGTCCAGGGAGGCGCTGTCACTTTCCTTTTGCAGGGAGAGCCGTTCCATTTCCAGTTGCAGAATCTTGCGGTCCACCTCGTCCAGGTCCTCCGGTTTGGATGTAATTTCCATCTTTAACTTGGCGGCGGCTTCATCCACCCGGTCGATGGCCTTGTCGGGTAGGAAGCGATCGCTGATGTACCGGGTAGAGAGGGTGGCGGCTGCCACCAGGGAGCTGTCGGAAATCTTCACCCCGTGGTGTAGTTCGTAGCGCTCCTTCAGGCCCCGCAGAATGGAAATGGTGTCCTCCACCGTCGGTTGATCCACGTAGACCTGCTGGAAGCGGCGCTCCAGAGCGGCATCCTTTTCAATGTATTTGCGGTACTCGTCCAGGGTTGTGGCGCCGATACAGCGCAGTTCCCCCCGGGCCAGCATGGGTTTGAGTAGGTTGCCCGCGTCCATGGCCCCCTGGGTCGCCCCGGCCCCCACCACGGTGTGGATTTCGTCGATGAATAGAATAATCTGCCCCTGGGAGTCGGTGACCTCCTTGAGCACCGCCTTCAGCCGCTCTTCGAATTCACCCCGGTACTTGGCGCCGGCGATCAGGGCCCCCATGTCCAGGGCAATTAACTGGCGGTCCTTGAGGGATTGGGGCACATCCCCACTGACGATGCGCTGGGCCAGGCCTTCGGCGATGGCGGTTTTACCCACCCCCGGCTCCCCGATCAGCACCGGGTTATTCTTGGTGCGGCGGGAGAGGATTTGGATGGTGCGGCGAATTTCATCATCCCGGCCAATTACCGGGTCAAGTTTGCCCTGGCGAGCCGCCTCGGTGAGGTCGCGGCCATACTTTTCTAAGGATTGATACTTGCCTTCCGGGGTTTGGTCCGTCACTTTTTGGGTGCCTCGAATCTCTTGAATGGCTTGTTTTAGCTTGGTTTCCGTGAGGCCGAGCTCCTGGTATAGGGCTTTGCCGAAGCGATCGTCCCCCCCGTAGGCCAGCAGCAGGTGCTCAATGGAAATGTACTCGTCGCCGTACTCCCTGCGCCACCGATCGGCTCGGTCCAGCAGGGTGTCAAAGGACTTACCCAGATAGACCGACCCGCCAGCACCGGATACCTTCGGTTGACGGTTGATGAAGGCTTCGGTGCGATCGCGCAGTTGCCCCAGGTTAGTGCCCACCTTAGTAAAGATACTATTGGCCAGCCCCTCCTGTTCCAACAGGGCCAGCAGTAGATGTTCACTTTCCAATTGTTGCTGCTGGGCCTGCTTAGCGCCGTCCTGGGACTGGACAATGGCTTCCCAGGCCTTTTCCGTAAATTGATTTTGGGTGGGTTGCATAGCTTGACTCTCCCCTGGTTAGGCTAGATAGTTCTATATGCTTGCATTGTAGAAACAAGGGCCCGATCCCCAGGGACGGTGTTTACGATCCTTCGCGGGCGGTTTGCCGCCTGGGGGAGCAGGGGGTTAGCCCCGGTTAAGCCATAGCTCTGGCAGGAAAGTTTCTGAGGACGGAATGTATCGTGATATACAAAATGCTGTTCCTAGTTGGGCTTAAGTGGTCTAAACTCATGGAATAGTTGTATTCTCCCCTGAGCTGTCCTGGGAAACTTACCCTATGCTTGAGCTTTAGACGTTAACCGGGCGCTATAGCCCTAGCCACCTCAAGGGGGCGGAGCTAGAACCCCTGTCCAGTATTCGCTTTGATCAGTAAACCCTGTCCTCAGCATTCTGGCCAAAGCTATATATTCCAGGTCAAGTTGGCGGCATGGATGCCTTGCTGATTTCCATGATGGTTTAAGCAACAGGTTATGGTCGTAATTCAAGATAAACCGCTCGCCAACGTCTTCCGCCAAATGTCGGGGGGAGCGTTTCCGCCCCTGATTGAGTCCTACGAACGGGGCAAGACGATTTTCTTTCCAGGGGATCCGGCGGAGCGAGTTTATTTCTTATTGAAGGGAGCGGTGAAGCTATCCCGGGTCTACGAAGCCGGGGAAGAAATCACCGTGGCCTTGCTGCGGGAAAACACCGTGTTTGGGGTGCTGTCCCTGATTACTGGCAACCGTTCAGATCGCTTCTATCACTCCGTGGCCTTCACGCCGGTAGAGCTCATGTCTATTCCCATCGATCAGGTGGAGCTGGCCCTGGCGGACCATCCGGAGCTGGCCCTATTGATGCTGCGGGGGCTATCCTCTCGCATTCTACAAACGGAGATGATGATCGAGACCCTGGCCCACCGGGACATGGGCTCTCGCCTGGTGAGCTTCCTCCTGATCCTCTGCCGCGACTTTGGGGTCCCCAGCCAGGAGGGCATTACCATCGATCTGAAGTTGTCCCACCAGGCGATCGCCGAGGCGATCGGCTCCACCCGGGTGACGGTGACCCGTTTGCTGGGGGATCTGCGCCAGGATGGCATGATTTCGATCCATAAGAAAAAGATTACCGTCCACGATCCCGTCAACCTGAGCCAGCAGTTTACCTAATCCTCCCTGGCCGATGTTTGCCGGAGGCCCTGTTTCCTGAGGTGGTGGGCATGGCTACCCTAATTCTTGACTGTCCACGGGGGAAGACAGCAAAGAACATTGAGTTTTATTAATCAATTCTGCTTTGAAGATCCTAATTATCTCCCTAGAGTATTTTCAAAGTCATTGAATCTACAGGCTTCTAGCACCTTGAAGTATTGTTAACCGAGGTCAAAAACTATCAAGCCTCAGGTCTATAATGCTCACAAGTCATCACCGTCTCAAGCAGGAAGGGATGAAGCTCCTGGAGGTTGCTTGCCAGCGAGTTAGTCGGTTCAGCTTTGAGGCTGATGTAATGTGTTGCTTTTTCGAGAGCTAGGAGAGTCTCCATGACAACTACCCCGCGCGAGCGGGAGGCGAAGGTCAGGGTAGTGGTAGATAAGGATCCGGTGCCGACCTCCTTTGAGAGGTGGGCGAAGCCGGGTCATTTTGACCGCACCCTGGCGAAGGGACCAAAGACCACGACATGGATTTGGAACCTTCACGCCGACGCTCACGACTTC
>JBEIUS010000129.1:0-10154 GCA_040374235.1 Leptolyngbya sp. | reverse complement strand
GCCGAGCTGCTGACCATTGGCTATGTCGCGCCGCAAATTTACCGACAAATAGGTAATCGGTTGGTCAATATAGTGAGTAATCAGGGTGAGTAGCTTTTGCTGAAGCCCCCATAGATAGATATCAGGATAGTCGGCGGCGATCGCGGCACTACCCATTTGATTAGCATGGTTACCGATGTGCCACTCATTAGTGAGATCGGGGGATAGGGTTGACGGCAGGGAAACCATGGCCTGTTTTGCCGATTCCAGCAGGCGATCGCTATTATGAATATTCAGTTCCTCAAGGGAGGTGATGTGTATAGCATCGTCCTTGAGGCTACCAATAACTTGCCGATCTACCTTAGATAGAGTTAGCAATGAACCTAAGCAGACTACTTTCCGAAGCTTATAATCTAACCAATCTATACAACATTTAGAATAATTGGTGAAACGCCTTAAATGGTAAGGGTATGAACCCTGGTTAAAAAACGATTCTTTAAAGTTATTTGACAGCACTTAAATCATCTCCTTAAACATAAACGATAGGATCAGAACCCCTATGTCTATCCTCTAGTAGTGCCCTAGCCTGGCGGACCTCGGGGTGAGTCCAGTCAAACAGGGAGGAGTTCGGTGGGGCTCACGCCAGTTCTTCGGTCAAACCCATGGGCACCAGCTTTCAACCTGGGCGAAGGTCTGACCATCCCAGCTCCAGTCAAACCAGACGAGCCAGAATAGCTAGCCTTAATGCTTTGATGTCCCCTGTTACGAGGCATAAAATTCCCCCGTCGACTCGGCCCTAAGAGTTTTGGCCCAAGCTATAGTATTAATATTCAGCTCTTTGGAATTAAGAGCCTCATTCTTCATTGATAGACTATAAAAAAGTCATAGGAATATTAAATTTCAGCATGTGTCATCAGGAAGAACCGGCTAGTATCTTTGATTGAGGAACAAGGCCTAGCCCCAGAGACTGTCTAACCAGATGGCCTGAACCCTACTCTCGGTAAAACTCCTGATACCACCGCACAAATTGGTCCATCCCAACCTGAATGGGGGTGCTAGGGCTAAACCCCACATCCGCCATCAAATCCGACACATCCGCATAGGTGGCCACCACGTCCCCGGGCTGCAAGGGTAAAAATTCCTTCACGGCGACCCGTCCCAGGCACTTCTCCAGAATCTCAATCAGGGTTAATAACCCCACCGGCTGGTGATTACCGATGTTATAAACCCGATAGGGAGCCTGGCTAGAGCCCGGGTCTGGCGCCTGTCCCGACCACTGCGGATTCCCCGTCGGCACCCGATCCAACACCCGCACCAGCCCTTCCACCACATCCTCAATGTAGGTAAAATCCCGTTGCATCTGGCCCTGGTTAAACACCCGCAGCGGCTGGCCCGCTAGTATGGCCTTGGTGAAGAGAAAGTAGGCCATATCCGGTCGGCCCCAGGGACCGTAGACCGTAAAAAACCGCAGCCCCGTTGTCGGCAACTGGTAGAGATGACTATAGCTATGGGCCATCAATTCATTGGCCTTCTTGGTGGCGGCATACAAGCTGACCGGATGGTCCACGTTGTCTTGTACCCCAAAGGGAATCTTAGTATTCGCCCCATAGACCGAACTGGAGGAGGCGTAGACTAGATGTTCTACCCCCTGGTGGCGACAGCCCTCCAGCACCGTGGCAAACCCCACTAGGTTGCTGTCAATGTAGGATAGGGGCTGTTTCAGGGAATAGCGTGCCCCCGCCTGGGCCGCCAGGTGAACCACCCGCTGTGGGTGAACCCGAGTAAATAAGGCTGCCGTGGCGGACCGATCCGCCAGGTCGAGTTGGACAAACTCAAAGTTTGGTTCCGGTAGTAGCTGCTGTAAGCGGGCCTGCTTCAGGGCAGGGTCGTAGTAGCTGTTGAGGCTGTCGATGCCCACCACCCGATCGCCCCGCCGTAGCAAGGCCTGGCAGAGATGGAAGCCAATAAAACCGGCGGCGCCCGTGACCAGAATCGTCATGGTCAACCTTGGGTAAGGTTTACTTACCCATCCCCAATTGCTGGGCCTTTTGATAAACCTTGCCCTCAGTTAGCAGGGAGGGGGCAATCACCACCTCCACCTGCTGCATTTCCTTCAGACTTTTTGCCCCCAGGGTACCCATGCTGGTTTGGAGAGCCCCCAGGAAATTGTGGGTACCGTCGTCTAGTTGGGCGGGCCCCCGCAAAATTTGTTCCAAATTACCGGTGGTTCCTACCCGAATCCGGGTGCCTCGGGGTAACACCGGGCTAGGGGTGGCCATCCCCCAGTGGTAGCCTCGACCGGGTGCCTCGCTGGCCCGAGCAAAGGGGGAGCCAATCATCACCCCATCGGCGCCACAGGCAATGCACTTACAGATATCGCCGCCGGTCACCAAACCGCCATCGGCAATAATCGCCACGTAGCGGCCCGTATCTTGATGATAATGATCTCGGGCAGCAGCACAATCAGCGACGGCGGTGGCCTGGGGCACCCCAATCCCTAAAACCCCCCGGGAGGTACAGGCGGCTCCGGGGCCAATCCCCACCAGCACAGCGGCAGCGCCGGTTTTCATCAGGTTGAGGGCCACCTCGTAGGTGACACAGTTCCCCAGGATCACTGGCATCGGCATAGCAGCGCAGAGGCTGGTCAGGTCCAGCGGGTTAACCGCCGTTGGAGACAGGTGGGCGGTGGAAACCACGGTAGCCTGGACAAAGAGCAAGTCCGCTCCAGCGGCGGCAATGGTCTCGCCGAAACGAGTCGCCCCCGCCGGAGTGACGCTGACGGCGGCAATCCCCCCACCGGCCTTGATCTCCTGAATCCTTTGGGTGATCAACTCGGGCTTGATGGGCTCTGCGTAGAGTCGCTGCATGAGGCCCACAAATTCGTCTTTGCCGACGGCGGTAATTTGATCAAGCACCGGGTCTGGATCGGCATAACGGGTTTGGATACCCTCCAGGTTTAAAACCCCCAGGGCCCCCAGTTGGGAAAGCCGAATGGCCATGGCCACATCAACAACCCCATCCATAGCACTGGCAATGATGGGGATTTCCCGATCAATACCGCCGATCTGCCAATGGGTATCCGCCAAGCTCGGATCAAGGGTAGTGGAGCCGGGCACCAGTGCAATTTCATCGATTCCGTAGGCTCTACGAACGGATTTACCACGACCAAGTTCCATATTTACCTTTCCCTAGATTCATGCCCCAAGTGTTGCCGCCCGTTTGAAAAGCGTACCAATGAATAGGCCCGTTGCCAGCCACCTATCCCCCTGAATTGATCTGGTTTTCCGTGGTTTAGGGATAATTTTTCCCCTTGCCTTATCAAACCGTCACCCATTGAGGTTAGCCTAGCAAAAAAGAATTCCTAGCGGATAGGAAATTCCCCGGCTAAGACCATAACGCTGTAGTGACCCATACTATCAATGAATCTTGCATCCCTGACCTTTCTACGAAAAATGCGATCGCCCAACCGCCAGTTTGCCGTGATTGGCCTGGGCCGGTTTGGCCGAGCGGTTTGCGCCACCCTGCATAGTTTGGGCTACGAAGTTTTAGCAGCCGACTCCGATGGACGGCGGGTAGACGAAGCCCTGGCGGATCAAATCGCCGCCCACGCCATTCAGCTCGACACCACCCAGCCCAGTGCCCTCAAGGAGGCGGGCATTACTGACTTTGACACGGTGATTGTGGCTATTGGTAACTACGTCGAGGAAAGCATCATTACCACCCTCAACCTGAAGGAAGCCGGCGTCAAGCATGTGGTAGCTAAGGCCTCCTCTGAAATCCACGGCAAACTTCTGAATCGGGTGGGGGCCGATCACGTGGTTTTCCCGGAGCACGAAATGGGCTGTGAACTGGCCCGATCTCTGACCTCTCCCGGCATCCTAGACCGGTTTGAAATAGACCCAGACCATAGCATTGCGGAGGTGATCGTCCCCCAGGCCTTTGATCAGAAAACTATCATTGACCTGGATTTGCGCAATCGCTATCAGCTCACCCTACTAGCCCTCAGCCAAGACAACCAAACCGACAAGTTTGAAATCAACCCCAGCCCGGTAACTCGCCTCAAGGCCGGTGGTTTGATGGTGGTGATTGGCAGTAATCAAGGTCTAGAAAAGCTGCCGGTCTAAGTCATGCGAGTCATTGGGTTAATCAGCGGCACCTCCGTAGATGGTATTGATGTGGCCCTGGTGGAGGTGGAGGGGCAGGGCTACGATATTACCCTGGGGTTTGTAGAGGGCCAGATCTGGCCCTATCCCCCAGAGCTGCGCCAGAGGATTTTAGAGGTCTGCGCCGGTGGATCCCTAACTATGGAAGCCCTGGCGGATCTTGACGATGCTATTGCCCAGGAATTTGCTCGAGGGGCTTTGCCTTTGATCAAACGCCATAGACCAGTAGACCTGCTGGCCTCCCACGGCCAGACCGTATTTCATCGCCCCCTGGGCAGCCCCCACCGCGGTCACACCCCCCGGCTGGGCTACAGCCTACAATTAGGCCGGGGCAGTGAAATTGCCCGCCAGACCCAGGTGTCCACGGTGAGTGACTTTCGCCGAGCTGACATTGAGGCCGGGGGGGAAGGGGCACCCCTGGTGCCGATTGTAGACCAGTGCCTGCTCAGTCACCCCCACCAGGCCCGCTGCATCCAAAATATTGGCGGCATTGGCAATGTCACCTACCTGCCGGCCTGGAACCGCCAGACCCTGGCTACCCCGCCCCCGGTGCTAGGTTGGGACACCGGCCCTGGCAACTCCCTGATTGACATTGCCGTCCAGTCCCTCTCCGAGGGCTCTCTGGCCTACGATCAGGACGGGGCCTGGGCGGCCCGGGGTACCCCCTGTCAACGCCTGGTGGAGGAGTGGCTAGAACATCCCTACCTAGGTCAACCACCCCCCAAGTCAACTGGTCGCGAGCTGTTTGGCTGGCCCTACTTCCAGCGCTGCCAACGGGCGGCAGACCAGCAGGGACTGAATGATTTTGATCTGGTGGCGACCCTGACCCAGTTTACCGCGGCCACCATTGCCCAGTCCTATCGGCGCTTTCTACCGGCCTTGCCCGATGCTGTTCTGGTGTGTGGTGGGGGCGGCTATAATCCTATGCTAATGCAGTACCTGCGGGACTATTTACCCGCTATTCCCATCGATCTAACCGATGGAGCCGGGGTGGCCGCCAACTACAAAGAGGCGATCGCCTTTGCGGTGCTGGGGTTTTGGCACTTCCAGGGGTTTCCCGCCAACTTGCCAAGGGTCACCGGAGCTAGCAAAACGGTCATTCTTGGGCAGATGCACTATCCTGTTACTATGGTAGTCTCCTGAGCCACCATCGTCACTTGTTTAGTTGTGGGGGATTCCCTCTGTGGTTCATAGCTTTTTATTGGAACCCGGACGCTGGATCCTAGAGGGTACCTGGCTCGAGCGGGACCGGCTACCCATTCCGGTGCGCGGTAAAATCTTAATTGGTTGGAGTCGGGATGATTGGTTCACCATGGTGATGAAAATCCTCCTGACCCAGGAAGAACCTCTGGAAATGGCTCTACAGTACCGAGGTCGGCTTACACCTGGGGATTATCAATATACATTTATGGTGCAACACAGCTTACTCGGTCGGGGGGAAGGGGAGGGCTGGTTAGCTCCGGACTCGATTATTCAACGCTATTGGGCCCTGGGGGACCGGGAACGTCGGACGGGCTTTGAAACCCTCTATCGCCTCACCGAAGAACGCTATCATCTCTGCAGTGGTGTTATGACGGGCCATCACCTCACCAGTACTATGGAGGCTACCCTATCGCGACAACAGCCCCCTCCCTCCTAATTTCGCTATGATCGACTCCCACCTCGGTAGTAAACTGGCTAACCGCTACCAGCTGATCGAGCCCCTCGGTCAGGGGGCTATGGGCCGCGTCTATCTAGCGGAAGACCTGTTGTTGGGGAATGTCAAGGTGGCCGTTAAGCTGTTGGCCCAGGCTATGATTAGCCAGAAGATGCGCGATCGCTTTATGCAGGAAGCCATGACCTGTGCCCAGTTGGGTCAAAAGAGTATCCATGTGGTGCGGGTCACCGAGTACGGTGTCAATGATGACAATATCCCCTTTTACGTCATGGAGTACCTGAAGGGACAAAGCCTAAGCCAACTGATCAGCTTACAACCCCTGCCCATCCCCCGTTTCCTGGGTCTGACCCTACAGCTCTGTTTAGGGTTACAGACCGCCCACGAAGGGATTATGCTCAAGACCCAGGTCGATCCGGTGCCCATCATTCACCGTGATATTAAGCCCAGCAACATCATGATCATCCAGGATCCTACCCTGGGGGAACTAGCCAAAATCCTGGACTTTGGCATTGCCAAATTAATGCAAACCGGTGGCGACCAAACCAACTGCTTTATGGGGACCCTGGCCTACGCCTCCCCTGAACAAATGGATGGCTTTGAGCTGGACAGTCGCTCAGACATCTATAGCTTGGGTATTATGATGTTCGAAATGTTGACCGGCCAATTACCCCTGCGGGCCAGCAGTCACAGCTTTGGCAGTTGGTATAAAGCCCACCACCACAGTGCCCCTAAACCCATGGCGGAGGCGGCTAATCAACTGAAAATTCCTAAGTTGCTAGAGGACCTGGTGATGAGTTGTCTGGCCAAGCGGCCAGAGGACCGTCCCCAAACCATTCGCGAAATCTTACAGGGGTTAGAGCCCCTCGAATCTCGCTATGCCACGGGTTTTCGCATGGGCCAGCGGATTAGTACAGCCCTGAGTCGGGTGCCTGTGGTGCGTCGCCCGGTCGCCAAAAAGCTGGTGGAGGAGGACCACCTCTGCAAGTTGACCAGTTGGCCCCAGACCAAACCCATCGCCGAGATTGTTTTTCCCCATGTTTTACCCAGCAGCCAGGGTAATCTGGCCACCCTTTGGGCCATGCTGCCAGAGCAGGACGTGAATCGGCGATTGGTCAGTACCCGCTACAACACCTTTATCTGCACCATGGACCCCCACCCCATGATGTTGTGGTTAACGGTGCTCTACAGCAGTAACTATGGTCCCCGTTGGCTACCCTGCTATCTTGATCTAAAAACCAATCTGGGCCAGGAAATAGCCGCCCTATTGGCCCAAAGTGGTCGCTATAAGCTACTCCTCTTTGCCTTGGAAAACCCCCATCGCTGTGCTGAGGTGCTAACCTGCACCATCGCCTCGCCCCAGCGTAGTATGCTGCAGGAGTGGGTGATTACGGCCCGCACCCACCCCTCTCTGGGAGCGATGACCACCAGCCGCGATTTATTACGCCATGAGTTTAAAAGCACCCTTAAGGGTAAGGTGCTGAAAAAACTTGAGTCCATCTACGTTGATGCCGGTACCACATTTTCCGACTAACCAGGAGGTGGAGTGGAAGCTGTAAATGGTCTGATACCAGCGGTCACCCCTAACTATCGCGCAGCACATAGCCAACCCCACGCACTGTCTGAATCAGGCGTTTTTCATTGGATCCATCAATTTTGAGTCGCAGGTAACGAACGTATACTTCAATCACATTGGATTCACCCATAAAGTCATAGCCCCAAACATTTTCCAGGATCTGTTCCCGGGAAAGTACCTCCCGGGGGTGCTCCATCAGATACTTGAGCAACTCAAATTCCTTCATGGTCAGATCGATCTGACGGCCATTACGGCTGGCCTGACGATTCCCTAAATCCAGAGTTAAGTCTCCAAAGCGGAGGTTCTCGGAGGTAGGGGGAGCCACCTGTAGGTAGAGATGGACAATTTTTAAGAAGGCTTCGCTGCGGTAGGGCTTGAGAAAGTAGTCGTCCGCTCCAGATTCCAAGCAAGCGATCCGATCCTCCAGGCTATCCCTGGCCATCAACAGCACAATAGGAGACTTCACCCCCTGGTGCCGGAGGCTTTGGCAAAGAGATAGGCCAGAGTCTTGGGCCAGCAATCGATCCACCACAATCAAGGGGGGATTGATTTGGGCTGCCAGGGTCAGGGCCTGCTTCGCGGTGGAGGCCACAACCGGTTCAAAACCGGCCTCCCCCAGATCAGTCTGCATCTGACGGATTTGCCCCTCGCTGGCACCAATCAACAGGATTTTGGTTTCATTTCCTAGGGTGGTGCCCATAACTCTGTCGTCATCTGCGTAGGTAAACTATAGCTGTGGTCAGAATACTTAGAACCCCGTTGGTCGGTTCGCCCCGAATTATACTGCGCCGGAGACCCCAGCTATCATCGCGACCTATTTCAGGGGCGAACTGTTAGGGCAAATCCACAGAGGTGGGTTTGGCAATATGGGGTAGGCCCCAGCCCAGCTTTTCCCGGAGGACTTTAAAGAATTCCGGCGATCGCAACCGAATGAACCGGGCCAAGTAGGTAGATCGACAGGTACTGACCCGATCCTCCGGCATCACGTAGCAACCGGCGTTACCATCCACCGTCATCACCAGAGGGTCGGGATTAGCCGCATGGAGGATAACCCGCTCATGATCAGGAAAGACTAACCCCCGGGAGGCCAGGGAATGGGGGCAGATGGGAATTAATTGGGTCACCGGAACCCCCGGCGTCAGCACAGGCCCCCCCGCCGATAGGGAATAGGCGGTTGAACCGGTTGGCGTAGAGATGATAATGCCATCCGCCGCAATGTCCACCGGGGCGTGGTGACCAATGACCACCTCAAAGTGGCACATGCTGGTGAGGGGCTCCCGATGCAGCACCACCTCATTTAAGCAGAGCGCCTCCCAAATCAGGCTTTGATCGTGGAAAAGCTGTACCGACAGCATCGCCCGCTCTTCAATTTCGTAGTCCCCAGCCAGGACCTGCTCCATGGCCTGGGGCAACTGATTTAGATAGGTCTCTGTGAGAAACCCCATGTGTCCGGTATTCACGGTCAGGAGTGGCACCCCAATCGGCGCCAGTTGTCGAAAGGCCGACAGAACGGTGCCATCCCCTCCCAGAACCAGGCCAAAGGCCATGTCCACATCGAAGCAGGGCGGGACCAAACTATCAATGGGGGCATGGCAAAGGGGTCGACTTGGGGTGGAATAGCCCAAAATTCCGCCGATGCCGGTTGCCAGTTTGACATCAAAACCCTTCACCGTCAGTTTTTCCTGCCATTCAAGGGCAACTTGACGGGCCACAGGCTTAACATCGTTGTAGATAATGCCAACTTTGGGCACGGGCAACTTTCCACTGAGAACGAAAACTACAAATCACTAAAGGCAAGCTCCAACTGCGGCAAAGAGGACGCAGGGAAGCCCAAGATTTACGCCTTCCTCCTAGGCTACCGTTTTTTAGCCGTTGGTTAAACTGGTCTTGAGGAAATGCCAGGGATGATCCGCCGTTTTTTCCTCTCCAGGTTAGGGACTCAGACTAAAATAATTGAAATTACTACAACTCCCACTGCGAACCAATTGTTAACGATCCGTGGCTGCCGGTATTCCTGAAACCACCGCCTATGTGCGCATCACCCACCAGTCCTGGAGCCAGGGCCGGATTGAGGGGGAGGTGCGAGCGAGCACCTACGAATGGCAGTTTCAGTGGCGCTTTCGCCATGGGCAACTACGGGTTGAACCCTCCCTGGGGCGAGCCCTGATTAGCGAGCCCTTGAGCCGTTTTCTGGAACGCTTTGATTACCAACTAGAACCTGGAGGTGACTACTCCTTTACCATTAGGGCCAAGCTTTAAGAGCAGGGATAGTTAGGCCTTAGGGGAGCGTAGACCTTGAAAAGATCAATCTGAACCATAGGGATTTCAAAGGATAGTCCCCTCCCTAGTATCTTGTCCGAAACCGCTCATTGTGTGGCACTCTGGAAGCAGCAAAAGAATTTAATTGTTCTAGCCCTAATCACGGCGATGCAAACTCTTCCTAACCCCCTTAGCCAATCAACTCCTAGCTTCAGCTCAGAAGCCTTTGATACCACTATCCACCGGCGTAAGACCCGACCCGTGGCGGTGGGTAATGTGATCATTGGTGGGGGGCATCCAGTGGTGGTGCAATCCATGATTAATGAAGACACCCTTGATATTCAGGGGTCAGTGGCGGCCATTCGTCGCCTGCACGAAATTGGCTGTGAAATTGTCCGGGTAACGGTGCCCAGCATGGCCCACGCTAAAGCCCTAGCAGACATCCGTAAAATTCTTGAAGATACCTACCAGCCAGTGCCTCTGGTCGCCGATGTCCACCACAACGGCATGAAGATTGCCCTGG
>JBEIUS010000010.1:0-38276 GCA_040374235.1 Leptolyngbya sp. | reverse complement strand
TGCCTGACTATAACGTTTTTGTTGAAACTCATCTTTGCCCTGTTCTAGCCAAATCTTGGCCGCCGTAATAGTCAGGACGGGAGGTGGACTACTTTGATGAGCTTGCTGTAGCTTACGCAGAGCTTGGGCGTATTTTTTCTGTTTAAGCAAACCTTCCAGGTCCTTTTCTAGAGCCTGGTCAGCCGGACTTTTCTGAGAGGGCGGATTTAGATCTGCCGACTTACGGCGTACCAAAGATTTTCTCCCTTTCACCTGTTTTGTAGATTTTGAAATAAACAATGGATATGAGTTTCTGCCAGTATGATAAAGGCAATGACTCTAAGTCTAAACCCTTATAGAGAAAACTTAACTTTGACCCCCTAACTAAGATCAGATGCAGCTAAACACTGATTCAGTTGGTCCCTCAGGCTATCGTGATTCAAGTTTTGACCAATCAGAACTAATTGGTTTTTTGGGGCTGCCTTCCAGTCTTCATCATCCAGGGAAAAGCGCTTACCGCTGAGGTGAAAAACATGACGTTTAGGGCTTTCCTCAAACCAGAGAATCCCCTTAGCCCGAAACACCGACTCGGGTAACTGATTGTCTAAAAAGTGCTGGAACTTGCGGATAGCAAAGGGGCGGTCGCTGGCAAAGGAAATAGAGGTAAAGCCATCTATCGCTAGGTGATCGGAGTGGTGATGATGATCCTGCCCTTCATCATCATGGTGGTGATCGTGATCATGGTGACAATGACCATGGTCATGATCGCAGTGGGAATGGTCTTCCCCCGCCTGTTCCCTGGGAGCCGGACTGCCATGGAAATACTGATCGGATTCAAATAACCCGACGCTAAGGATCAGAGGTAACGGCACCTGGGCCCGGGTGGTGCGTAAAATCCGGGCCCCTTCTTTCACCTCACGGATTTTTACTTCTAGCCGATCCAGAGCAGCCGCCTCCACCAAATCGGCCTTATTGAGGAGCAAGATATCCCCGTAGGCAATTTGGTTATAAGCCGCTTGACTGTTAAATAAATCCAGACTGTAGTTCTCAGCATCCACAACGGTGACAATCGAATCAAGCCGGGTCATATCCCGCAACTCAGTACCCAGAAAAGTCAGGGCAATGGGAAGGGGATCGGCCAGACCGGTGGTTTCCACCACCAGGTAGTCAATCCTATCCTGCCGTTCCAGCACCTTGTAGACCGCATCCATCAGATCATTGTTAATGGTGCAGCAAATACAGCCATTGCTGAGCTCCACCATGCTGTCATCACCGTTGGTTTCTGTGGTGATCAGCAGATCGTTGTCAATGCCAATTTCGCCAAACTCATTGACTAAGATGGCGGTCCTCAGGCCCTGCTGATTAGAGAGGATGTGATTTAACAGGGTGGTTTTACCACTCCCTAGGAACCCGGTGATGATGGTTACCGGTAAACCATGTTTGCTATTGTCCATAACAGCTGCGGTCACCGGGGGGGCGGAGGTAGCCATAGAAACGCTGGGTAAGGAACTATGAACTTAGTATAGCGCTGGCCAAGGGTTGGTGGTCTGGCCTCTTCCCTGGTCTGGATTTGGGGTGATGGCCCCTAAGTCTCAGCAGAGCCCTTAGCCGTCAAGGTTTCCCAATTCTTTATGGATGCTTTACGATCCCACCACAGGGGAGTTTGTATACCTGAAATAGCCCCTTCAAGGGAATTCACTATGGTAGCTCGACGATTACTACTGTTATTGGCCTTGATTTTGCTGGGCTATACCGCTGGAGCGGCGGCGGCGGCGGTCTACTACTGGCAGCGAGCCACGGCTTTACCTACCTGGCATGGCCAGGGGTTATCCGGTGGCAACTTAGCGGATGCCGTCAGTCAAGGTCATAGGTCCATACTTTCTAAGAACCTCGAAACCGACGGCACAATCCAACCTGCTCAGGGAGATCGGGTCGAGGTGGTGCTCAGTGAGGGTGACTTGAACCACCTAATGGTAGCAGCCCTCACCCAGCTGCCCCAGACCGTCGGTCTGCTGCAGGCGGCGGAGAGCAGCAGCGCTACGATTGAGGGCGATCGCATCAGGGGTGGGGTAGTGATTAACCCCGGTGAGTTATCCACCCAAGCCCTGCCAACCAAGGCTCAACAGGCCATTGATCGCGCCTTTAGGTTAATGCCCATGCTGGCGGATCGCCCCTTTTACCTGGGCATTGAGGGTACTCCTCGGGTTGAACAGGGGCGTCTGGTGCTTGACCAGGATACCCGTGTGCAGGTGGGTCGCATGAATCTTACCCTCACGGATGTCTCCCGCCTGACGGGCCTTAGCCTTGACCAAATTAACCGTCTAGCCAACCAGATGGTGGCCCAGACCGGCCTTACCCTGGAGGACTTAAAGTTGGTGGAGGGTCAGGTCATTCTCAGTGGGTCCGTGGCGGGGGCTTCCCCTTGAACCCTGATCAGTCAGACAGAGACTGGCATCCACCCCCGAGGGGCCCCGTCCAGGATAATGTGGCAATTCCTTAATTAAGGATCTTTCTTTAATGATCCATGGCGCTGGCACAGTGGGCCAGGGCTAGTTGGTGGTAATGGCGGGCATGGTCAATCAATCCCTGGACCTGGTCGGGGGAAAGCTGCCGCACGATCTGGGCCGGTACCCCCATCACCAGCGACTGGGGCGGCACGGGCTTGGTGACCACCGCTCCGGCACCAATTATACTGCCCGATCCCACCCGTACGCCGTTTAGCACCACCGCGCCAATCCCCACCAGGCTGCCCCGTTCAATGTGGGCGCTGTGGATCACGGCGCCATGTCCCACCGTGACATAGTCCTCCAGGATCGTCGGCTCCCCAGGATCACCGTGGAGAATGGCCCCATCCTGGACGTTGCTATAGGCCCCCAGATGAATAGCTTCCACATCACCCCGCAGCACCGCCCCATACCAAACACTGCACCCCTCCTCCAGGGTAACCTGGCCAATGACAGTGGCGTTAGGGGCGACAAAGGCCGCCCGGGAACGGTCAGCCGGTGTACAGATCGGCAGGCTCGGAAAGGTCATGGGAGTATGCCAGTGGAAACATCAACGGAAAGGGCTAGGATCGCGGTGGCTTGGCCTCCGTCAGTATCCCATAGGTATAATACGGCTACAGAGGGTCGTTGCCGATGACCGTCCACCCGATTACCACCCGGAAGCTTGGATTCCCGCCCAATGGTTAATTCCGCCTTGCACTATCCCATCTACGGCCCAGAAATCCAGTGCCCTCACTGTCGCCAGACCATTCCTGCCTTGACCCTTACCGATACCTACCTATGTAGCCGCCACGGTGCCTTCGAAGCCGATCCGGACAGCAAGGAACTGGTCCACCTGCAGTCGGGGCGCCATTGGCGCCAGTGGGAGGGGGAGTGGTATCGGCAACACACCCATCCCGACGGCATTCGCTTCGAAATCCATGAGGCTCTAGATCGCCTCTATACCCAGGGATATCGGGCTACCCGGGTAATTATCGCCGAACGTTATCGGGACCTGGTTAATAGTTATCTCGAGCGTAGTTCCCCCTGGCGCGGTGGTGTGGAGGCCGGGACTGTGCCCAAGCTCTACGGTTTACCAGTGCAGTTTAGTCCCTCATCGGCCCAGGATCCCCAATGGGAGGTGATCAATTTCAGCCTGGAAAAGGAGCCGGGAGTTCCGATCCGGTACCCCTACTTTCGTCTGTTTGAGTAGGGCTGGCCATGCTACACCACGGGTCGATTCGTACCCCGGATATCCACCGTGCCATGGCCTTTTACCAGCGCCTGGGGTTTACCGTGGAAGAACGGTTTACCACCGGTATGACCCTAGCCTGTTGGATGATGGGTTGGGGCGCCCGCCTTGAACTGATTCAGGTGCCGGCTCCGGCCCCCCCCGTCAATGCCTTTGCCGATGAGCACTACACCGGCTACTACCACCTTTCCTTTGATCTAACCGATCAGGTGGATAGCCTACCCCGCTGGTTAGCTGAGCAACGCCAGATGTTTGCGACTGGAGCTGAGGATGCCAGGGAGCAGCTACGGGTGTTGTTGGAACCCCGACAGCAAATGATTGGCGATCGCGTTTACGAAGTCACCTTTATTGCCGATGCCGACGGCCTACCCCTGGAATTTTTGCGCCTATTGGGTCCGCTGGGGCCCGCCGCCAGTCCCGAAACACCAGGGAAAGGGTTAGGATAGGAAGGCCGCGAGGAGGCTGCCCGTGTTTTTTAGTGTCGTGATTCCCACCTACGACCGCCTGCCAATCTTGGAAAAGTGCCTGCGGGCCCTGGAGTGCCAGATCTTTGACTCCACCCTAGTGCAGGGCTACGAGGTGGTGGTGGTGGATGATGGCTCCACCGATGGCACCGTCTCCTGGCTGCGTCAGCATCAGGCTGAGTTTCCCCATGTCCGCCTGTTCGAGCAAGATCACCGCGGCCCCGCCGCCGCCCGTAACTATGGGGTAGAGATCGCAACCGGGGATACGATTATCTTTATTGATAGTGACCTGGTGGTGCTGTCGGGGTTCCTTCAGGCCCACGCGGCGGCCCTGGAGCGGAGCGGGAGCGATCGCCACTTTACCTACGGCCGGGTAGTGAACACCTGCAACTTTGATAACCCCACCAGCGAGCCCTTCAAACTCACCGACTACTCCCAGGCATTCTTCGCCACCGGCAATGTGGCTATCCCTAAGCACTGGCTAGAGCAGGCTGGCCTGTTTGACACCGCCTTTACCCTCTACGGCTGGGAGGATCTGGAGCTGGGGGTGCGCCTCAAGAACCTCGGTCTGAAATTAATTAAGGTGCCCCAGGCAGTGGGCTACCACTGGCATCCCCCCTTCACCCTCGATCAGGTGCCCAACCTGATCGACAAGGAAATCCAGCGGGGCCGTATGGGGGTAGTGTTTTATCAAAAGCACCCCACCCCTGAGGTGCGAATGATGATCCAAATGACCTGGTTGCACCGCCTACTCTGGGGTGGGCTATCCCTGGGGGGGCGACTGAATGAGCAGACCCTGGCTCCTCTGCTGGGCTGGCTGATCAACCAGGGTAAGCCCCAATTAGCCCTGGAACTGGCTCGGGTGTTTCTCAACTGGTACAACGTTCAGGGGGTTTACGCCGCCTATCGGGAATTCCAATCTCCCGCCCAGTAGGAACGTGGCGATCGCAGGGCAGACAGCCCCTTGCCAGTTTTGCCCAGCCTACCGGTTAATGGGAGAATAGAGATGAATTTCACCCAAGGACATCAACCCATGGTGCGCACCCTGGCCTTGCTACTGTTAGCCGTTTTTACCCTGACCCTACAGAGTTGCGTGGGCAGTGGCGGCGGTCTAAACAGCTATGTGGATACCTACACTGGCTACGAGTTTCGCTATCCCACCGGTTGGGTAGAGGTGGAAGTGCCAGGGGCAGCGGATGTGGTGTTTCACGACATTGTCAATGAAACGGAAAATGTCAGCGTGGTGATCAGTGAGGTGCCTGAGGGTAAGGACTTAGAAGACCTGGGTACGCCGACGGAGGTGGGCTACAAGCTCTCCAAAAGTTTCAACACCCTGATTACCGATGATACCAACGTTGAGCTGGTCAATGCCCAGCGCATTGATACCGTCGATAAAAAAACCTACTATATCCTGGAATACGTGGCTGACCTACCCTCGGGAGTGCGCCACAACCTGGCCAGCGCCATTGTCCGACGGGGTAAGCTTTACACCTTCAACGCCTCCACCCCAGCCGACCGCTGGGAGAAAATTAAGGACCTGATGAAACAGTCCGTGGCCTCCTTTAAGGTTACCTAGGGGGTGTGGCCATGGTGACCGACTGCCCGCGGCCTGAATTTGTGCTGGCCTCCGCCTCTAAGGCCCGCCGGTTGCTGTTGCAGGCGGCCGGTATCGATCCCGTTGTCTGTGCCAGTGACTTTGATGAATCCCAGGTGCCGATCTCGGCCCCAGCGGAATACGTGACTACCCTGGCCAGGGGCAAGGCTGCCAGGGTCGCCCCTCGGTTTTCCCATGCCCTGGTGCTGGGCTGTGACTCGGTCTTGGTCCTGGCGGGGGAAATCCACGGCAAGCCTGCCGCCCCAGCCGAGGCGATCGCCCGCTGGCAAGCCATGCGGGGCCAAACCGGGGATCTCTACACCGGTCATGTGCTGATCGCTCCTCAGGGTCTTACCCTCAGCCGCTGTGCGGTTACCCGGGTTCACTTCGCCGAGGTGGATGACCCCACTATCCATGCCTACGTTGACTCTGGGGAACCCCTGGCCTGCGCCGGTGCCTTTGCCATTGACGGTAAGGGGGGAATACTGGTGGACAGAATCGAGGGATGCCACACCAACGTGATCGGCCTCAGCCTGCCGGTGCTGCGGTCTATGCTGGAGGAACTTGGATACCCCATTCGTGAGTTTTGGTAGGGGTTGGCTAGACTCCCTGGGGGGCTTCCTGCCAGAGTTGGGTAGTCTGGCGCAGGCTGCGGTAGTCAGCGTTGCCAATAATTAAATGGTCTAACACCGGAATACCTAAAATCTGCGCCCCCTGCAGCAGTTGGCGAGTAAGGGCTAGATCCTCAGGGCTGGGGTCCAAGTTGCCACTGGGATGGTTATGGGCCACAATACAGCGCACCCCACCGTGGCGAATCACCTCTTTGAAAATTTCCCGGGGGTGGGCTAGGGTTTCGGTGGCGGTGCCAATGGTGATTACCTTAGTGCCCAGTAGTCGGTGCCGAATATCCAGTAGCACAATGGCAAAGCGTTCCTGACTCTGCCACATCAGGTCGTGGCTGAGGGCCGCCGCCGCGATGGCGGGGTCATCTACAATGGTTTTCTCCGGTGGCATGGCTTGTAACACCCGTTTACCCAGTTCGATAGCCGCCAAAATACTGGTGGCTTTAGCGGGACCTACCCCAGAAATCTGGGTTAGGTCATAGGCGGACACATCCCGCAGGGAGCTGAGGGGATCCCGCTGATGCTCCCCCATGGTCTGCAGAATCAGCTGACCCAACCCTACCGCCGACAGCTTGCCGGGGCCCTGGCCAGTGCCCAGCAGGATAGCCAACAGCTCAGCGGTGGAGAGGCTCTTGGCACCCTGACTGAGCAGCCGTTCCCGGGGGCGATCGCCGCAGGGTATATCCGTTATGCGCAGGTGGTAGGTCATGGGAATCTGGTACTACTTAGCATAGATTAGGTAGCCCTTCAAGAGGGGGGCAGGAGTCAGAACTCAGAAGCCAAGAGAAGTAGGCGGATTTATGCCAAGGGCTACTAGCGGGTCAAGTCCACCTTACCTAGTGAACCCAGGGCGGAGTGGCATAACTCTTACAACAAGAACCAGTCGGGGAAAATCCGCCAATTCATGGAACTTAAACTATTGGGGTAGCAACGCAAGATAAAACATTTTATGGCTATAGCAGTAGTGACAAGTCAGAACGCCGCCAAACTTAAGATACAACCCCTCTCTCCAGCACCCTTCAACTTCTGATCCAATTTCTATGTAAACGGGGATTAGATCGGTCTCGCCTTGCCTCCACTGACCATGGCTATACCACAGTGGGGATATACTCAAGCGGTGCTATGGTTGATCGAGAGCGCTTGTCCCCATGCCCATATCCCTCCACATGACATCCCCCCCCAGTCCCCAGGATCTGATGGCTCTCCGCCAACGTCTCAATCAATTTAGCGCCCTGATCACTCCGCCCGCCCTAAGCTCTGCAGCGGCCGAGCAGCTACGGGCGGATCTGAATCTGCTCAACCACCTATCGGACTACCAGACCCTGGGCATCTGCGCCGACGACCTGGAGCAAGCCCACAGCGCCATGGCTCAGTACCTAGCACTTCTAGGGGTAAACGCTAAGCTGGCCCTACCGGACCAGGCGGGAGCCGTCTATCTCAAATTTAATACCCTGAAGGGAACCTGGTACCTGGACGGCTACAACGGTCAATCCCGCGGTGTCATCATTACTTTCCATGGCTCTGACCCCGAAGCGATGACGGTGATTGGGACCTATGGTCCCTTCCCTTTCCAGCTATAGCGTCGTAGCGTCGGTTCAGTGAGATACAAATCTTCTCAGCTTCAACCCCCCTAGCTTTTCGTCTGCTCAGCTCCACCCTTTAGCCCCCCAAATTATGCCCTCCGGGCCGCTGCGCGAGGTGGGGGTCGGGGGGCTGATCGTGTAACTTTATTCAACAGACATGAAATTCACCGAGCAGCGACCGTAACGGTTCATACTCCCCCCCACTTCTCAACGAGACATCAGAGGCTTCAGTCACTTTGCCAGGGGGAGAGTGAATTATTACCAGCGACCAACTCTGTCCTCAGCGGGCTAGCCGAAGCTATAACACTGACGCCGGTCTAGCGGCCAATTCCCAGGTATTGGAAACCCGCCCGTATCAGCACCTCCCGATCGAGGCAGTTGCGACCATCAATCAAAATCGGACTGTTCATCCGTTGGGCCATGGCCGTGTAGTCCAGATCTCGAAATTGTTGCCACTCCGTCACTACCACCAGAGCATCGCAGCCATCAGCCAAATGGCTGGCATCGGTCTCCACAATCACACCAGTCAAGCCATGGCGCAGGCCACTCTGGGAAACGATGGGATCGTAGGCCTTCACCTTGGCTCCTAGACGATTCAGCTGTTCAATCAAAATCAAGGCGGGCGCATCCCGCAGGTCATCGGTGTCGGGCTTGAAGGTTAACCCCAGCAAGCCAACGGTTTTTCCCTTGAGAATTTTCAACACCTGTTGGAGCTTCTCCAGGGTGATTTGTCGTTGGCGATCGTTGACCTCTACCGCAGCCTTGAGTAGCTGGGCTTCATAGCCGTAATCATCGGCGGTGTGGATCAGGGCCGCCACATCCTTAGGAAAGCAGGAGCCACCCCAGCCAATTCCGGCCTGTAGAAACTTCTTACCAATCCGGGAATCGAGGCCGATGCCTGCGGCTACTTGGGTGACATCAGCCCCCACCCGATCGCAGATATTGGCAATTTCATTGATAAAACTAATCTTGGTGGCCAGAAAGGAGTTGGCGGCGTATTTGACCATTTCCGCTGAGCTCAGGTCAGTGACCAGCACGGGCACCGGTTCACCACCGGGTTGATCGCGGTGGCGACCCTCCACAATGGGGGCGTAGAGCTCTTGCATCAGGGCAATGGCCCGGGAGCTGTTGCTACCCAAGACGATGCGATCGGGATTAAAGGTATCGTAGATCGCCGAGCCCTCCCGCAGAAACTCGGGATTGCTAACCACGTCAAAGTCTGCCAGTACCTCCGGATGAGTCGGGGCAAGTCCAGCACCAGCGGCCACCGGTACCTTCTGCCGTTCAGCAATGCCATCCATGACAATCATCCGCACCCAGTCCCCAGAACCGATAGGAACGGTGGATTTGTTCACAATCACCTTATAACCACCCTTGAGGTGGCTGCCAATACCCTTAGCAACGGCTTCCACATAGCGGGTGTCGCTTTCCCCGTTAGGAAGGGCCGGAGTACCCACAGCAATAAACAGGACATCCCCGTGGTTAACCCCCTCCTCCAGGCTGGTGGAAAACTGTAGATTTTCCGTCGCCATAGAAGACTTCATTAGTTCGGACAGACCGGGCTCAAAAATCGGCGATTGACCCGACTGCATCAGTTTGACCTTTTCTTCGTTGACGTCAATACAGACCACGTCATGGCCAATATGAGCTAAACAGACTCCGGTGACCAAGCCTACGTAGCCCGTACCAATTACACACACTCGCAGCATATTAACTCATCCTTAATTTAAAAATATCCTAGGGTTAGATTAAAAAATTCAAGAAAGATTGACTGTTTAGAAACTTGTAAGTCAAGTCATCAATAACAAATTACGGGGATGGTGTCCGTATCCCAGATGACCCAGCAGCATATACTGACTTCTCCTGTTTCTCCTTAAAGGGTTATCGAACCTATGCCGAGAAGTACTAGCTTCGGGAGGAAACAGCCGTGGGTAACAGGCTTTCTGTGAACTGCTCATCCACTCCTTGATCTAATCGTAGGCGAAAGTCATCGATGGTTAGGGCTAGCCCCTCCTGGAGGGAAATGGTGGGGTTCCACTGCAGGAAATTTTGGGCTCGGCTAATGTCAGGTTTACGACGCTGAGGGTCATCCTGGGGTAGGGGTTTGTAGATTAAATCCACTCCAGGATCAACCATGGTCTGTACGGTTTGGGCCAGTTGAAGAATAGTATATTCGTCAGGGTTCCCCAGGTTGACCGGGCCTGGATAATCACCATTCATCAGTCGAATCAGCCCTTCCACCAGATCCGAGACGTAGCAAAAGCTACGGGTTTGACTGCCGTCACCGTAGATAGTCAAAGGGACTCCCCGCAGGGCCTGAACCACAAAGTTACTGACAACCCGACCGTCGTTTTCTAGCATGCGGGGACCATAGGTGTTGAAAATTCGAGCTACCCGAATATCAACATTATTTTGCCGATGATAATCAAAGGTGAGGGTTTCAGCCACCCGCTTACCCTCGTCATAGCAACTACGAATCCCTATGGTATTGACGTTACCCCAATACTCCTCTGACTGGGGATGGACCAGGGGGTCACCATAGATTTCAGAGGTGGAGGCGAGTAAAAATCTGGCCTTAACCCGCTTGGCTAGCCCTAACATATTCAGGGTGCCCATAACGTTAGTTTTAATGGTCTTCACCGGGTTGTACTGATAGTGCACCGGTGAGGCTGGACATGCTAGATGATAGACTTGATCAACTTCCAGTCGAATGGGTTCGGTGATGTCGTGACGAATTAACTCAAAGTAGGGATGATCTAACCAACGAAGTAGGTTGCGCTTGTGACCGGTGTAAAAATTATCCACACAAATCACATCGTGGCCAGAGGTCATCAGTCGATCAATTAGGTGAGAGCCAATGAAACCGGCACCGCCGGTGACCAAAATTCTCATTTACAGAGTTCCTATAGTAGGGCCTAAGTTACGATTTAACGATAAAACTGCCAAGCTTATTTGGACTAGGGTAGGCTACACCAATTAATCTAGCTCTATCATAGATTTGCTTTAACCCAAGGTGCCTGCGAAAAGAAAAGCGTTGGTTGTTTCTTTATCTTTTTAACATGATTATGAGGATTGGGCCTCTCTCCTAGACTACTATTTCCATATCCTATGTGGGTAGCCTCTGCTATTTCATCGGAGTTCCATGATAGAAATAGGAAGAGAACGATGGTTAGCCAGGAAATCTCCGATCAGGTAGAGAGAACCACAAAGTATTTTCATAGGTCCTGGTTCTTCATTCATTGCTCCTAACCCAGCGGCCAGGTCTTTATAGCCTTGGTAATGGTGGAGTTGAGGACAGAGATTGGCGGCGATCGCCGCTAGGGCAGAGGAGTCGGCCGATTGATGACCCGGCACCGGCACCAGATAAAGGTAATCTCCAGACCGTAGTAGGGCCCTAAAAATATCGGCGTGGTCCTTGGTGGCCAGCATACCCATCAACCAGTGGGTGACCCCCGATGGCTCACCCCGTTGAGCCCACCACTGATCCACGTAGCGGCGTAGCTCCAGGGCCGCCCCGGGGTTATGGGCGCCATCCAGCAGCAGGGGGTGGGGCTGGTGATTGGCATCTAGGTACTCTACCCACTGCAACCGTCCTGGCCATTGGGCCAGAGCCATACCCCGCTGCATGGCCTGGTCGGTAATCCGCCAGCCCCGCTGCCGCAGCAGGTGGAGAGCGGCGATCGCCAGAGCGGAATTAACCAACTGGTGATCCCCCAGCAGGGGGAGGGGGTAGATAATTTCGTACTCTTCCAGGGTCAAACAGGCCATCCCCTCCCCCTGGCGTACCGCCGGAGCTGGCCACCACACCGGACACCCCAGATGCTGGAGTTGCGTCTTCACCACCACCTCGGCTGCCGGGGGGAGGGGGCCAATGATGGCGGGGCAGCCGGACTTGAGAATACCGGCCTTTTCCCGGGCAATGTCCCCCAGGGTAGGCCCTAGCCGCTGCCAGTGTTCCCGGCTTAGGGAGGTAATGATCGTGACCAGGGGATCGGCCACCACATTGGTGGCATCCAGTCGGCCCCCCAGACCCACCTCCATCACCGCCACCTCTACGCCACTGTCGGCAAAGTACTGCCAGGCGGCGGCGGTAAACACCTCAAACTGGGTAGGGCTGGGCTGGTTGGCGTCTATGGCTGCGATGGCCCGTTCCAGGCCATTGAGCAGGTCTGGGGCAGCGATCGCCCTGCCATTCACCTCAATCCGCTCCCGCCAGCTGACCAGGTGAGGGGAGGTATAGCGCCCCACCCGGTAACCGGCCTGGGTCAGCACCGAGGCCAGGTAGGCACAGACCGATCCCTTGCCGTTGCTGCCCGCCACATGGATAATCGGCACCCGCCCCTGGGGATTACCCATGGCTCCTAGCAATCGATACATGCGATGGAGGCTGAGATCCACCCCAAAGGGTCCAAGGCTGTCGAGCAGGGCATTAATTTGAGCGTCTTCGGCGGTTGGGGGCGGGCTAACCATAGGGGGCGGGCAAAACTCGGGTTCAGTTATAGCACAGTTGGGCCAGTCCTCTGGCCGCTTAGACGGGCTGGGCGGCCCAGCCCCTGTCGTTTCTGCAAGGATGAATGGGGTAAACTGAAATTAATGTTAAGAAATGTAAACCCTATGGTCCCTGCCCAGACTCCAGCTCGTCCTCCGGTGGTGGTGATTGGGGCCGGCATGGGGGGGCTGACCGCCGCCGCACTCCTGGCTCGCCACGGTTACCCGGTGCGGATGTTTGATCAAGCCCTGGTGGCGGGGGGCTGTGCCTCCACCTTCAGGCGCCGGGGGTTTACCTTTGATGTGGGGGCGACCCAGGTAGCCGGGCTGGAGCCAGGAGGCATTCATCACCAGATTTTTCAGGAGCTGGGGCTGGATCTACCCCCCGCCACCGCCTGCGACCCCGCCTGCGCTGTCTTTTTGCCGGGGGAAACCGCCCCGATCTCCGTCTGGCGTGATCCGGTCGCCTGGCGTTTGGAACGGCAGCGGCAATTTCCCGGCAGTGAACCCTTCTGGCACCTGTTAGAACAGCTGTTTGAACCCAGCTGGCGGTTTCAGGGGCGGGGGCCGGTGCTACCCCCCCGCCACCCCTGGGATCTGGGGCAGTTACTGCAAGCCTTACGCCCCGATACCCTGCTGACCCTGCCCCATACCTTCCGCACCGTGGGCCAAGCCCTACGATCCCTGGGGCTGGCGGGCGATCTCCGTCTGAAAACCTTCCTGGACCTGCAGCTAAAGCTCTACTCCCAGGTGGATGCGGAGGAAACCGCCCTGCTCTACGCCGCCACCGCCCTCAGGGTATCCCAGGCGCCCTACGGTCTGTTCCACTTGCAGGGGAGTATGCAGGTGCTCAGCGATCGCTTGGGAAAAGCCCTGATCACCCACGGCGGGCTACTGCAGCTGCGCCACACCGTAGAACATATCCACACCCACCAAGGGCGGGTACGGGGGGTCAGGGTACGGGACCAAAAAACCGGTCAGACCTGGGTGGAACCGGCCCACCACCTAGTGGCCAATGTCACAGTGCAGAACCTGGTGACCTTGCTCGGGGATCGGACACCCCGGGGTTATCGCCGGCGGGTGGAACGTTTACCCCCCGCCAGTGGTGCCTTTGTGATCTACCTAGGGGTGGCGGCGGCGGCCATTCCCGCCGACTGCCCGCCCCATTTGCAATTTTTCTACGACTACGGTGGGCCGATGGGGGAAAACAACTCCCTGTTTGTCTCCGTCAGTCGCCCTGGGGATGGCCGCGCCCCCCAAGGTCAGGCCACCATCGTGGCCTCTTCCTTTACGGCGGTGGACCCCTGGTGGCAAACCGAGGATTACCCGGCCCTGAAACAGCGCTATACCCAGGTGGCCCTGGAACGCCTGGGCCAGTACTTTGACCTCTGCTCAGACCACATCCTGCACCTGGAGGCGGCCACCCCCCGCAGCTTTGCCCACTTCACCGGTCGCCACCAGGGCATGGTGGGGGGACTGGGCATGCGGGTGAATAGCTATGGTCCCTTTGGTTTTGCTAACCGCACCCCGGTGCAGGGGTTGTGGCTAACGGGGGATTGCACCCACCCCGGCGAGGGCACCGCCGGGGTGAGTTACTCCGCCCAAACCGTGGTTAGACAGATCCTGGCGCAGGATCGTTAAGCCAGCACTGGAGCCTTAGTCCACTCGGTGTGGAAGACCCCCTCCCGGTCGATGCGTTCGTAGGTGTGGGCGCCGAAGTAGTCGCGCTGGGCCTGGGTGAGGTTTTGGGGCAGGCGATCGCGGCGGTAGCTATCAAAGTAGTCGAGGGAAGCACTAAAGGCCGGCACCGGGATACCGGAGTGGGCCGCCAGGGCAATCACCTCCCGCCAGGCCGCCTGGCGATCCAGGATGGTTTGTTTGAATTCCGGGGCCAGGAGCAGGTTAGCCAGGTCGGGGTGCTCATCGTAGGCGTGTTTGATCTTGTTCAAAAAGCCGGCTCGAATAATGCATCCCCCCTTCCAGATGCGGGCGGTTTCCCCCAGGTTGATGTCGTAGTCAAAGGCCTTGGAGGCGGTGCCAATCAGGGCCATGCCCTGGGCGTAGGAACAAATCTTAGAGCAGTAGAGGGCATCTCGAATTTTGTCCACCATGGCCTTGGCGTCGCCGTTAAAGCTGGTGCTGGGCCCCACCAATTGCTGGGCAGCCGCCAGCCGCTCCGCCTTAATGGAGGACATGATGCGGGCATTTACCGCCGCCGTAATGGTGGGAATGCCGACCCCCAGATCCAGGGCGCTCATCACCGTCCAGCGGCCGGTGCCCTTCTGACCCGCCGCATCTACAATCAGCTCTACCAGCGGTTGACCGGTTTCCCCATCCAGGTTGGTGAAGATATCGGTGGTGATCTCAATTAAGAAGGAATTCAGCTCGTCGGTCTGGTTCCAATTGGCAAACACCTCGTAGAGTTGGTGGTGATCTAACCCCAGCACACTTTTCATCAGATCGTAGGCCTCGGCGATCAATTGCATGTCGCCGTATTCGATGCCGTTGTGCACCATTTTGACGTAATGACCAGCCCCCCGGGGGCCAATGTAGGTGACACAGGGGCCGTCATCCACCTGGGCGGCAATTTTTTTGACGATGGGTTCGATCGAGTCGTAGGCGGCCCGGGTACCACCGGGCATGAGACTGGGGCCGTTCAGGGCTCCCTCTTCTCCGCCGCTCACCCCCATGCCGATGAACCGTAGCCCGGTGGACTCCAGTTCCTTGGTGCGCCGTTCCGTATCTTCGTAGAGGGAGTTACCTCCATCCATAATCATGTCCCCCTCCTCCAGCAGGGGGCGGAGCTGGGCAATCACCGCGTCCACCGGAGCTCCCGCCTTCACCATGACTAAAATCCGACGGGGTCGCTCTAGGGAGGCGACAAATTCCTCTAAACTATAGGTGGGTTTAACGTTTTTGCCCTGGGCGCGACGCTCCATAAACCGTTGGGTGACCTCGGCGGTGCGGTTATATACCGACACGGGGAAACCATTGCGTTCCACATTCAGGGCTAGATTCTCACCCATCACGGCCAGACCGATTACACCAAAACTCTGTGCCATAGGACTCTCTCGGTAACTGTTTGCTGGAAAACGGTGGACACTGCTCTGCTGAATTGGGTTAGACAGCCTAGGCCCAATGGTCGGTTAAACCACCGAACTCAGGGAACCTGGATTTGTCCATCCACCCGTCGAAGACTTGGCCATCCGCGATCGCCCCTGAACGTTAGGGCAAAGGGGTGGGCGGTTAACCTGTCAACAGCGTAAACAACTTTTCCAGAAAGACAGTGCTCTCAAAGGTTTTCTTTAGGCCCTTGGGGGTTAAAGTTATAGTTTCCTGGCTTTAGGGGGATGCCAGGGAGATTGAAAAAATAACCAGGCGGAGTTGGGGCCGATTTTAGTAACCGGTAGCCTAAATTAGGCGAATTTTCAAGCAGGGGTCAGAAATCAGAACTCAGTAGGAGTAGGTGAAATTGCGCCATGGCCGATTAGCCTGTCCCTTGACAGGGTCAGGGGGTTAAGAAGAGGGAGTATTTCAGAAAACCGTGGTAAATGAGGCTGGAACCATTGCTTTCTCCTTACCAGGACCAAGACTTACACAAAATTCTAATCACTCTCTAAAAAGAAGCGTAGGAGGAACTAGCCACCATGGCAATCGCCATAATGCCCTGGCGCAGGAAGGAGAGTAACAAGAAGGCGAGAATGGGGGATAAATCAATCCCTCCCAGGGGGGGGATAATGGAGCGGAAAACATTGAGGTAGGGATCGGTGAGCTGGCTGAGGACCGAGAAGGGGGGATTCAGCCAATCCACATTGGGAAACCAGCTGAGTAAAATCCGAATGATCAGCAGCACCGTGTAGATGGATAGGAAGGTGGAGAGGGCCTGTACCAAAATATTCATCAAAAACCTCGGCTGTATTCGTTACCAACAATACATGGATAATCGAGACCTGTCAGCCTAATGTAACGGATTGCTTAGCTGACCGATATTTTTTCCCCTAGACCCTGCGCCGACTAGGAGTCTACCCTGGAGGGAGCTTGCCAGGGGCGATCGCTGTGGCCGTTAATGCCCCCCAGTTGTTGTCTAACCTCATCAATGGCCTCATTTAACTGGGCAATCTTGGCCTCCAGGCCCAGGCGAGCGGCCTCCATACTGTCTTCTCCGCCAGCCTCGAACTCCCCGAAGGAGAGTTTGGCCTCGTCTAAGTCGGCCCCCAGGGACTTGCCAGAGGTCCTGGGGAATTGACGTCGGGATGCGCTTAAGGCTCCTACCACACCACCTAGAGCAGCGCCGATCAGGGTACCCAATAAAAAACCACCGACGAAGCTACTTTGCTGACTCATAGCCATCTACAACTCAATCTTTTTTTAGTTTACCCCACCTGGCTTCATTCCCAGTTGTCTCTCAGGCTTTGCTTTGCCCGTTATAGGGTGGGCTAATTTGCCCCACGGAGTACTAGTCCATTGACTGAGTGATTGCCTGCTCTGATATGGCTAAACTGAGCTACCATCTAAGCCGACTCCATCCCATCATTAGCATCGGGCGGGCAAGCGTAGGTTAGGTGTATCGGTGAAGCGGTTATTTACAGGAGTGGTCGGCCTAGCAGGGGTGTACTTGCTGGGTAACTTGCCGGCTAAGGCGGCCGGACGCCTCCAGGCCTGGCAGTTTGATACAGATCACAATCGCTTTCAGTTTAGTACGGCCAGTGGGGTCCAGCCCCAGGTCAGCCTCCTGTCCAACCCCAGGCGCTTAGTTATTGATTTACCAGGAATTGCCGTGGAGGATGGGGTCAGCGATCAATTTATCGGGGGTGTGGTTAGGGCAGTCAAGGTGATGGCCGTTGACGCTCGCACCACTCGCATGGTCCTAGAACTTGATCCTGACTATGGCTTTAACCCTCACGATGTCAAGGTGTGGGGCTTGACCGACCAACAATGGGTGGTGCAGCTGCCGCCCTCCTCTTCCCACCCCGACTCCGGGGGGCAGACTAAGGCCTTGGAGACCCCTGGCCCCCTATCTAGCGGGCCCCTACCACCTCGCCTTCAGCGCAACCAGGTAACCTACCTACCGGTCAGTCCCACCGGCACCCTGATCAATGGGGTCCAAGCCACCACCAACGGGTTTTTCCTCCCCACCCAGGGAGCCACTCCTCAAATTCAGGTGTACCGCACCCGTGACCCTAACCATAGCCGACAACTAGTAATTGATGTTTTAGATGCGGCCCTACCTCCCCAACTAAACCCAGAGGCCTTGCCGGGTAACCGCTATGGCATCGATCGCTGGACCCTGACCCAATTTGCCACCTCCCCCCCAGCGGTGCGAATCACCCTCAGCCTCAACGCCGTCAGTCCCGACTGGCAGATTTCCCTGGCCCCTGGCGGCATTGTCTTGACCCCGGTGGGCCTGCCCGCTAGTCAGATCCCCACCCCCGCCACCACCGTCGTTTTACCTGTCCTTAGGTCGGCCCAGACAGCCGCTACCCCCGTAGCCAATACGGTCGTCACCCCAACCCCTCCCCCCTCCCGTGCTAGTGACCGCCCGTCGGGGCCAGATCGGCAGCAGGTGGTGATCATGTTGGATCCAGGCCATGGCGGTGCCGATCCGGGGGCGATCGGCATTGGCGGTTTGCAGGAAAAGGGGGTGGTATTGGCGGTAACTCAGCAGGTGGCCGCCATTCTACGCCAACAGGGATTGACGGTCCAAATGACTCGCCAGGGGGATCAAACCCTGGATTTGCAGCCCCGGGTGGATCGGGCGGAGGCGGCCAGGGCCAATCTCTTTGTCAGTATTCATGCTAACGCCGTGAACCTGCAACGACCGGAGGTAAATGGCCTGGAAATCTATTATTTCTCCGACTCTAGTTTGGCGCTGGCCCGGGTGATTCACCAGCGAGTGCTGGGCAGTCTGCGGATGAATGACCGAGGGGTGAAGCAGGCCCGCTTCTTTGTCCTGCGTCGCACCTCCATGCCCTCGGTGCTGATTGAAATTGGCTTTGTCACCGGGGCCACCGATGCCCCAAAGCTTGGTAATCCCCAGTGGCAGAGCCAGATGGCCCAGGCGATCGCGCAGGGGATTCTCGACTACCTGCGAACCGGCTCCTAATCACCAGGGGCCCGGTGATTACGGTATCAGGAAGTCATATGGCTTTGGTCAAAACGCCTACCCAACCTTTGCTCTTACCAGTTTCCGGTGTCCTTAGGTTCTGGCCAAAGCAATAATCTGGTAATGTTATGGTCGCCCTCCAGATCCTCCCGCAGAAGCCTCAGGTCCAGCTGATCGGCCCAGACCGCCAGGGTGATGCCGACGGTTTACTCCAGCTGGGCAACGCTATTGAGAAAGGCCATGCGGGACTCCAGTTCGTTGGTTTGGGCAGTGATCAGGTCTTCCTCCTGGGCAATAATCTGAGATAGGGTGACACTACCTCGACCCAGGCGGTATTGTTCCTGGTTTGCCTCTAGTTGGCGGCGGGCATTTTGAGTGGCCCGTTCAGCCGCCGCCACCGCCCGCTGGTTGGCGGCCACGTCCCCCAGGCGGGAGTAACATGGTTAGGGATTTGATCCTGCTGCTGGGCCAGGGTGTTGTCCTGCTGTTGCAGTTTTACCTGGCTGCTGACCAGGGTGGTCTCCAGTTGGGGATCATTGAGGGTACGGCGGGCCACCAGACCCAGCTCGGTGCGGGACCCATCCCCCAGGTTGCCATCCACAATGGCGTCAACCTGCCAGCGCTGTTGATCGACGGCCAATTGTTGCTCTAGGACTAACTGCTGACGCTGCAACTGACTTTGCTGATAATCCGGCCGCTGGGCCAGGGCGATCACCATCAGGTCCGTTTTCTGGTATCGGGCGGCCCGTGCCTGGGCCAAGAGAAACAGTTGATTAAGGTCAGTGGGGTCTACCACAAAGGTCACCACCCGATTGGTGCCGATTAGATTTAGCAGGGCATTGTTGGCCTGCAGTAATTGGTTTTGGGCGTCCACCAGACGGCGCTGGGTGTCCGCCAGTGATCGCTCCGTATCAAATAGGTCGATCGGCGATCGCCGCCTCGCTGTACTCCACCTCTGGCTGATCGCGGCCATAGATCCAGGGGGTCAGGTAGGGGTTATCGTGGGCTGCCATGCGGTTAGCCAGGACCTGACTGCTGATGCTATCGATGTTCAGGGTGGCATTGACGGCGGCGACCCCCATGAAAATCCCCAGGGTGGTGAGGCCGGACCGGACCCAATTGCTGTTCACATCCCGCAGAGTGTTCAGACTTAAATCGAGGGGGGATAGGGCCATGGTTCCAGCCTTGGGGTTAGGGAGCCAGGCAGGCAGGGGGCCGGGGGGTGGCTGACGATCATCCCATCCCTGAGGGGAGGAGCCAGGGGGGAGTGACAATCACGCGGTCCCCCGACTGGAGACCCTGGGTGATTTCCACCCCATCCAGGGTGCTGAGCCCGGTTTGCACGGTACGGCGACGAGCCATGCCCGCCCCCTCCACCACCCAAAGGTAGGTTTCCTGGCCGTCCCGCTGCAGGGCCGTGGTGGGTACCGCCAGCACCCCCTGGCGTTGGGATAGCAGCACCTCCACACTGACCGCACTGCCGGGAATTAATTTACCGCTGGGGCGATCCAACTGGCGAATGGCTTGGACTGTGGCCTGATCCCTGGAACTGTCCTGGCCAGAGCTGAGGGCCTGGGGGGCAATGCTGACCACCCGGCCGGAAAAGGGTTCGGGGTTAGGCCCAATCATACTCACCCGCACCGGCATGGCGATCGCCACCTGGCAAGCATCCAGGGCCATCAACTCGAAGATCACCCGTTCCTCGGCGGGGTCGCCCAGGGTGAGCAGTTCCCCCTCCCGGGGCACCCCATCCCCGGGTTGGGCCTTGATGTTGAGCACCAGGGCATCGAAGGGGGCCAGAATGGCATTGTCCGCCATGCGGGCCTTGAGGTTGTCGAGGGTGGCCTGGTTTTTACGCATTTCCAGTTCCGACCGTTGCCAGTCCAGTTGGGTTTGTTGCAGTTCCCCCTGGGCCGATTCCAGGCTATCCCGGTCCCGCTCGTACTCATCCTCGGCAATAAAGCCCCGCTCCACCTGGCGGATTTTCTCCTGCAGTAGTCGTTCCTGGCCCTGACGCTCCAATCGCAAAATGTCCTTCTGGATCAGGGCCTCATCCAGTTGCTGTTCCAGGCCGCGATCGTGCAATCGCAACAGCACCGTTCCCCGCCGCACCCGTTGGCTCGCCTCCACCAGCACCGCCTCCACTGTCACATCCCCCGGGGCCTTGAGGGTTTGCTGGTTACCCAGGGTGACGGGGCCGGAGGCGTCAATGCGGTTCTCCAGGTTCCGACGGCCCACCGCCGCCGTGGTCACCGCCGGCGGTTCCCCGGATTGCCCCTGCCAATGGCGATAGGCCCACCAGCCAGCTATCCCCAGCTACCCTTGCCGCCATAAGTTTGCTAACGTTGACCTAAGGTCAACCGAATCCGTTGTTGAAAAAGGGATGATTCGCCAATCTGCCGTTGATATCCTCGACGAATACGAAGTAGTGGTGGTGGGGGCTGGGCACGCGGGCTGTGAGGCGGCCCTGGCCAGTGCCCGACTGGGGTGTCGCACCCTATTAATCACCCTTAACCTGGACAAAATCGCCTGGCAACCCTGCAACCCCGCCGTGGGGGGGCCGGCCAAATCCCAACTCACCCACGAGGTGGATGCCCTGGGGGGGGAGATCGGCAAAATGGCCGATCGCTCCTACCTGCAATAGCGCATCCTTAACAAATCTCGAGGTCCGGCGGTGTGGGCGCTACGGGCCCAGACCGACAAACGCGAGTACGCCACTGTGATGAAAACCATCGTGGAGAACCAGGATAACCTGGTGATCCGGGAGGGCATGGTGACGGATCTGTTGCTGGGGGCCGACGATCAGGTGGTGGGGGTGGAAACCTACTTCGGCGTCGGCTTTCGCTGCCAGGCGGTGATCCTCACCACCGGTACCTTTTTGGGGGGCACCATCTGGGTGGGCGATCGGTCCATGGCAGCGGGGCGGGCCGGGGAGTTTGCCGCCACCGGCCTAACCACCACCCTGAACCGGCTGGGGTTTGAAACCGGGCGGTTAAAAACCGGTACCCCGGCCCGGGTAGATCGACGCTCGATTAATTTTGATGGCCTCGAACCCCAACCCGGAGACCCCCAGGTGGGCTGGTTTAGCTTTGATCCCAAGGTCTGGGTAGAGCGCCCCCAGATGCCCTGTCACCTGACCCGTACCACCGCCGCCACCCACCAACTGATTCGAGACCATCTCCACCTATCCCCCATCTATGGGGGCTGGGTGGATGCCAAGGGGCCCCGCTACTGTCCCAGCATTGAGGACAAAATTGTTCGCTTTGCTGATAAGGATAGTCACCAGATTTTCCTGGAGCCGGAGGGACGGGATATCCCGGAGATTTACGTGCAGGGCTTCTCCACCGGCCTACCGGAAAAACTCCAGCTGGCTTTGCTACGTACCCTGCCGGGGTTAGAACAGTGCACCATGCTGCGGCCAGCCTACGCCGTGGAGTACGACTACCTACCCACCACCCAGTGCTACCCCACCCTGATGACCAAGCGGGTGCCGGGGCTATTTTGCGCCGGTCAAATTAATGGCACCACCGGCTATGAGGAGGCGGCGGCCCAGGGGTTAGTGGCGGGAATAAACGCAGCCCGGCGAGTGCAACACCAGGAGATGGTAGTCTTTCCCCGGGAACAGAGCTACATCGGTACCCTGGTGGATGATCTGTGCACCAAGGATCTGCGGGAGCCCTACCGGATGCTGACCTCTCGGTCAGAATACCGCCTGGTGTTGCGGTCGGATAACGCTGACCAGCGCCTTACCCCCCTGGGGCGAGAAATTGGCCTGGTTGACGATCGCCGTTGGGGTATGTTCACCGACAAGTACAATCGCATCGCCGCCGAGAAACAGCGCCTGCACAGCACCCGACTGAAGGAACAGGACCCGATCGCCCAGGCGATCGTCGCCAGCACCGGCGATCGCATCAAGGGTTCCATTACCCTGGCGGACCTGCTGCGCCGACCCGGTATCCACAGCGTTGATCTAGACCGCTACGGCCTGGGCAACCCGGTCCTGACCCGGGAGGAACGGCAGGGGGCGGAGATCGATATCAAATATGCCGGCTACTTGAAGCGGCAGCAAACCCAGATTGATCAGGTGGCCAAAAATGCTAACCGCAAGCTACCGGCGGAGATCGACTACAACACCATCGGCACCCTGTCCAAGGAGGCCCGGGAAAAGCTCAGCCAGGTGCGGCCCCTGACCATTGGCCAGGCCTCCCGCACTGGCGGCGTCAACCCCGCCGATGTTAACGCCCTGCTGGTGTACCTGGAGGTGCAGTCCCGTCAGGCTGCCCTGGCGGGGTTGGGGAGCTAGGTGTCCAGGCGGTGACTGGGGCTGCCCCGGCCCAGCCAAGTTGATCGAGGGTGGCGGGAGATCGTACATAGTTCATCAAATAGTCGTGCACCAGTTGATACTGGCCCATGGGGATATCGGGGATATGGAAAATCAACCCGGAACCCACCAGGATCTCCAGCACCAGGTCAAGCTGTTCAGGAGTGTAGGCAAACCGCCGCAGCCGCAGCTCCGCCTCCAGGTCATCCCGACTTTTCTTCGGCCGGTAGAGGTATTGGTCCCGATCGTGGCGATCGGTCAGCAGGTAGAGCACCGCCTGGGCCAGGGGAGTATTTTCCGGACCGCAGTCATTGATGACGGTGTCTAGAAATTGTTCCACCAGGGTCTCCTTGGGGCAGGGGCCGAGGCTTTGGTAGGCAGCCAGGCGATTAATGCCCTCCCGTTGCAGTTGGGCTCCCACCACCTGCAGCTCGATGGGCTTGACCTGATGATCGGGACCCGCCAAATCCGTAACCAGCTGTTCCACCAGGGCATCCTCCAGGTAAAAACCCACCTGGTTGGTGAGGCGGCGAATCAGGGCTTTGGCCGCCTGGGGAGTAAACTCCCCCAGGTAGTAGCGGTGATCGCGACAGAGAATGTCCTGGTTGAGGATATCCAGGTCAAAGCCCCGTTCAATTTCCAGTAGATAGTGCAGGTAGTCTTCCCGCAGGGCCAGCAGCACCTTCAGGTAGGGAGCCTCCAGGCAACTCACCAGAAAGGTGTAAAAGTCTCGCCGTTGAGTCCGGTCTGGAACATCGGCGAAGAACTCTTCAAACTGATCGAATAGCAGCACCACCTGCAGGTAGTGATGGTCAATCAGGTGGCGCAGGCGGGCCAGGAGACCCGGACCCTCCATCACCCCAGCTCCAGGCATGGCCACCGCCTCTGCCAGGGTGGGATCGGCCAGCAGGGTGGTTTCAATGACCTGGTAAAGGCTCTGGGGCCAATCCCGATAGTTTTGAATCAACAGCGGCAGGGTGCTACGCCCTTCAGGAAAGGACCGGGCCAGGGCGGGGATTAGCCCCCCCACCAGCATGGAACTTTTACCCACCCCAGAGGGACCGTGGAGGATCACCAGAGGATAGCGGGGCAGCGCTAAACGGGTCACCAGGGCCTGCACATCGGCCTGTCGGCCGGAGGCATCGATCTCCGTCGCCAGCCAGTCATCCTGGGGTTGGATGGGGCTGGCGCCAATGAAGGCCCGGCGCTTAAAGCGGGTGTCGATCTGCCGTTGTTCCAGCTTGACATGGAAGGCCGCCCGGTAGTTTTTCTGTTCAAAATGCTGATCCCGCAGGGTTTCTAGAATCTGTTGATGGAGGGATAGATCCTGCTTGGGGTGGCTGTGGTGGCGGGCCTGTTGCAGCAGGGCGATCGCCGCCAGGGGATGCCCCTGGGCAATCTGGGATTGGGCCAGCAGGTAGAGATACCAGCCCCGGTGGTAGCGATGGGCCAGGCTGGCCACGGGCTCGGGGGGGAAAGCGGAGGTGGATTCCTCCGGACTGGGCTCGACTCCAGGCTCAGTCCGCCTGGGAACCGCCACCAGGGGGGGGGGATAGCCAGCTACCGCTGTGGCAATTTTCAGGATATCCAAAGCTTTCTGGGCATGGTATTGGGCAGCCTGCGGTGATCCCCGAGCCATCGCTACCTCCGCTAGATAGCCGTGATCCCGCGCCAGTCGCACCCCATCACTACGGTGCAGGATGAGACCCTCCCGGGCGATTCGCTCTAGCCCGTCCCAATTCCCCAGTTTTTGGCTGACCTCCGCCAGGGCGTGGAGAAATTTACCCACCAACTGGGGCTGCTGGTGCCGACGAAAAATCTCTAAACAGTTCCTAAAACAGGCCTGGGCCTTGGCTAGCAGGGGCTTGTAGAGAGGCCGCTCCAGCACCGCGCGACTACGCCAGGTCACCCCCAGGTAAAACAACAATAGGGCCTGTTTATAGGCCGGGCATGGTGGCGGCGGGGAGCCCGGCAAACGCCTCTGATCAAGGTGATCTAAATTTTGCTGCCAATAGTCCAGGCTGCGATCGAAATAGTAGCGGGCCAGATCGAAATTACCCCGACTGAGGGCGTCTCGCCCCTGTAAAAAGTCCAGACTGGCCTGGAGTTCCTGGTCTGGCAAGGAGATCAGGGCTGAGGTAGAACGGGGCCCAGCCACCCTAACCTGGGATACCGGATCACCGGATGGGGGAGTGGATTGACTAATCTCCGCCAGGGCAAACTCTAACTCCGTGCGGAGACTAGAGCCAGGTTCGTAGTCCGGAGTGTAGTCGGGATAGGGGCTGTCATCACCGAGGGACAACATGGTTTGGAACAGTTCATTGGCCCGGCGATGGAGAGCGTAGATCAACTCCCCGGGGGGATACTCAAAAGGGATGGGGATACCGGCAAAACTCTTCAGGTCAGGGGCATGGCGGCTAATCAGGGGAAGGGTGAGATCGTTTACCCAGATCACCACCGGTAGGGTCAGGGTTTTAGGGAATTCATCGCGACCCAGGTTGGCCGCCTGCAGTAGGGGGACGGGGGACTGGACCGTTTCCAGGCCGGTGACCAGCAGAGCTGCGGTCCCCACCGGGGGGAGAGCCTGCTCAAGGGCCTGGCGCAGGTGACGGATTTGGGGGGAGAGGGCTGCCACTGCCAAGGTCACGGTCTCCTGCAGGTGTTGTACCAGCTGAGATCGCAGTCGATCATAGTTACAATGGGCTAAAATCAGGGAAAATCGCTGGGGTCGCAGGCTAATGGCCCGTTCCAGTTCCGCCAGGGCCCCCTGGTTGTGGGCGATGATTTCCGCCTGGGAATGGGGGAGAGTCATGGCGCCCCCAGGGACTGCGATCGCCAGGCCCGGTAGGGGCTGGTTTCCGTCAGCAGAGGATTGATCCCAAACCAACGCCCCTCTACATCCCGATACTCGTAGAGAAATAGACTGCGGACTAAAATGTTGTAATCCTCATTACCCTGAACATCTTGTCGGGATACGGCTCGCAACAGCAGCTGCCACTCCGGGTCGCTAATTAACCCCATGAGGCTATCTCGCTCATTGCGGATCACCGTCTCCAGCACAGACCGCTGGAAGGGGGGGTCTTGTTTACGCAGGCAGCCATCCAGCAGCCGAATCAGGTTCCGCATATGGCCACCACTGACATAGCAAAGACGATCCAGGGTAGACCGCTGATCAAACACCTCCCGGACCTGGTCTAGGCGTTGATTAACGTTCAAGTCAGGGAAGGCCCGACTGAGCACCATTTGCTGTAGCAAGGCCAGGCCCTGGGGGTTGGCCCCGCCCTGGCGGTCCTGCAGGGGCACCATGGGCAGCACCATGGGGTTACTGCCAAAGCGGTTAGCCAGCCGCACCAGATCGTTGGAAAACATTAACTCCAGGGGGATGGTGTAGACCAGGTGGCAGTCCAGCTGCTTGAGCTGCTCTCCCCGGTCCACAAACAGGTACTCCGACTGCAGGCGACCCTGGGGTCGGGGGGTACTGTCGATCCTGTCCAGATTGTCCATAATGATCACTAGCCGGTTCTTGCCCTGCTCCTGCAGACGTTGATGGGTGGGGGTAAGTAATTCCTCATTGAGGGCATTGATCAGGCTGCGGGTGCGGGGTTCCAGGTACTGCCGTAGTTGACTGCGCAGGTCGGGGCTCTGTTTAGCGGAGGCGGTAATACTGGCAATCCCGGCGGAAACGCTGAGACTGGAAATTTCCATGGGGGTACGCAGGGTATCCGCCAGGTTTTGACAGAGGCTTTGCAGGTAGGTGGTGGGGGCGGCTATACCCTGTTCCTCCAGGTGGGCCATTAGGTTGTGGGCAATGCTCAGTAAAATGTCGGAGATCTCAACGTCCGCCATTTCCAAGTCCCGATCGGATTCAAAATAAATGACCTCGTAGTTACGCCGCTCCAGGGCTGCCTTAAGGCGCAGCAGCTCGGTGGATTTACCGCAGCCAATGTGACCGGTAAACAGTTGGGTGGTGGGGCGGTTGCGGGCCAGGCGAACAATTTTGCGCTCTAACTCCTGCACCAGATCTCCCCCGCGGACCGTCGAGAAATCGATGTAGTAGCGGCGATCGCGCAGAGGCTGGGTGGGGTCGCAGGCATCGTAGAACTGCTGGAGATTCAGCATGGTGGGGCTGAGGAAAAGGATCTGGGGGCAGATAGCAGAGGAGTATTAGCAGGAAAGGGATTAGGGATCCCCCTATTTCATCAACAGTACCGCCGATCTTCTAGCACCGGTTTGCCCCTAAGATTAAATCTTAGGGATTGGTTGAAAAGCCATTGGACATTTCTATTCTATGCCGTAGAACAATTTACAAATCTGGGATATTTGCATGATATTACAGTCCCAATATTGGTTTAACTACTGAGGAACACAGGAACACCCTTTTCAAACCACCTCTAGCCAGGTTTGTTCCTTCTGAATTGGTAAAGATTTCTGAATTAAACCAAGTCTATGATTAAGAACCGTAATTCTGCCCCCTCACCCCCAGCCCCTCTCCCAAGGGGTGAGGGGTGCCAGAAAAACCCTTCAAAAACCCTCTCCCCTCGAGAGAGGGATTTTAGGTGGAAAAAGCTTCAAGTTTCAAATTAGACGTGGTTTAGTTCTGAATTAGTAAAGAGTTATGATCAGGCGCCTGTTAGACCAGCTTCGCAATGATACTTTTATCCATCGGCTAGACCAATTTGAAGGCACAATTTCCAAAGTCCTCTCCCTGGGGATGATTGGGGTGATCTTAGCCATGGTGGTGGATCTGGCCATTGTCATGACTCGATCCATCCTGACCACGGCTCCTGGAGATTTTCTAGGACAACCGGTGATCGACCTGTTTGGTTTATTTTTGGGGGTGTTGATTGCCCTGGAGATTTTGGAAAATATCACCGCCTACATTAAAACCCACGTGGTGGAGGTGGAGCTGGTGATCGCTACGGCGTTAACGGCGGTGGGGCGAAAATTCATCATTCTCGACCTAGCGAAGGTATCGGGCCTTACCCTGGTGGGTTTGGCGATCGCTATCCTGGCCCTGGCCCTGGCCTACGGCATTATTCGCCTGAGCCATCAGCGGGAACGCTAAAGTTCACCTGTTGGGCAATTAGTTCTAAAAACTTTGCCTTACTACGATCTGGGTCATAGACACCATTTTCCCACTCACTGACGGTTTGACGGCGCACCCCCAGTTGTTCGGCAAACTCGGTTTGGGTCAGGCTCATATGCTTACGCAGGGCACGAATGGCATCCTGGTGCCACAGGATCTTGCCATCTTGGTGATGGATCCTATACTGACGACTAAATTTACTGAAGGTGATCTGCTCCTGGACCAGGTCCACATCGACTACCTGGTAGCCAGCGGCGATCCAGGCCACAGCCTGGAGAGCGCTAGGGCTATCGCGATTGCTCCACCAGTTTTTGCGATGGCGGGCGGAAGGGGGCAGGGGCATCCCCAGAAGGATTTCCAGCATGGCGAAACTCAGGGTGGTTTGCTCCTCGCCACAGTGCTGCAGATAATCGAGTAGGGGGTAGTATTTACTGCCAGGTTTCATGGTTGCATAGGGGCAGGGGTTGCCGGGGGCCACTCCAGGGCCCAGGCCCCCAGTAGACCGGTACGGAAGTCGTTGAGCAGGCGTTTGGCGGCCCGGTCCTGATTCGCTTGAAAGCGCTGGCTGGCCAGGGAAGCGAGCAAGGCCTCGCCAGACTGCTGGCTCAGATCGATGCCATAGCGTTCCTTCAGTATAGAGCCATAGTTATCTGGTGACTGGGGCTCCAGCCCCCGGAGTAGATCGAGGAAGGCGGCGGCGATTCGCTGGCTGTCGTAGGCGGCGACCCCAATGTCGTCACATATGGCCAGTTTCAGTGCCGCCGTCTGGTCCGTCAAGCGGGCTGGCATGACCCCCGGGGCATCCAGCAGATCGAGGTCGGCGGCCAGGCGCACCCAGCGGAGTTGGCGGGTGACCCCGGCCCGTCGAGCGCTGTCTACAACACGTCGATTCAACAGGCGATTGATCAGGGCCGACTTACCCACATTGGGGAAGCCAATGACTACGGCGCGGATTGGGCGGGGCTTCATGCCCCGGGCCTGGCGACGCTGGTTAACCGCCTGCCCAGCAATCTGGGCCGCCTGGGCGATAGCCTTCACCCCCTGCCCCTGCTGCGCATTGGTAAACCAGGGAACCTGGCCCTGTTGGCGAAACCAGATCTCCCACCCCTGGCGAGCCGCTGGCGAAATTATATCCACCCGGTTCAAGACCAACACCCGGCCCCGTTCCCCCACCCACTGATCCAAACGGGGATGGCAGGTAGATAGGGGACTGCGCGCATCCCGCACATCCAGCACCACATCCACGCGGCTCAGCTGATCCACCAGGGCTTTTTCTGCCTTAGCGATGTGGCCGGGATACCATTGAATGTCGGGAGATGCCATAGGAAAGCCTGAGGGAGCGGTAGACCGATCTGAGCAGAGGATTATGCAGATGAGTTCATTCTAGTCAGCTCCCTGGACTTTGCGACCCCGAGGGCTGGGGCGATCGCCTAAACTTGAAGCATCCCCTCCGGCCCCTGCCTGCCATGTCCAAGTCTCTACCCTGGCTGTCCCTGCCCCGGGCCTCCCGGATGGGAGACCTGGGGGTTTTGTTTCTATCCCTGGGGCTGCATGGGCTGTTGCTAAATTTACCGGTTTCTCAGCCTCTATCCCCAGTGCTTGAGCCAGGGGCAAGATCGGTGACACCGCGATCGCCAGTAGTGGCCATAGTCACCCTACCCCCATCGCTGGCCCCGGTTCAGGTCCCCCCGCCAGTCACCCCGGTTTTGCCATCCCCACCACCAGCCCCGGAGCCCGTGGATACGGACCAAGTGGCACCCCTCACCACCGGTCTAACCTACAACCACCAGGCCAGAGTCCTGACCACGAACACCGAGAGCTTTTTAGACTGGTACGGCCAGCAGGACTGGGGCAGTCTCGATTTACCCCCCCTACCTGGGCCGGAAACCCTGCCCCCCCTACACCTTAGCTATGACCTAGGGGTCTGTCTCGATCCGGACCCCGCCCCTGGTCGCCTAGAGGTGATTATCGATGCTAGGGGTACCCTGGTGAGATCGCCCCGGCTACTGGCCTCCACCGGTTACGATCCCTTGGACGCTGCTGCCCTGGAGCAAGCCCGTCAGACGTCTTTCAGGCAACTCCAGAGCGATCTTGTGACTAGCCCTCGGGTATATTGGCTGCCCCTGGAGGTGCAGTATGCTCCCCAAACCTGTATCTCTAGCCCACCCCCAGGGCAGATATGGAGGCATCCTCGCCGTCCCTTGCTACCTCCTGGAAGCGGATAATATCCTGACGGGGACTGGCATGGCTAACTCGTACCTGGAACCGCTCCCCCAGAGCTACGGGGCGATCCAATCGCATCCCCAACTCTAAACCCAGGTCCTCGACCATGATTAGGCCCAGGCCCTCATCTTCCCGCAGCCAGCGCAGCAACATGACGTCCCAGACCTGATCCTGGTGGCGCCGCAGGTATTCCAAGGCCCAGTAACGTTTAGTTTGGCGCTCCACGAGGGTAGCCTCATAGGCAGCAGAACTAACCCCCTGAGCCAACTCGGTCACCTCCATCGGTGAGAAAGGTAGGGGATCGCCCCGCAGGTGAGCCTTCAGTTGAAAATGCACCAACAAATCCAGGTAACGACGAATGGGTGAGGTCACCTGGCTGTAGCTGTCTAACCCCAGGGTAGCGTGGCGGCCAGGGGTTAACCCCACTTCGCTGCGGGGCATACAGCGGCGAATGGCAGAGTCTCGCACCCAACCCGTAGGTAGCTGGATCAGTTCCTGCTCAGAGGGAAGTTCTGGTTGAGGCTGGCTACGGAAGGGAATGGCTAGGTCGTGGACCTGACCGTAACGGGCCGCCACTTCTCCCGCCAAAATCATCATTTCCGCCACCATCTGGCGAGCGGGGGAGTCCTCCAGGACCTCAATGATGATGTCCTGTTCTTGGTGATCCGACTGGTGGTCAATCACCTTAATACTGGCCTCTGGCATACTGATGTTGATCGCTCCCTGGGTAAGGCGCCACTGGCTGCGCACCTGGGCCCACTGAGCAAGCCCCTGTAGCTCTGGTTCGGCGGTGATCCCCAACTGCAGTATTTCATCCACATCGTCGTAGGTGAGGCGGTAGGTGGGTTTAATCAGGCTAGGATGGATGGTGTAGGCTGCAATGTCACCGGTGGAGGTGAGATCGATGGCAAAACTTAGGGCACAGCAGACCTGCCCCTGGGTCAAGCTCATGGCCCCGGTGGCAAGCTCCTCAGGAAACATAGAAATCATGCCCGTCGGTAGATACACAGTGGTACAACGCCGCCGGGCCTCCAGGTCAAGCTCATCACCGGGCAATAGCCAGCGAGTGGGATCAGCGATGTGGACCCAAACACGATGACGACCATCCCCTAATACCTCCAGACTAAGACCATCATCGATCTCCTGAGTGCTGGCATCATCAACGGTGTATACCTTCAGGCGGGTCAGATCGACTCGTTCAAGATCCAAATCGGGAGGGGGAGATTCCATCCGACGGCGCGTCATAATCAAAAGTTCCTCCGAGAATTGGCTGGGGATTTGGCTACGTCGCAGGGCCAGATTTTCGTGGTTACTCCACAGGCCAAGGGCCACCAGGGCATCAAAAGCTGCACCAGGGTTGGCGGAGTGGCCAAGGGCAGTGAGTACTTCAATCGCTTGGGCTCGCTGACTGATTTCATCACCGAAGAGGGCAAACCGTTCTAAGTATTCTAACTTAGGGCGATCGCTCTTTTCCCAGGTCACCCGCTCCCCCTCCAGAGCGGCCCGAGCCTTCTCCAGAAAAATATCCCACTCCTCTTGACGCTGGGTTTCTCTCCGGATTTGATATAGCAACTCCTCAACCTGGGAAGGAGTGCGGGGTTCGAAGTGATCACCCTTATGTTTAAAGTACACCCGATCCTCGGTCAGTAGACGGTGAGCCGCGTAACAGAGGGGCGGACTTTGATCGGAAAATAGCAAAAGAGCCAGGGAAGCCGGCTCCGCCGTTTCGGCCATCTCCCGTAGTAGCTCCCAGGCTACCTCCAGGCTGGAGGGGTCAATGTAGGCTTGAGCAGTAGTGAGAAAGGCTTCGATTTCCCCTGGGCTACAGGTGAAGTTCGGTACAGTGTAGTTAATCTCCCTAGGATGGAGGGTATGGGGCTGCCCCCGCTGGTCAATTACGACCCAATTCTTTTTACCCTCCGGTCGCTCCACCACCCCCAAACGAGGCTGCCCTTGCCACTTAAACTCAACCAGTGTCCCCTTTTCCACTCAACCCTATCCCTATCTTTGCTCTCTCTCTAGCCTAGCCTAGAGGAGCGGAGACGGATCGATAGCCAACCCAGCTTTGGCCAGAAGACTTAGACCAGAACTGATCGGTTCAAGTAAACCTGAATAGGGCTTCTGAATCACCATTCCACCAGATTACGACGGCGTTACCAAGAGACCGCCAGAATGTTGAATTCTGAGGAGAAGATTATCCTACTTCACAGGTATAGCTTGAGACCCTCTTTCTCTTTGGCTTTTCAAACAATCTCTAAGGACCAAAGGCCCCCGCATTGCCCTGGAGAGTTGGGCAGAAATAGGGCTAACTTTCACCGTTGACGTAGGGCAACAGAGCCAGAATCCTGGCACGCTTAATGGCACTGGTCAGATCCCGTTGCTGCTGCGCTGTCAATCCGGTAATCCGACGAGGTAGGATTTTGCCCCGTTCGGTAACAAACTTGCGCAATAGATCAACATCCTTATAATCAATTTTATCCTCGGGCTTAATGGGGGAGACACGACGACGAAAATAGGCCATGGCTTTGACTGGATGAGTTACTTAATTTCTTTGTGGATGGTGTGCTTATTACAATGGGTGCAGAACTTTTTCAGTTCAATCCGGCCAGTGGTATTACGCCGGTTCTTTTGAGTGGTGTAGCGCGATACCCCATTGGAGCGCTTGGCCGGGTTTGTACGGCATTCAGTACACTCCAGGGTGATGACGAGGCGGACGCCTTTGGCCATGACAGGTTACCTAGACTAGTGACGAGCGAGAGATAAACACACAGTCTTTTATCATCTCATAATCCATGACTAATTGCCAACCTAATTTCTAAGATCTTGCGTGGCTAGACCCTGACTATGGCCAGAGGAGGTGCCTAGCTGGATCAACTCTACCCTATAGCCATCGGGATCTTGGACGAAGGCGATCACTGTGGATCCGTGTTTCATGGGTCCGGGTTCACGGACGACCCGAGCCCCTAACTGCTTGAGGCGATCGCAGGTGGCATAAATATCATCCACCCCCAGGGCAATATGGCCGTAGGCCGTGCCCAGGTCGTAATGATCGGTATCCCAGTTATAGGTGAGTTCCAGGACAGTATGATCGGCTTCGTCGCCATAGCCCACAAAGGCCAGGGTAAACTCCCCGCTGGGATAATCCTTTTGGCGCAGCAGTCGCATACCCAATACATCGCAGTAAAACGCTAGGGATCGCTCCAGGTTACCCACCCGTAGCATAGTGTGAAGCAGTCGCATGGTTACAAGACATGGAAGAGAGATTTTCATTATGGCAGATTCGCCCCTATCAGCCCCAGGATTGGCCCGCGGTTTGGGGGATACTGGAGCCCGTGTTTCGGGCTGGGGAGACCTACGCCTATGGCCCGGAGACCACTGAGACAGAGTCCCAGCAGATCTGGGTGGAGGTTCCCCGGGCCACCCTGGTGGCCCTCACCCCTGACCAACAGATGGTGGGTACCTATTACCTCAGACCCAACCACGCTGAACTGGGCAGCCATGTGGCCAATTGTGGTTACGCGGTATCCGCCGCCGCCCGGGGACGGGGAGTAGGTACCGCCATGGCAGAGCATTCTCAGCAGTTAGCCAGGGACTTGGGGTTTCGGGCAATACAATTTAATCTGGTGGTGGCTACCAACGAGGCAGCGGTGAGGCTTTGGCAACGGCTAGGGTTCCAGGTGGTAGGGCAGCTACCGGAAGCCTTCCGCCATAGCCGCTACGGTTTTGTCGATGCCCTGGTGTTCTACAAACTCCTATAGATTTTGCTGTTGCCAGCGTTGGTAGAGGTCGGGGCGACGGGTCTGGGTTCGCTCCAGCTGTTGGTGGTGACGCCACTGGGCAATGGCCTGATGGTCCCCTGAACGCAGCACCTCCGGCACTGCCCAGCCCCGAAACTCGGCCGGGCGCGTATAGTGAGGATAGTCCAGCAGGGGTGTTTGGAAACTATCCTGGGTAAGGGACTCGGCTTTACCAACGGTACCCGGTAGCAGCCTTATCACCCCATTGATCAGGGCCAAGGCCGGAATTTCTCCACAGGTGAGCACAAAATCCCCCAGGGAGACTTCCCGGGTGAGTAGATGGGTGACCCGCTCATCGACCCCTTCGTAATGGCCACAAATCAGCACCACCTGCTGGCAGTGCTGGGCCAAATGGTGAAATAGGGGTTGATCCATAGCTTGGCCCTGGGGACTGAGTAAAATCACCTCCCGGGCAGACAACTGGGGTAGGGATTCTACGGCGGCAAAAATTGGCTCTGGCTTCATCACCATGCCCACACCCCCACCGTAGGGCTGATCGTCAACCCGGTGATGCTTATCGGTGGTAAAGTCACGGGGATTGGTAAGATGAACTTCGGCAAGTCTACGCGCCAGGGCCTTAGCAATTAGACCAGAGGCCAGGGGTGAGGTAAAAAAGTCTGGAAACAGGCTGACCACATCAAATCTGAGTGGTAGGGGTCCGTTTAGACTGGTCGTCATAGTCGGGATTATTCCTCTGCAATGACCTGATCTTAAAACCGAAATCTTGTCTATCATGCAGCAAGGCTGCCCCATCAACCACGATTAAGTCCCTTGTTTGATCAACCCATGTCCCCTGTCATGCAACACGCCATACTAGCCGTTGGTGGTGCAGAAGATAAAGTGCACGGTAAGGAAATTTTGCACACCTTCTTTGAACACGCGGGTGGAGCAACCGCTCGGATTGGTATTATTCCCTGCGCGTCCCAGGATCCGGCAGCGATCGCCGGCCGTTATCAGCAGATTTTTGAAGCCATGGGGGCGTTGCAGATTGCCGTCATGGACATTCGAGATCGGGCCCAAGGGGAAGACCCATCCTGGAAAACCGTGGTAGAACCCTGTACCGGCGTGTTTATTACCGGTGGGGATCAGGTACGTCTCTGTGGCCTGTTAGCGGATACCCCCTTGATTGATACTATTCGCCAGCGGGCCCAGCTCGGCCAACTCACCCTGGCGGGCACCAGTGCTGGGGCTGCGGTCATGGGACACCACATGATCGCCGGCGGTGGTAGTGGTGAGTCGCCCAATCGTACCCTGGTGGATATGGCCATTGGCCTGAGTTTTGTACCTGAAGTCATTGTTGATCAACACTTTCATAACCGTAACCGAATGGCGCGACTGATCAGCGCCATTGCCATGCAGCCCGATCGCCTGGGGGTAGGGATCGATGAAGACACCTGCGCCCTGTTTAGCGGTGATGGGCATTTTCGAGTAATCGGCAAGGGGGTGGTAACGGTGTTGGATGCTGAGGGAATGACCCACACCAACGAACCGGACGTGGAGACCGACGATCCCTTGAGTGTCCACGGGTTGCGCTTACATTTGCTGGCCCACGGAGATCGTTTTGACCTCAATCACCGCCGGGTTCTTGCCGCCGTTTAGTAGACCCTGGCATAGGTCTACCTATAAAGTGTGTCCCATTGTATCGAGAATTCTTATAAAGAATTGACGGTTCCTGAAGATCCTCATAGGAAGGATAGAGTACTTCTCACGGGTATGGGCTTAGAGGCAGAACCAAAGATATGGTTTTCAGCCTGGATAAAGTCTAGAATAATTTCTACAAGGTTATAGCTTGTTAGCATCACACTATGTTATGAATGACGCTTACGATCAACTAGGACTTGTAGCGGGAGCGACTCCAGCCGAAATCAAAGCTGCTTACCACGCCAAGCTAAAGGAGTTTCCCGCCCATAGCCATCCCCAGGAGTTCAAAGCCCTACGTGCTGCCTACGAGACTTTAGCCAAGTCATCCCAAAATCAAGAAGAGACCTTGTTTCGGGATGACTTCTTGCAAGGGATTGGGGTCGATCAGTCTACTTTAATCCGTCTAGAGCAAAAGGCTTCAGAGACAGTAGCGATTAGCCTTGAAGATCTAATTCGCCTAACGTTTTAGCATTTTCAGGAGAGTAGATTAATTCCCCCATGCCATTGCCCAGCAGAGACTAAACTATGACCCAATCTCCCCGAGAGTTGGCTGCCCAAAAACTACAACTACGTCAGCAACAGGAAAGCCTGTTTCACGATCTTTTACCTATAGTGGATGCCCTGGATCGCGCTACCGATCATTTATCCCAAACAGAGACCCAACATAGGCAAAAGTACCAAGCTCACCGTGCCAAGCTAAGGTTAAACTGGTGGCGAAGATTGCTACACCGCATTTGTCTTCGCTTAGGGATCATCTCATCTCCCCAGGATTCTAGACTTGACACCCTCGTGGAGACCATCACTAGTGCCCGCCAGGGAGTAGAAATGGTACGGGAGTTAATGTTAACGACCTTGGCACAGCATCAGGTGGTTCCCGTACCTGCTCAGGGAAAACCCTTTAACCCTGAGTATATGCGTGCATTGGGTCAGCAAGCAGAGGCTAATCTACCGGCTAATATGGTGGTGCAGGAGGTGGTTCGGGGCTACCGTTGGCAGGATCGAATTCTCCGAGAGGCGCAGGTCATTGTGGCGGCACCTCCAACTAATCGCTAGGATGCAGAGTTAGGATGAGCCCCTAGATATCAAACTATTATCAGCAGAGTACTTTTTGGTAGAAGCTTCTACCCTACAAATTTAGGATCTGAAACTATCATGGGCAAAGTTGTCGGTATTGACCTAGGCACAACCAATTCAGTGGTGGCTGCACTAGACAAGGGGCAACCCTGGGTTATCCCAGATGAAGATGGTAATCCACTGCTGCCGTCCTATGTGGGTATAAGCGAGGGCGGCCAACTGCTAGTGGGACAAGTGGCTTCTCGACAGTATGGAGCGGCTCCAGAACGAACTGTAAAATCCATTAAGCGCCAGATGGGCACTGATTATCAAGTCACCCTGGCAGATCAAACTTATCGCCCGCAAGAAATTTCTGCAATTATTTTACGATCCCTCAAACAACGAGCTGAAGTAGCCCTTGGTGAATCGGTGAGCCAAGCCGTGGTTACGGTACCGGCTTATTTCACCGATGCCCAACGCCAGGCCACTAAAGAGGCGGGAGAAATTGCTGGTTTTGAGGTGCTACAAATTCTCAACGAACCGACCGCTGCCGCCCTAGTGTTTGAGATAGAAAGTGACGAAACCGAAAATGTTCTGGTCTATGATTTGGGTGGTGGCACCTTTGATGTCTCCATCGTAGATATCACTGGTAATGTGACTGAGGTGTTAGCTAGCCACGGCAACAACCGACTTGGGGGAGATGACTTTGACCGGCAGTTGCAGCGTTATCTCATAGATCGATTCCATCAATCCCACGGAGTTGAGGTGCCCGACGATCCTGGCATCCAAGCCAGACTCCTGCAGGCGGCAGAGCGAGCTAAAATTGCCCTCAGTGATCATGGATTCACCACAGTCCGGGAGCCCTTCCTGGCGAGTCAGGGAGATACCGCTCTCCACCTGGAGGTTGATATTTCTCGAGAAGACTTCGAACATCTTATTCATCCCTTTCTAAAGGAGACCCTGGAAGCCATTGATCGAGCATTAAGTGACGCTGACATGAATCCGTCGGATCTTAGCCGGGTGATCCTAGTGGGCGGTTCTACCCGTATCCCCTTAGTTCAGCGTCTGGTAGAAGATCACCTCGCTGATGTACCCGTCAGTAGTTTTGAGCCCGATCTCTGTGTAGCCTTAGGGGCAGCATTGCAAGCTGGAGTTCTGACAGGAGAGGCTGTGGAAAATATTTTGGTGGATGTTTGCCCTCATTCCCTGGGCATCTCCGCCGTTATCGATACCCCCCTGGGCCCCGTGCCCAATATGTTTAGTGTAATTATTCCCCGCAATACCGTTATCCCCACCTCTAAATCCCAAGTCTATTTCACCATGTTTGACCGCCAAAGCATCGTAGAAATTGAGGTATTTCAGGGAGAAAACCCTGTGGCCCGAGAGAATGTGCCCTTAGGGTCCTTTGATATTGAGGGATTACCACCTAAGCCAGCTGGAGACGTAGAGGTAGAGGTACACTTTGACTTTGACCTGAATGGCATTCTAACGGTCACTGCTACAGAAAAAGGAATGGGGCAGCAAAAGTCCCTGGTGGTTAATAATACTAAAGTAGGTCGATTATCCAGCCATGAACTGAATCAGTC
>JBEIUS010000037.1:0-23020 GCA_040374235.1 Leptolyngbya sp. | reverse complement strand
CCTCTGTCCCGTACCCTGGGACTCTGGATTACCGGCTTCCGGGGTTAGCCCCATGCGTCAGCAGACTTGGGATCTGGGCCGCGATCTGGCTGCCCACCTACACCCGATTCTGATGGACTTTCTTGAACCCCACGACTGGCAAAATTTAGCCTTTATAGCCGTAGCCCGCGGGCCGGGGGGGTTTACCGGCACGCGCGTGGGGGTGGTAACCGCTCGTACCCTGGCCCAACAGTTGCAGATTCCGCTGTTTGGGGTATCGACCCTGGCGGCGATCGCCCAGGCCCAGGTTGAACAGCAGGTCATCACCGGTACTCTGGCGGTGGCCATGGCGGCCCAGCGGGGAGAATTATTCACGGCTCTCTATCAGCCCACCCCTGGGGGACTGATCACACTGCGGAGTGAGCAGATAGTTAGCCCTTCAGAGTGGGCCCACACCCTAGCCCAATATTCCGATCCCCTGGTCGTCCTGAGCGCACCCGCGAGTCTTGGGCATACGGCAACCCAGGTGCTCTCGATGGCTTATCACGGCTGGCAACAGGGACAACGCCCCAGCTGGGATCGGGTGTTGCCCTATTACGGTCAACACCCGGTCACCGCCTCTCCCCCATCTGTCTAATCTTCAGCAGCCCTAGGCTGCTACGGCGGGGCCTAAGTTTGGTGGGCAGCCAGAAGTTAGCACTCAGGAGCCAGGAGGAGCACGCGCACCTATGGCAGGATCTGCTAGGCTACACTAGCTAGAAAGGGTTTCAAGGCTGGGCGAGGAGGCTTTCCGGGCATGGTGCATCAATATCCTATTGACTACCCAAAGGGACGGCTATGAAACGGCGGAGATTGGTTAACTATACGGTCTATGGGTTGACGACAGTCGTTTTGGGCCAGGCAAGCTCAGTCCTTGCCCAAAGTAATCAGGTTACCCTGCGGAGCTTGGGCCATACTGCCTTTTTATTTACCGGTGGGGGGCACACCATCCTGGTGAATCCCTTTCGCCAATCGGGCTGCACCGCTGGTTTCCCCTCTCCGGCTTTGGCGGCGGACATTGTCATGGTCAGTAGCCGTCTCCTCGACGAAGGCTACCTCAACGATCTGCCGGGCCAACCCAAGGTGCTGAGTGAGCCGGGAGCATACGAATTTGGTAGCCTCAAAATCCAGGGAGTAATGGTCGCCCACGATCGCGAAGGGGGGCGTCGCTTTGGTAATAACGTCATCTGGAAATGGACCCAGGGGGGTATTAATTTCGTTCACCTGGGGGGGGCCGCCGCCCCCCTGCGGGTTGAGGAACAGATCCTGCTGGGGCGCCCCGATGTTCTCCTGGTGCCGGTGGGGGGAGGTGACAAGGCCTATACCCCCGCCGAAGCGGTGCAGGCTATCCAGACCCTCAAGCCCAAAATTGTCATTCCCACTCATTACCGTACCGCCGCCGCCAATGACACCTGCACCCTGCAGCCCCTAGATACCTTTTTGAGTCTCATGCAAGGGACGCCGATCACCCGCGCCCCCGGTGGTAGTCTATCTATCCGCCCCGGCGATCTACCCGCCGAGGGCATGCGCATCCAGATCTACCAGGCACCTCTAGCCTAGAGGTGCCTGTCCCCAAGCCTTCCTCCCTGAGGGATAACCGATGTCCAATTCCTATGCCCAGCGCCGCCAGCGTGTCATGGCCCTGATCGGTGGGGGTACCGCCGTGTTTACCAGCGCCCCCAGGGTGGTGATGCACAATGATGTGGAGCATCCCTTTCGTCAGGACAGCAACTTCTACTACCTGACGGGCTTTAATGAGCCGGAGGCGGTGGCGGTGTTAGCTCCCCACCATGAAGAGCATCCCTTTGTGTTGTTTGTCCGTCCTAAGGATCCGGACAAGGAGACCTGGTCTGGCTATCGGGTGGGGGTAGAGGCGGCTAAGGAACGCTATGGGGCTGACCAGGTTTACCCTATTGGGGAACTGGAGGAGTACCTGTCTACATACCTGGAGAAGGCCGATCGCCTCTACTACCACTTTGGCCATAACCAGGCCCTCAATCAAACTATCCTGTACCATTGGCGGCGCCTATTGTCTACCTACCATAAGCGGGGTACCGGCCCCGTGGCGATCGAGGATGCCGGGCTGCTGATGCAGACTCTGCGGCGGGTGAAAACCCCCGAGGAATTAGATAGCCTGCGTCAAGCCATTGCCATTTCCGCCAAGGCCCATAACCACGCCCGTTCCATCACGGCGCCGGGGCGCTATGAGTACGAAATCCAGGCGGAAATGGAACGTATTTTTCGCCTGGAGGGGGCGATGGGGCCGGCCTATCCCTCCATTGTGGCCTCTGGGGAAAATGCCTGTATCCTGCACTACATTGAAAATCAACGGCAGATGCAGGCCGGCGATCTCCTGTTAATCGATGCCGGTTGCGCCTACGACTATTACAACGCCGACATTACCCGCACCTTTCCGGTCAGTGGTCGGTTCACTGGGGAACAGCGGATTCTCTACGAGCTGGTGCTAGAGGCCCAGGTGAGGGCGATCGCCGCTATCCAGCCCGGCGTCCCCTTCAATGAATTCCATGACGTTGCCACCCGCACCCTGACGGAGGGTCTGGTGGAGTTGGGGCTGCTCCAGGGTAATGTGGATACCCTGATCGAAGAGAAAAAACACAAGGCCTTTTTCATGCACGGTACCGGCCATTTCCTCGGCCTGGACGTACACGACACTGGCGTATTGCGTAACCCAGACAAGAGCTGGCAGCCTTTCCAACCCGGCAATGTGGTGACGGTGGAACCGGGGCTCTATATCTCCCCTGCCTACGAACCGGTGGAGGGTCAACCCGCCCTAGCGGATCGCTGGCGGGGCATCGGCATTCGCATTGAAGACGATGTGCTGGTCACCGCTACGGGGCACGAGGTGCTGACCAAGGCCGTACCCAAGGCTCGGGAGGATATGGAGGGCTAGGCGATAGCATCCCTTTTCCCCCCAGGACTAGGGCACAGCTGGGGGGAAGCGAGTCAGGGTGCCTACCCAGGGGATAATGGGACTGATTAACCCTAGCCTCAGCCTTCTGCCCAAAGCGATATCTACAGGATCACGTGATTTTATGCTGGTTACTATTCTCTCTCTGATTGGGGGTGGCGGGCTATTGGTGCTAGGGGCTGAGGCCCTGGTCAAGGGTGCCTCCCAATTAGCCCGCATGGCCGGTATTTCCCCCTTAATTATTGGCCTTACCATTGTGGCCTACGGTACCAGTGCCCCAGAAATGGCGGTGAGTGTACAGTCAGCCATGGCCGGACAGGCTGACATCGCCCTGGGCAATGTGGTCGGTAGCAATATCTTCAACGTATTGGTGATTCTGGGGCTATCGGCGCTGGTGGCCCCCCTGGTGGTGGCTCAACAATTGATCCGCCTGGATGTACCGATCATGATCGGGGTCTCCGGTCTGCTGGTGCTGTTTTCCCTGGATGGTCGTCTGCAAGCCTCGGATGGGGTGGTACTCCTGCTGGGGGGAATTATCTATACCGTGTTCTTGATCTACCTCAGTCGTCGAGAAACCGACCCGGAGGTTAAGGCGGAGTACGATCGCGAATACGGCAACAACGGCAGACCCCCCTGGGGATGGCTACTGGATGTGGGGGTGATGGGGCTGGGACTGGTCGCCCTGGTGCTGGGATCCCGGTTATTTGTCTCCGCTGCCATTGACATAGCCGAAAGGATCGGGGTCAGCCAATTGGTGATTGGGCTTACCATTGTTGCCGCCGGCACCTCTTTGCCAGAACTGGCCACCTCCCTGGTGGCCACCCTGCGGGGAGAGCGGGACATTGCGGTGGGCAACGTCGTCGGCAGCAATATTTTCAACATTCTGGCGGTGTTGGGGTTAACCGCAATGGCCGGGGAAGAGGGCATTCCGGTACCCAACGCCGTCTTAAATTTTGATCTGCCGGTGATGGTGGCGGTGGCGGTGGCCTGCCTGCCGATTTTCGCCACCGGTAACATCATTCGCCGCTGGGAAGGCACCCTATTTACCGGTTACTACATCGCCTACGCCACCTACCTGATTCTCAGGGCGGCCGAGCATGCCTACCTGGGGATTTACAGTCAGATCATGCTGGTGTTTGTGATTCCCCTCACCGTGATCACCCTGTTAACGGTGGTGGCCCGATCCTGGCCCGGTCGCCGCCCTCTACCCTAGGAACAGTCCCCTGGTCTATCCAGGGGTTGTTTCTGTACACTAGAGAGAACGATGGCATACGAGCAATTACCAGCAAGCAAAGGAAACAGCAGATCATGGGCCTACTAGATCGAGTGAGCCGGGTGGTTCGATCCAACCTGAATGCGGCAGTCAGCTCTGCGGAGGATCCAGAAAAGATTCTAGAGCAAGCCATTATTGATATGCAGGAAGACCTGGTGCAAATGCGCCAGGCCGTAGCCGGGGCGATCGCCAGCCAGAAGCGGGTTCAACAGCAGTACGAACGGGCCCAAAACGAAGCTAACACCTGGCAACAGCGGGCCCAATTAGCCCTGCAAAAGGGTGACGAAGACCTGGCTCGACAGGCCCTGGTGCGGAAGAAAAGTCAGGCGGAAACCGCCCTGGCCTTAAAAACCCAACTGGATACCCAAAGCACCACCGTCGACCAGTTGAAGCGGGATTTAATTGGCTTGGAAAGTAAGCTCTCCGAGGCCAAGACTAAGAAGGACATGCTCAAGGCCCGGGCCAGCGCTGCTAAGGCCAATGAGCAGCTCCAAAATACCACCAGTCGCCTGAATACCAGTAGCGCCAGCGCCGCCTTTGAGCGGATGGAGGAAAAAGTCCTGCAGATGGAGGCCCGCTCCCAGGCGGCGGCAGAGTTGGCGGGCTCCACCCTGGAGGGCCAGTTCGCGGCCCTGGAAGCGGGTGGCGATGTGGATCTGGAGCTGGCGGCCCTGAAAGCCCAACTACTGGAACCCGGTGAGGCACCCAAGTCCTTGCCCGAGGGCAGTGCCTCAGCCAAGGTCACCGAGGTAGATGCGGAATTGGAGGCCCTGAAGGCGGAAATTGATCAACTGTAGTGATTCCCGGTGCTGATGGCAGGTGGCCACCCCCTATGAAATTTGCCCAGCGCCTTGAACCTCTGCTAGCCAATGTCTTTGCCGATATGGATCGGGCTAAGGCCAGGGCCAGGACAACCGGCCACACGGTGGTGGATCTTTCCCTAGGGTCCTCCGATCTGCCCGTGGCTCCCCACGTGTTGGCGGCGATCACCGCTGCCCTTCCCGATCCCGCCACCCATGGCTACTGCCTATTTTCTGGAACCGCTGCCTTTCGCCTGGCGGTCGCCCAGTGGTACGAGGCTAAGTTTGGCCTTGCCGTCGATCCGGAGACCGAGGTACTCTTGCTGATTGGTTCCCAGGAGGGGACCGCCCACCTGCCCCTGGCGGTGCTTAACCCCGGTGACATTGCCCTGCTCACCGACCCAGGCTACCCTTCCCATGCCGGGGGCGTATACCTGGCCAGTGGGGAGGTGTATACCTTGCCCCTGCGTGCCGAGCGCCAATTTCTGCCTGAGTTTGGTGCTATCCCCCCGGCGGTGCTGGAACGGTCCCGACTTTTGGTGTTGAGCTATCCCCACAATCCCACCGCTGCCACCGCCTCTCTGGAGTTTTGGCAGGAAGCCGTAGCCTTCTGTCACCGTCATCAGATCCTGCTGGCCCACGATTTCCCCTACGCGGATCTGACCTTTACCGGCCAGCCAGCCCCATCGGTGTTCCAGGCCGATCTCCAGAAAAGCCTATCGGTGGAGTTTTTCTCCTTTTCCAAGTCCTACAACATGGGGGGCTTCCGGATTGGCTACGCCATCGGCAATCGGGAAATTATTCGGGCCCTGCGCCAGGTAAAGGCCGCCGTGGACTTCAACCAATACCCGGGTATTCAACGGGGGGCGATCGCCGCCCTCACCGGCCCCCAAGACAGCGTGCAGCATACCATCCACACCTATCGACAACGTCGGGATGCGGCAGTCGCTGCCTTCCAAGCCATTGGCTGGCCCGTAGCAGTACCCCAGGCCACCCTCTACATCTGGGTAAAGCTGCCAGAGGCCTGGGGGAATCGCTCCATGGACTTCTGCACCCACCTAGTGGCCACCACTGGCGTGGCCCTCGCCCCGGGGGTGGGGTTTGGTCCGGCGGGTGAAGGCTATATACGGTTGGCCCTGGTGCAACCTCCAGAGGTTTTAGCCGCCGCCATCGCCAAGGTGAATCTTGTATAGCTTGGTCCAGCCTGGATTGGCTAAGGTGGTATAGAAGGGGCTGGATAGATCTATGGGGGTTAGACTTTTACGGATATGTCTGTGGCCTGTACATCTAAGGAGATAGGGAACGTATAGGCCGGGAGGTCAAACCAGAAGGTGGTGCCCACCCCTACTTCGCTGATTAGGTTTACCTGGCTGTTGTGTTTCTCAATAATGTTTTTGACAATAGAAAGCCCTAGACCAGTGCCCTCCAGGGTATGAACTCGATTTTCTACCCGGAAAAACCGATCAAAAATAGCCTGCTGATCCTCTGGGGCAATGCCAATACCCGTGTCGGAAACCTCTATGCGAATACAGTCACCTTGGCTATTCTGTCCACAGTTTGTCAATCTGTAGGCTCGCAGGACTACCTGGCCGCCGGGCTCGGTAAATTTAAGGGCATTACCCACCAGGTTACTGAAGACCTGTAAAAGCAGATCGTAGTTACCCATGACTGGAGGCAGAGTGGTCTCTACAGATTGAATGAGTTCAATTTGCTTATCCTTAGCATTGAGGCGATGGGTGCGCAGGGTTTGCTCAATGGGTTGGGCGATATCGACGGCATCAATAACGTACTGGCGGCTGGACTCGAGGCGAGATAGATCCAACACGTCGTTGACTAATCGAGTCAGGCGATCGGTTTCATGGTTAGCAGTCTCCAGAAACTCAAGACGTTCGGTATCACTAAGATTCTCACCATAGTCGTGCAGAGTCTCGATAAAAGACTTGATATTAAATAGGGGGGTACGTAGCTCGTGGGAGACATTGCTAATAAACTGAGCCTTGGCCTCATTCAAGGCCGCCTCACGGGTAATATCCTGAACTGTGATGGCTAGCCCTTTTACATTTTCCCTGGCTTGGTCTAAGACAGTATTAAGCAAAATTCTAAGTGTGCGATAGCTGGGTTCTGTTAGGGGCACGGTAAACTCCATGGCCTCGGATTCCCCTTGAACCGCCTGAAAGAGGGGTCGGGTTAGGGGTACTCGGACGGGAGCTGGCAAATGGTCAAGCACTAACTCTCCGTCTAGGAGTTGAGTTTCCCAGCCAAAAATCCGCCTCGCCGTAGGATTGACCAGGACGACGTGCATTTCGGTATCCAGCAAAATAGCGCCATCGGCAATGGTGGAGACCAGGGTTTCCAGTTTGGCTTTTTCTGCGGTTAGTTCTTCAATATTTTGCTCTTCGTAGCGCTCCAGACGCTCTGCCATGTCGTTAAAGCTGTAGATCAGCTCCCCCAGCTCCCCACCGAGGGGGAGATCAATCCGCTGCTTAAAATTGCCGGCGGCAATGTTCTTGACCCCTAGCAAGAGCTCCTTAATGGGTTTGGTAATGGTCAGGGCATTGAACACTGAACCCAGGATCACCATTACCCAAATGGAGACAAACACGGCAATGGTGACGTCGCGGGTCAAATGGGAGGAGGCGACAACGGTGGGGTTAGGGTTGATACCCAGGGCCAGGATGCCCATCTGCTGGTCATTGTAGTTGAGGGGGACAAATACATCGGTGACCTCCCCGGCGGGGGTGAGGTGCTGGCGCACCAGGGGTAGATTGGTGTTTTGGGCATAGCCCTCGGGGATCTGAATACGGCGCCGCAGGGTAAGGGAGCTTTCCACTGCGGTATCGGAAAAGGGAATGCCAAAGAAAATGTCGCCGTTTTCATCGGCGTAGAGCATGTAACGAACGCTCGTGGTGCTTTGGTAAAAACTGGAGGAAAAGCGAGCCAGTTCAGTGCGATCGCCCTCCTGCACCAGGGGCGCCACGTTAGCCGCCAATAGCAAGCCTAAATCTCGGGCGAAACGGGTATCGTTGAGGCGAGCATCGGCTTGGATGGTATGAACAGCCCAAAAGGTTAGGCCGCTGGTAATCAGGGAAACCACCAGGGTAGCCCCAGCCATCAGCCGGGTTTGTAGGGTAAAGTCTCCCCACCAGCGACGCAGGAATTGCCTAGTTTTAAGGAGTAGGTTAACCAACGGTGCCCTGCTGTTTAACTAATGCTAAAAATTGACTGACTCAACTCTCCGCTGACCAGGACCCTAATCCTTGACTGGGCGGACCTCTATTTTGCGGCCTTGGGGCCGGGCCATGGCCAACCACAAACCCACTATTTATTAAGTTTGCCCTGCCTGGCTAATGGTTATATTCTGGCACGATCGCGGAAATTTGGTCGGCCTGAGCAACCCTAGCTCGCCTCCCGTTCCACCGAAATGACATTTTCAGTAATGGTCTCGAAGGTGTCGTCATGGCTGATCACAAACAACTGGGCAAAGCTCTTAAGGCGTCCAAGGGCCTCCGCTAAACCCTGGCGTCGAGACCGATCCATGTTGGTGGTGGGCTCATCAAAAAAGGCAATATCCAGGTCCGCCAGCACCTTGAGGAGAGCTAGCCGTACCGCCAGAGCCGCACACATCTGCTCGCCACCGGAGAGGTTGACAAAGCGGCGTTGATTGGCGCCTTCCTGCACCACAATTTCATAGTCCCGGGTCCATTGGAGAGCCACATTGGGTCGATTCATTAACTCCCGAAATAGGCGATCGGCCTGCAGGGAAATATTACGAACGTACTGCTCGGTAATGCGGGGACCGGCTTCGTTATAGCTCTTGCGGGCGAAGTTAATGAAGCGTTTGATCCGCTCCCGTCGTTGTAGGTCGATCTGGGCCTGGCTTTGCCGCTGGGCGATCGCCGCCAGCCCCGCCAGCTGTTGATCCAGATCGGCTAGGCGCTGGTGTTGCTGGGGTAGGCTGCCCGCCAGTTGATCCGCCTCAGACCGCAGGGTGGCGTAACGGTTCTCCAGGGCGGCGATCGCCGTCGGGTTGACTCGGGTAGTAGCTTCTTGGTAAGCCTGATCCACCGCCTGCCATTGCTGCCCGATCTGCTCCAGGGTGGCCTGGGCCGCGATCAGATCCGTTTGGATCTGGGGATGCTGGTTGGCCAGGGTTTGACTTTGCAAGTAGAGATGATAGCCGGTCTGACACTGGCGCCGCCGGGTCTGCTCGGTTTCCAGGGCGGTCTCCAGGTCCCCAAAGGTGGCCAGCTGCTGATCCAGGCTGGCCAGCTGCTGTTGGAGGGCCACATGATTCGCCAAGAGCTGGGTTTGAGTGGCCTCCAGCTGACCTGGATCCGGTAGGGTACGTTGCAGAATTTGGCTTTTCTCCCGGGGACGCCCCAGCTCCTCAAGCTGCCGTTTTAATGACTGGACCTGGGTTTCCACGGTGGTGGTGTCGGTCAGTTGCTGTTCCAGGCGGGCGAGGGTAGCTTGCAGTTGGGCTTGCTCCTGTTGGGTTTGGTCTAACTGGGCCAGTAAGCCAGGGCGTTGGGCCAGTTCACCGCGCCAGGCGTAGCGCTGCTGGAGCGCCTGCTCCAGGGTTTTGATGTGTGTCTCCAGGGTGGCTCTATCGGTTTGGTCCGCCAGATCCGCCAGAATCTCTTCTAATGCCTGGATCAGGTCGGCATAGATGGTGCTGGTCTCAGACCAGTGCTGGCTGAGCTGGGTCAAATTGGCGGTGGCTGGCAGGGTGGTCAGCAGGGTGGTGAGGTCTGCGATCAGGGCGGTGGCGGCGGCGGCATGGGTGCCCCAGCGTGCCTGACTATGATCCACTAAAGCCCGAAGATCGCTCTCAAACTGCTGGGCCATCGCCAGGCGACTGATCTGCTGTTGCAGGCGATCGCGGTCGGTCTCCAAGGCAGGAATTTCGGCAACGGGAGCCTCCAGGGGCTGCAGGCGATCGCAGCTCTGCTGCCACCGTTGCACCTGGTCCGCCAACTGGTCACAGCGGGTTGCCACCTGCTGCCGCTCCAGGGCTAACTGGAGCAACTGCTGCTGGTGTTGCTGCCAGGTTTGCAATGCCTGCTCCAGCTCGATCTGTCGGGCAATTTGGGGCCGCAGTTGGTCAAGCTCTGCCTGGGCCGCAGCCAGGTTTTCCAGCTGGGTTTGCACCCGGACCAGTTCGGTCTGGTTTTGGCCATGGCTCGCCTGGACTGTCTGGTACTGCTGCTGCAGCCGTTGCCGGGCCTGCTGTCGTTGCCCCAACTGCTCCAGGGCCTGATCCGCCTGCTGGTAGCCCTGGTAGTTCTGACGTTGGGCCTGGCACTGGGCTACCGCCGCCGCCGCCTGGCTGAGGGCTCCCTGCAGCCGGGCCAGGTTGGCTTGCTGTACCTGGCGCTGGTGTTCCAGATCCTGCCGCTGCCGCTCCAGGGCCTGCTGCTGATCCACCTCAGCCTTGAGCTGGTCTCGCTGCCCCTGCAGGTCCGCCAGGCTGACCTCCAATTCCTGCAGCCGTTGCTGACTGGTCTGGAGTTCCTGGGTGAGGCGCTGCTGACGATCCTGAAGCTCCGGCCAGGGAGCCAGGGCCTCCTGGTAGTGATCAATCTGAGCCTTGACCGCCTCCACCTGGTCTTCGGCGTAGCGACGCAGGGCATTCATTTGTTTATAGGCTAGCTTGTAGTCCTCCACCTTAAGGATGGCATCAAACACCGCCTTGCGCTGCTCCGCCGGTTGTAGGAAGTCTGCCGTAAAGGTGCCCTGGGGCACCCCCACGGTGCGGGCGAATAGCTGGGCCAGGTTGGTGGTGGCGCTCACCCCCAGGTGTTGGCGTAACCAGGGCAAAATCTCCTCCTTAAGACGGCTGTAGGGCAGGCGCTGATTTAGCTGGGGATCAAATAATTGGTAGCCCCGTTGGGTACAACGCTGCACTTGGTAGGTGCGACCGTCGTAATTGGAGGTAAACACCACGGTTACCTGGGCACTACCACTACCATTGCGAATCAGGTCCTCCTTGGCGTAGTCCCCCTGGTGGTTAAAGAGAACCCAGGCGATCGCCTCCAGAATGCTGGTTTTCCCCGCACCGTTTTCCCCGCAGATGGCGTTGGTACCGGGTTGAAACTCAAAGAACCGGTCCCGGTGGGCTTTAAAGTTCTGCAGGGCAACGGAGAGAATTTGCATCGATGGTCCTAGCTGGTTATTAACCCCATCCCTAAACCGTAGTAATATCCTTTTCCTTTGCCGCCAGGGCCTGGTCTAGTTTGGCAATATACTTATCTGTTAGCTTTTGAATCTCCTCCTGCAGGTCACGGGCTTCATCTTCGGAAATTTCGCTAGCTTTCTCCAGCTTCTTGATGCCATCAATGCCCTGGCGGCGCTGGTTGCGGATCGATACCCGCCCCTCCTCCGCCAGCTTGTGGGCGGTTTTCACAAATTCCTGCCGCCGCTCAGCGGTGAGGGCGGGAATATTCAGCCGGATCACTCGGCCATCGTTGTTGGGGGTGAGCCCCACGTCAGATAGGGAGATGGCTTTCTCAATCTTGGTTAAGGTACTGGCATCAAAGGGTTGAATCATCAACGTACTGGCGTCGGGGGTGGAGATATTGGCCAGGGCCTTGAGGGACGTTGGCACGTCGTAATATTCAATTTCAATACGATCCAGCAGGGAGGCATTGGCCCGTCCAGTGCGAATCGTGTTGAAATTTCGCTGGGTGGCCTCAATTGCCTTCTGCATTTGATCTTCGGTTTCTAGCAAAACATCATCAGCTGACATCAAGGGACTCTCCTACAATTGTGCCAATCGACTCACCCATCAGGGCCCGCTTAATGTTACCGGGTACTGATAGGTCAAATACCATAATCGGAATGTGATTATCTTTACAGAGGGCAATGGCGGTGCTGTCCATCACCTTGAGGTCGTGCTGGAGTACGTGACCGTAGGTGAGGGTACGGTAGCGCCGAGCATCCGGATTAATTTTAGGATCAGAGTCGTAGATTCCGTCAACTTTAGTGGCCTTAAATACCACCTCCGCATTGATTTCCGCCGCCCTCAGGGCGGCGGTGGTATCGGTGGTAAAGAAGGGATTTCCGGAACCCGCTCCAAAAATAACCACCCGGTTTTTTTCCAGGTGGCGGATGGCGCGGCGGCGGATATAGGGTTCCGCCACCTCCTGCATGGCAATGGCCGTCTGTACCCGGGTGCAAATTCCTATCCGCTCCAGGCAGTCCTGCAGGGTCATGGCATTCATCACCGTGGCAATCATGCCAATGTAGTCGGCGGTGGCTCGGTCCATGCCGGCGGCGGATCCCTTAATCCCTCGAAAGATGTTACCCGCCCCCACCACAATGGCGGTTTCAATACCGGCCCTCACCACCTCGGCAATCTCGGCGGCGATCGCCTCCACCACCTGGGGATCAATGCCATAGGCCAGATCCCCCATGAGGGCTTCGCCACTGAGTTTAAGTAATACCCGTTTATATGTTCCCATAGGAGGTTCGTGTAGTAAGGTCTAAAAGTCCCACCCCACTATACCGATTTCCCTTGCCATGATAGCCACCGTGCTGTTGCAAATTGGACTGGTTTTAGCCTGGCTAGGGCTGGTGGGGGGCATTGCTGAAGGCCTACGGCGATACACCCAGCTCAGCACCGAAATCACCCGAAAAGTGGTCCACATTGGTGCCGGGCAGGTTATTCTCTTAGCCTGGTGGTTACATACCCCCACCTGGATGGGGGTGGCGGCCTCGGTGCTCTTCAGTGGGGTAGCCCTACTGTCCTATCATTATCCGATTTTACCCGGCATTAATGGGGTAGGTCGCCACAGTTTAGGTACCTTTTTCTATGCCCTCAGCATTGGTCTGTTGACCCTGGTCTTTTGGCCCCCTAGCTTACCCCAGTATGCGGCCCTGGGGATCCTCACTATGACCTGGGGAGATGGCTTAGCCGCCCTGGTGGGGCAGCGGTTTGGCCGTCACCCCTACCAGCTCTGGGGCAGTCAGAAAAGTTGGGAAGGTAGTTTGACCATGGCTCTGGCTAGTTTTTGCGTCGGTCTGGGCATCTTGGGCTGGACCGTGGGATGGAGTGCCCAGATAGGGTTAACGGCCCTGGCGGTGGCGATCTCCGCCACCGCCCTGGAAACCCTCTCCATTTATGGGTTGGATAACCTCACCGTTCCCCTGGGCAGTGCCCTGCTGGCCTACGTCCTAACCCGATGACCCACCAGGGGTTGCGCTCGGGTCAAGATCGGTTAAAACAGAACAGGGGAACTAGGGAAACTGCGATGCAAATCCAGGGCAGCGCCACCACCGCACTGATCGACCAAATTTTGACCATGGCTAAAACCGGGGTCTATCGCCAATCCCTGTTTGAAGCGCTGGCCCCCCTGGCGAGCCAGCGTCAGATCAGATCGGCGATCGCCGCCGCTCGACAGTTTGGTCTCTACAGCATTCCTACCTTGCGGGATAGGGATCTCGGTACCTATTACCAGGTTACAGCGGCGGACTACATCGCCTTTCAATCCGCCGCCAAAACCCTAACCGCCCTTCCCCCAGGCACTGACCTGGCCGCCCAGGTGGTCACCAGTCAGCAGGCTCTGCGGGGCATGTTAACCACCGTTGCCGGTTTTGCCCTGGGGCTGGGGGGGCTGGGGGGGTGGTGCCTACTGGAGGGGCAGGCCCAAACCGGCGGCTGGCTAGGGCTGGGATCTCTCCTGGCGGCAGGGCTGTGGCTGGTGCAGCGGGCGATTGCTAAACGGGCCCTATAATGGCCATCGATCGGGGCCCTAGATCGGGTCAGTACGGTCTTCCTGGTACGGTCGAGACGGTGGGAAAGCCCTGCTATTCCAAGGGTTTTCCCTACCTGTGTAAAGAGGGCAGCTCTGACAAAATAGGGATGTTCACGTCAAGGAGATAACCATGAAAAAGGGGCTGTTTACTCAATCAATTATGGATTGGTATCGCCAACTGGTTCGTAACTCTAAATATCGCTGGGTAGTACTACTGGGGACCCTGCTATACCTGGTCAGCCCTCTGGATATCTCCCCGGATATGATGCCAATTTTGGGATGGGTTGATGATGGATTACTGGCCACCATTGCCATTACCGAAGTCGCCCAAATTTTGCTAGATCGCAAGCGCAACCTGCGCCAAGCCAAACAATCACCGACCGGCGAGACCTCAGCCGAAGTGGTGGATGTGGTCGCCACCACCCTGAGCTAGGTCCTACCGGTACCACGCTCCTTGCCAATTCATTTGTAACTCTTAAGGATGGATACCATGACCAACAGCGTGCAGGACAAAGTTAAGGCGGACTGGGAAAAGGCCCAACAGGAGGGCAGTCAGCGGATTAATCGGATTCGCGAAATTTTCCAGGGTGCCGCCCACGAAGCCCTCTCCGAGCTCAAAGACGGCACCCTGGAGGTGGAGTCCCTGGGGCGCCAGTCCCTGGCTGAGATGATTGAGCAACTAAAAGCTAAGGAAGCGGCGGCGGCGGTGGGGGAACCGGCTGAGCCAGCCAATCCGGCGGCAGCCTCAGCCCAGCCGGCGCCCCCCAGTTGGGGCGACATTCTAGCTGAGGTTTTCAATCTGGCTAACGATCGCAAGGCTAGCTGGACCGCCGATGTGATTAGCCATCTCCAGAATCAGCTGGACCGCTTCGACCAGGACATGGGTCAAACCTATGGCGATCGCTACCGTCCCTGGCAACCCTTGATTCAGGGGCTGCGATCGCTGCTGGGACTGGCCTCTCAACCGGCCACCACCCCCTCCCAGCCCCCCACCGCCAGCGGCCCCATCACCATCGAAGTGCTGGAGGATGAAGTTAACCCTGGGGATCAGCAAGGGTAACGGACCATCACGGTGCATTACGCTTTGATAATCCCTGCAACGTTTTTAAGCCAGTGGTGGCACCGATTCCCCTGGCTTGCTAGAACAGAACTAGCTCGATTAGAGGATAGCTGCTGTAGCCAGAACCCAGAGGGTTAGGTGAATCGGTGGGTTTACAGGGGGTGCCAGCCTGGGGGTATCCCCAGGTGAGACCCTCTAGCCGGGCTGGCTAACCTGGATGGATGTTTACGGTATGGTTAAATCCTCCCTTGCCCGTTTACCCTACGGCTCCCCCGTCTCCAGGCCGTCTCAACCAGAGGGCCATCTGGCGCTGGCCCTAGCGGATGAGTCATGGCTGCGGGCTCTCTTGACCGATAGCTTGCCAGCGATCGCCCATCCCCACGAAATTGGCGCCGTTTCCCTGCAGGTCGGTGTGCCTCTTAGCCTTGCCCCCCAGGCCAGGATTGATGCTGTCCTCACCTTTGAGCACATTGAGTGTGTCCTGGCTGGCTCCTGTGATAGTGCTCCCCCAGTGCCGGAACCGGAAAACCACAGCCAGTATCAATCCCTCACCAACTATCACTCGGAGTTAGTCACCCTGGCCCTTAACATTACCCCTAGCCAGGCGGTACAACTACTTTTACAGGCTGGCTTTAACCCCGAGCAAACCCATCAGATTCTGCACCTGCCCTCCCAAGCCTGGCATAAGTCCTGGTGGTATAGCCTGGACCTGGACGGATTCTTAACAGTTCCTTTTCAACGATGGATTCGTACCCGTCGGTTTACCGATGGCACTCTCACCCTCCAGTTTAAGGACTATTACGGTCGACAACGCCCCGCCCATTTCCGTAGCCAACCCCAGCAATTACCGGTGATAGTGCAGCAGTTTGACCTGGGGTTTTGTGATACCCTGGCCCAGATCAACTTGGCTCGGCGAGAACTGGCCACAGTTCAGGCAATTTTGATGGTTACCGCGATCACTGAACTAGAAATTCAGGGCTATATCCGTCAGCAGGTCAGTCTCTTTACCAAACTCTGGTCTGGTGGAAATTCCCTGGATGAAACCTACCTTTCTACGATAGCCAGCTGCCGGATTTGCCAACAAACCAAATGCCCAATGCAAGGAGTAGACTCCTCACCCGTCATTGCTTGTCAAGCTTTTTCCCCATTGCCTGGACTATAAGCTGTTTATGCAAGGGCCAGGAAATGCTCCCAGCCCCTAAACTAAATCCCTCAGGAACTAAATCCTTCAGGACTGCACGATTACTTGAAATTGTAATGTATCGCCAGGATGGTCTCCCAGGCTCAGTTCTACACTGTAGGGAGAACCACTTTGTACCGGGTTGATCGAAACAACCAGATCGCCAGGGCTAGATCGCTCGGCTCTCAAGTATGCCTCACTATCAACTATGTCTACAGTGCCGGCTTCGGGTAGGGTTATCTGCACCTCTAATTGGGGCTGGGTGGCTGACCGACTATGGTAAGTAGCTCTGACCATCACTACCCCACTTTTAGTTAACCAGATGCGGTTAGCGGTGGGTTGACCATTGGAAACCGTCAGGCTAAGCGCCTCAAAAATACTCTTAGCCGCCAACATAGAAAGGGCAATTTGTTGTTGGGGAGTAGCGGTGCCGTAGTTAACCTGATTAAGGCTAGGGGATTGGACCGACCGATAGGCAGGCCGAACTACTAAACCAGCAATGTAATCCAAACTTTGAGGTTGGGACGGGAAAAGAGTTTCTACGGCTTGGACTAAGCGCCTACCCATCTGTAGGGTGTGTTTAGCAACTTGCTGACATTGGTTTAACAGCTCGCTTAATACCTCTTCAGGTAGATCGGTGGGAATCTCCAGGTTCTTTAAATGGTCTAGCCAGATAGAACCGGTACTAGAGCCGCTATTCAGCATATCAGGATAATCTTGTATCCCCTTTTCCCAGGGAAATAGGGGTGGTCGATGGGCAATTTCCTGCTTCAGTCGTCGCTTTAACAGCGCTTCATAGTGGGTTTTCACGGTAGGAAGATCTCCAGGATTAAAAGTAACAGTATTGGTAGACCCGGGACTAGGCAAGGCTAGATGACGTCTCTCTGACTGAGAATCATCGGCGGAGTCTGCTTCGAGTAGCAATTGCCGCAGGATCTCTTGACCAATGTCTATCTCCTTATTCATAGGTTTACCCTGTCTATCCGGACATTAAAGGTTACGAATTTCCCAAGCCAGCTCTATAAGATGGGTCCAGTACTTCTTAAACTGAGTGACCGTCAAGCCTAAAAGCCTGGCGGCTTCCCCATCCTCTATTCCCTGTTGTTTTAACTGTAGAAGCTTAACCTGTTTAGGATTCAGTTGGTCATGCCACCGTTGCCATTGCTGAGGGGTCAGACCAAGATTGTTGGCCAGCCCGGCTCCTAACCACTCGTGTACCAATTCCCATCGGTGAGATAGGGCAAAGCGCAGCAAATGATACTTAAAACGTTGTTGTAGGTAATCCCGCTCTCGTGGGGTGATATTGAGTAGGGCTTCAATTTCCTGGGGAGAGAGGTCTAGTAGGCGTAGGGCAAAGTAATCGGCACACTCGTCCTGGTTCCGCTCTTTAAGATAAGCCAATAGCTGTTCCACCACCTCCCCCCGTAGGGAGGGTTCTGGCAGTTCATTGGCCTGCTCCAGTATCTCCTCTCGTACCCGTTGCTGGGAAGCAGAGGGTCGAATGTCATCGCTGTCACCCCCAAAATTAGTGGCTTGCTCGATGTCCACCGCCACTTCAGGGGGTTGTTGTCGGCAAAAGGTTTGAGCTCTAAGAATTAATAGTTGCTGGCTACGCTGTCCCGATAGGGTAATCCGTCGCTTACCGTAACGTTCTGAAAAGGCCATAAACTCAGCCAACTCCAGTAGGGTACGGGGTTGGTAAAGCTCGTCTAATTGGTTCTCGCGGCGAAAGGCAGTTAGAACTTCTAGGTAAAACCCCTGCAGAAAATCTTCAATTAGCCCTAAGCGAGCTTGATAGCTGGCTTGGATATGGGTTGGGGTGATATAACGGTATACAATCGCACTAAGGGTGCTATGGAGCTCGATACGACCTTGCGTTGAACCTAAATTGTAATATTTCAAACATTGGTCAATCCGTTGCTGTCCTAGGGATCTTGTCCAACTAGCTACCGATCCAGAAGATTGAATGCGGCTGCTTTCTTCGCAGATCCGTTTCACTTCACATACAATTCGTTGTGCCACTCCCCAGCATATTTGCTGAGGGGCGCTAGTCTTAGTCCTTAACTCCTCAGCAAAAACCTTGGTAAGTGCAGGAAGAGATAGTAAACCATTCCCCTGAGCCAAGTCCAGTGATCCTCAAAGTTATAAAACGACAATATGAGGTTAAGTGATTAGTTGGGAAATCAGACACACCCAGGTATCATAGCCTTGGTAAGAATGCTTGTGACTCGTTTAATCAGTCATTTTTATGACTCTTCATACAAGACAAGCCTCTCAGTTATGAGATATCGAAAAACTAAACATGGAGTGGGCCTTATAAATGGCCTCTGCCTGATAGTGAAACCTACCCTAGCATTGTTAGGCAGGGATAACTTATAGTCTGGACGTATCAATCATTAGTATACTAGCTGAAACCAACTCGTGATGCTCTTGAAAATAAGGACTTCCTCATTTGGCTCGGATAATAAGAGTCTCCAAATATGGTCCGTCCAACCCTAACAGTTAATTTATATGCGCTCGTAATTTAGCATCTATCTGGGGATTCATCAGGTGCTCTTGACCAGATGGGGCCTTGATGAATTAAACCTTAACCCTTCAGCCTGTTGTAAGCTTGTACCCCGTTGACTAGCGTTTAAAGAAGGCAATAGAACCCTATAAAACCATGGAACTTGATGTTCAAATTGATCTATTAGTCCGTAGTGCTAAGGACAATGGCCTGTCTCCTCTGGCTATCACCACAATTGCTCCAGTATTGTTAGCTATCGCCGGTCAACTGCGACATGGTCAATACTACGTGCTACAAACCCTAGAGCAAGGTTGGGTCATGACAACTTTGACCCACCGTAATCAACTCGATAGTCAGAAAAATGTTGTTTATGCCTACTCCACTCTGAAGGACGCAGCCGAAGGTCAGGTTGCCAACTTGGACCCTCGGGTCATGGCTCTGCCGGTACCTGTTGTTCACATTTTGTTTCAGCTGCTGGCAATGAAGCCAGTGGACAGTTTGATTTTTTGCGAAACCCCAGGTCAAAATGGGCAGAAGTTAGAAGTACGACGCCAGGACTTAGAATCCTTGGTTCAGAGTCAGCTACAAGAATCACCTCTTGGTCGAGGTACACTACCCCCTGACCTAGCCTAGAAAGTACTTTAAAAATCTGGAAAGGTTCACCGCAGCGCCGTCTTACCTCAGTCTTCGACCTGGATAAACCAGGTGGGAACCCTGGTATCAGGCTTAAAGTTTCCAGGTCTAAGCCTGGTCTACTGCCGCCGACACAATTGGACTCCCGTTAAGAAGAAGCATAGATCGTAAAACATTGTTGGCAGTCACCAACGCCGTAGTAGAACCCAATTCAATCATAACTAACCCAACTCAATCATAACTAACCCAACCGCCTCTTCGCCAGGGGGTAGATAGAATGTCACCAGATCGGAAGATTGTGCTGTAATGAGTCATAATCAAGCGTCCTATGGCCCATCCACAGTCTATGGCTTCTGAATTTCCTATCTCTACATCAGTATCAGTTACGGACCCCATGGCTGTTATCGAGCCACCTCCGTTGGCAGATCAAGCTTTGTCTGACGCCAGTTTTTGCCAGCCGATTCAGATCAAAGTCGATGATGGTCAGGTGCGCCTGTATCTGCCTCCTGAAGCTGAACCCGGTGGATCTGCTTGGCCAGATTTGCTGCAGCAACTCAAACAGCGGCTGGAGGGGGGAGAACGGCTCTGGCAGGGTCCTACCCCAGTCTGTCTTCAGGCCGGCGATCGCCGCCTGGATGCCCGCCAACTGCAAAATTTAGTGGATACCCTCAGCCCGCTCCAGCTCATGCTGAAGCGGGTGGTGACCAGCCGTCGCCAAACCGCTATGACCGCTATCACCCTGGGTTACTCCGTAGACCAGCTAGCGGATATGGAGCATTTAGTCCAGGCCACCACCACCGGGGTCATGCTGGAGGCTCCTCTATACCTGCAGACCACAGTTCGCTCAGGGATAGATATCCGGCATCCAGGTACCATTATTATTTTGGGAGACACTAACCCGGGCAGTACCCTGGCGGCGGATGGAGATATTCTGGTGTGGGGCCGACTGCGAGGTCTGGCCCATGCTGGGGTTGGCGGTAATCGCCATTGCCGCATCATGGCGCTACAACTTCAGCCCACCCAGCTACGCATTGCCGATTTGGTGGCTCGTCCCCCCGAGGGCTCGACCCATCTCTACGGCCCTGAGGTGGCCTATGTTGGAGATAACACCATTCGCATTGCCCTGGCCTCGGACTTTGCCCGTAGCCAGCTGACCCCAGGGGGCTTAGGATTTGACTCTTAAAAGTAGAGCAATTTACTAAATTGCCCTTAGAATTCCTTGAGTTGTTGATTTCAAGTGTTAACGTTTTAGGCTGACCCATGACGCGCATCATCGTAATGACTTCCGGTAAGGGTGGAGTTGGTAAGACCACCTGTACTGCCAACCTGGGTATGGCTCTAGCCCAGCGCAACCAAAGGGTTGTGGTCATTGATGCCGATTTTGGTTTGCGTAATCTTGATCTGCTGTTAGGCCTGGAAAACCGGATTGTTTACACAGCTCTGGACGTATTAGCTGGTGACTGCTCTATAGAAAAGGCCCTGGTAAAGGATAAGCGCCAACCTACCCTGGCCATGCTGGCCGCTGCTCAAAATCGAAACAAGGAGGCCATCACCCCCGATCAGATGAAAGAACTGGTGGCCGGTCTCAAGGGCCAGTACGATTTTGTGTTAATTGATTGCCCCGCTGGTATTGAACTGGGTTTCCAAAATGCCATTGCCCCCGCTAATGAGGCGATCGTGGTAACGACCCCAGAAGTCTCATCGGTGCGGGATGCTGACCGGGTGGTTGGTCTGCTAGAGGCCAGCGATGTTAAACACACTAAACTTCTGATCAATCGCCTAAAACCGGCCATGGTACAGGAGGAGCAGATGATGTCGGTGCGAGATGTCCTAGATATTTTAGCCGTGCCCCTACTGGGGGTAATCCCTGATGACGAGCGGGTGATTGTTTCCTCTAACCGTGGTGAACCCCTGGTGTTGGACGGTAAATTATCTATGGCTGGTGTGGCCTTTAACAATGTATCCCGTCGGTTACTCGGGGAAGAAGTACCCCTGCTGGACCTGACGGCTTCCCAGGATGATTTCTTCAGTCGACTACGCCGATTTTTACGGGGCTAACTTGACCTGGGAAGATCGTCAAGCCCAGATTGCCGGGTATAGGATGTTGTTTTTTACCAGTGCCCATGCTCAGTGAACTTCTTGATAAACTCTTTAACCGTCACCGGCCTAGCTCTAGTCGTGAATCAGCTAAACAACGACTACAGCTAGTATTAGCCCATGATCGCACCGACCTCACCCCAGACATGGTAGAACGGATGCGCCAGGAAATTTTAGACGTGGTTTCCCGCTACGTCGAGCTTGACCAGGAAAACCTCGAGTTTGCTCTGGAAAGTGATCAGCGCATGACCGCCTTAATTGCCAACCTACCGATCCGTCGTATTCGAACTGAGGCGTTAGCATCTCCTAGTCCCTCCTTAACCAGCGGGACGCCTCTACCCTCTGCAGAGGGGGATGCTATTTCTGACGTTCAAGCTACTCCTAACACTCCATGACTAATCCCGGGTCTGCTGGCTTGACCGACTGTGTCCAAGTGCTATCTTTGCAAACCATCCGTCATCATATTTTCCTCTGCGCCGATCAAACTAAGCCAAAATGCTGCGATAAGGCTGCTAGTCTGATCGCTTGGGACTACCTCAAAGGACGTCTGCAGGAACTGCAACTAGACAGGCCAACAAAGAACCACCCTACCTCAGTTTTTCGGACTAAGGCCAATTGTCTTCAGGTCTGCCAGCAGGGTCCTATTTTATTGGTTTATCCTGAGGGTATCTGGTATCACAGTGCAACTCCAGGGGTAATTGAGCGAATTATTCAAGAACATCTGATCGGGGGCCAGGTAGTCAAGGAGTTCGCGTTTTTGAGCCATCCCTTGACGCTATGATTGAAGGGCGCAGTTTCACAGCGAACAATAGCAGTATCTATGGTTTCGGACAGTAGCCTCAGGCAGAACTGGCGTCAGCAACTGGAGAGCGATGGGCTTAAGCAACAGCTTTCGGCGGCCTATGCCTTGGCAGCTTCAGGGGAGGAGGGCATTGAACTATTGCAGTCAACCCTGCTAGAACGCCAAGATCAACCCCCTTCTATGTTGGATGGGCGCATTTTTCAACTCCTCTACGCCCTGGCACAGCCTGGAATCAGAAATTTTCTTGAGCGTCATTGGCCCCAAGGTCTAGTACCCTTACCGCCTGGGGCTACCGGCGACTACACCCCGTTACAAACCAGCCTGGTGCAACAAAACTTCCAGGAGGCCGATCGCCTTACCCTAACAACCCTTTGCCAGTTAGCAGGACCATCGGCTGTGGCGCGCAGATGGGTCTACTTTACCGAAGTGCAGCAGTTCCCAGCGATAGATTTACAAACCATCGATAGACTCTGGCAAACCTACTCCGAAGGTAAATTTGGATTTTCAGTACAGCGTTGCCTCTGGCTGAGTCTGGGGCAAAACTGGGAGCGACTATGGCCCCGTCTAGGCTGGAAGGAAGATAACCTTTGGACCCGTTATCCCAACGGCTTTATTTGGGATTTGAGTGCTCCGGATGGGCACCTGCCTCTCTCAAATCAACTGCGGGGCGTGCGGATGATGGAAGCACTGCTTTGCCATCCAGCCTGGACGGAGGTGAGTTAGTCTATGGCTAAACAGCGCCTCAAGATCGATCTACCCATCAAGGTATGCGTCGTCTGTCAACGTCCCTTTAGTTGGCGGAAAAAGTGGGCCAACTGCTGGCCCGAGGTTAAGTATTGTTCAGAACGATGCCGCCGAGATCGACAGTGATCCTCAGCGACATCCTCCTAATATTTCCTGGCATAGATTACGCAATGCTTGAAGGGGGAGCTAGGGATCAGAGCTCAAGAGTCAGGAGAATCAGGT
>JBEIUS010000197.1:0-5103 GCA_040374235.1 Leptolyngbya sp. | reverse complement strand
CGCTGCCGTTGATCGCCTCGTTCATCATGCCGTCATTTTTGAAATTCAGGTAGAGAGCTTTCGCCAACAGACGGCTAAACAACGAGCCTTGGCTGATGACAAAAACCGGCCAAAATAATTGACGCGAACCGGCCAAAATAGTTGACGTTTAATAGTCTTAAGAGAATCTTTTATTCAAGGTGCCCTTATGCGTTTTTTAGGTTTAGCAATTAAGACGAAGGCTTAAAATGCAAGTGTAGTTATCCGGGGGAATTCAATTCGACATTCCAGTTCCTCTCGTTTTCGTTTCGAGGTAAAAGCTTTGGGTTGACTTTTGCGTGGTAATTGCTCCAATATCGGTAGTCATTCGCCGCAATGGAGTAAGCGCTGCAGTTCTCTTAAGCCCAGTTGCAGAAAACTCAATCCTCGCTGCGGATGCCAATCGAGGCGTGCTCGCTGACCCATGTGGACGACCATCGTCCCCAGGACAATTGCCAAAAGGGTGGCACAGTCCATCAGCATGACTAAACAGGTCAAGGCTTGGGCATCCCGTAAATCTAACGTCCCCCCCAGATCATACAGACTTTAACCAAACAAAACTGATCCCACAACATACTGGTACCGAGGGTTAATTCCAATGGCAACCCGACATAGGTTGCCAGAAAGTGCTTCAGCAAAGGAACGTAGAACGTTTGGGCAACAATGCGTGGGTTATGCACAAAGTAACTTAATCGTTCCAGATGGCTACGAGCACTGCAGTCTCGATGTCCCAGCAACGGAATCCAGCGACTCAGACAAGCACTTTGCGATTGAAGCATCGCCGCCATGATCTCGGAAAAGACTTTCAGATGCCGTTGATCCAAGGGCTCAATCCATTGACGTAAGTGTTCGTGCAGTTGAAGATGAAGATAGGGCGTTGACATGAAAATTCTCGTGAGTTTAGCAACCCTAGTATCTCATTCAACGCCCCACCTAACATCTAGGCCATCTCAGATAAGACTGTAGATATAACAGGCTTCTCAAGGATTTTCCCTACCACTAAGCTTCTAACCCCTGAATGCTGACTGCTGTCTTTCTGCGAGACTCGATACGCCACTATCCAGACCTACTAATCAATCAATGGGTCTGATAGTGAGACTATCCATAATTTTTTCCTGGTTGGGGTGAGGATGAGCGCCTCCGGTGCGTAGACTAGGGGCAGTATCCCAAGGGCGATTTTCCTATGGTGCGTCACCGCCTGGAGTCCATCCTCAGTCAAAAGCGGGTGGCGATTCTAGAGGCCTGTCTGATTGGGCTGGTGTCCGGGGTGGCGGCGGTGCTGTTAAAACAGGGGGTGGAGTGGCTCACCCTGGCCCGCACCACTAGCCCGCTACCAGCGGTGTTTGCCCTGCCGGTGATCGGTGGCATTGGGGGTTGGTTATCCGGTTGGTTGGTGCAGCACTGGGCCCCGGAGGCTGGGGGCAGTGGCATTCCCCAGGTGAAGGCGGCCCTGGGCTTTGCCCCCATTCCCTTAAACTTGCGGGTGGCCCTGGTGAAGCTGGGCAGTACCCTCCTGGCCCTGGGCTCGGGCCTGTCCCTGGGGCGTCAGGGGCCGACGGTGCAGATCGGGGCGGGGCTGGCGGCCCAACTCAGCCGTTGGGTGCCCACCTCACCGGAATACCGCCGTCAACTGATTGCGGCGGGGGCGGCGGCGGGGCTGGCGGCGGGGTTTAATGCCCCGATCGCCGGTGTACTGTTTGTGGTCGAAGAGCTGCTCCAGGATTTCTCCGATCTCACCCTGGGAAGCGCGATTTTGGCCTCCTTTATTGGGGCGGTGGTATCCCGTCTATTGGGGGGCCATGGCTTGAATCTGGCCCTGGAGACCAAAGCCATTAGCCTATCTGTCTACGACCTGCCCTTTTTAGGGCTGCTCGGGGTGGCCGCTGGCCTCCTGGGGTCTAGCTTTGGGCGGGGGATTTTTGTCAGCCTCAGCCTGTTTAGGCGGGCCACCTGGCTCGATCTGCCGGGCCGGATTGGGTTGGCTGGCCTGATCACCGGCCTGGTGGGGCTGGCGGTGCCGGTGGCGGCCTTTAACAATGCCGATCTGCAGGAATTGTTGAGCACCGGCCTGGCCGCCTGGCCCCTGATTGCCACCGCCTTTGTGGCCAAGTTTTTACTTACCCTGCTGGCCTACGGTTCTGGGGCGGCGGGGGGAATCTTCGCCCCCTCCCTGGTGCTGGGGGGCGGCCTTGGGGTGTCTGGTGAGTTTTCTAGCCCAGGGGGTATACGGCAGTTTTGACGCCTGGCCCCTGCCCGAGACCCTGGCCAGCTCCACCACCTACGCCCTGACCGGTATGGGGGCATTTTTCAGTGCGGTGACCCGGGTGCCGATTACCGCCATTGTGATTGTCTTTGAGATCACCGCCGATTTTAACCTGGTGCTGCCCTTGATGATTGGCTCCGGCATTGCCTACCTGATCGCCGATCGCACCAACCGCGGATCGATCTACCACCAACTATTGGCCCGCCAGGGCATCCACCTGGAGCCGGCGCCCCAGGCCAATAATCCCTGGGCCAACCTGAAGGCCGCCGATCTGATGCAGCGCCGGGTGGAGACCCTCTCCAGTCAGATCAGCCTGGGGGAGGTGGTGCAGGCCTTTTCCCGATCGCACCATCGGGGTTTTCCCGTGTTAGCGGCGGGCCGGCTGGTGGGCATCGTCACCCAGAGTGACCTGGGGGAGGTCGCCCCCCAGGGGCGCGATCAACCCCTGCGCCTGGCGGATATCATGACTCCCAACCCGGTCACCGTTAGCCCCGAGGCCTCCCTGGACCGGGTTTTGCATCTGCTCAATCGGCTGAAGCTGAGTCGCCTGCCGGTGACCGAAGGCAACAAACTGGTGGGGATTATTACCCGAGCCGATATTATCCGGGCGGAGTCGGACCAGGTATCGGGGGAATTGTTAGACCTGGGGCCCCAGGCCCAACCCTCCTACCTGGTGTGGCAGCAGCAGGGCCCCGCCACTGGCCAGGGGCGGCTGCTGGTGCCCCTGGCGGACCCGAAAACTGCCCCGGTGCTGTTGCAGATTGCCACCGCCCTGGCCCAGGAGCGGCAGTACGAATTGGAATGCATCCACGTGGTGCTGGTGCCCCGCCAGGTGCCACCGGCTGAGGCCACCATTGACCTGGGGGCAGTGGAGCCCCTGATCCAACTGGCCCTCAGCTACGGCCAGGGGACGGGGGTGTCAGTGCATTGCCAGGTGCGGGCGGCCCATGAGGTGGGGCAGACCCTGCTGGAGGTGATTCGCGATCGCCACATTGACCTGGTGTTGATGGGCTGGCACCAGGCCAACCTCACCCCGGGGCGGGTGATCAGCGGCGTGGTGGATACCCTGATCCGCCAGGCCCCCTGTCCGGTGCTGGTGGTGCGCCCGGGCCGTCGGCTCAGCTATAACCACTGGCTGATTCCCACGGCGGGGGGCCCCAATGCCCAGGGGGCCCAGGCCCTGCTGCCGGGGTTGCTACGGTTGGGCCAGCAGCCCCAGATCCAACTCTGCACCGTCTGCCATCCCGAAAAGGGGGAATGCCTCACCCCCCAGCACCTCACGGACCTGGCGACAGAGCTGGCGGCGGAGCTGCAGCAGCCGGTGCAGACCCACTCCCTCACCCATGGCAGTGTGGCGACGGCGATCGTGGAGCTGGCGGAGCAAACCGCTACGGATACCCTCTTGATGGGTGCCTCCCGGGAGAATCTGCTGAGCCAGGTGCTGAAGGGCAATGTACCCCTGGAAATTGCCGAGCGAACCGATCTGACGGTGATGCTACTGCGCCAGGGGGAGGGCGGCTAGGGGTTGAGCCGCTGCTTGAGCAGGGCCAGTTCGCTATCGACGCTGGGGGAGCTACCCTCCAGGGCGGTGAAGCGCTGCTCCAGGGGGTCGGCGTTGAGTTCCCCCAGGGCCTGGGCCCGGGCCTCCAGGTCGAGAATGCGCTGCTCCATCTGTTCAAAGGCGGCGATCGGCCCGCCCTGGCCCATCATTTCCTGCAGGCGCTGGGAGGCCGCCGCCGATCGGGCTCGGGCAATAAACATATCCTTTTGGGTTCGGGTCTCGGCAATTTTAATTTCTAGTCGATGCATATTATCCTTAAGCTGGCTGACCAGTTGCTGCTGCTCGCCCACCTGGTTAGCCATGGTCTGGGCTGACCCCAGGTAGCTCTGGCGACGACCCAGGGCCTGCCGGGCCAGGGCTTCATCCCCCTGACGCAGGGCCAGCTCGGCCCGGTTGTACCATTCCAGGGCCAGGGTTTGGGCCTGCTGGCTCTGGCGCTCGGTGCGCTTCTGGGTGGCGATCGCCTGGGCCACCGCCTGCCGCAGTTGGATCAGGTGGTTTTGCATCTCCACCATGGCCTGCTCCAGCACCTTCTCCGGGTCCTCCGCCTGGCTCACCATGCCGCCCAGGTTAGCTCTGATCGCCTGTAACGCCCGACCCCATACGCCCATAATCTTGCCCTCGACTTTCCCTTCCCCAGCATAGCAAAGTCGATCAAGAGGGACGACAAATTTAGTCCATTTTTAGTCCTTCTGAAAAGTTATTCAACAAAAACTCCTATTTGGAAAGGGTTTTAGAGTTTTGAATGTTTGCTTGATACGCAACTATTCAAAGCCCATTTAGGGGCCATGGGCTACAGAAACGGACAGCCAGGTCAGACAAAGCTCCAACCCAGCTCAGCCTGGGTAGCTTTAGTCCAGAGGTTGTTTGGCGTGAGACTAGGCGATTCATTTATGGGTCTGACAGGTGGCAGTGTGAGTCTGTTAGTGAGACTTGCGGTGGTAACCGTCCACTGAGGTTCAGGGCAGGGTAGAGTTATGCCAGCGTCTAGTAGACCCTTGGCATAACTTTGGCGTAACCGTTCACACTCCCCCCACTTCTCAACGAGATATCAGCGACGGAGTACAGTGCGCTGTCCAAAGCTATTAGCTGAAGGCGTTTTCCTGGCTCAGGTGTAGTTCACATGCTCAGGAACCGCTATAAAAAATATTAAAATACTCTCTCTAGCAGAACCGTTTATTAGATAATTTTTATCTGACCCTAATCAGTCGCGAAGATGAATATAACTCAAAGGGCGGAAGAGTTGTTACTCAATGATTCT
>JBEIUS010000159.1:0-7227 GCA_040374235.1 Leptolyngbya sp. | reverse complement strand
CCCATTGGCATAGGCCAGCACATCAATCTCCAGGTGGGCACCCTTTTGCCGTGCCCGCACCCGGGGAGTCACCACCGTCATGCCAAACCGCTGCTGCAGGGTGGCTTCCATAGAAGGCAGGGCCAGACCCTCGGTAAAACTGCCAAACTTAGACCCCAACCCGCCAATTTGTTTACCCAATTCCTTAAGCTGGTGATCGGTTTCCTGGAACTTGCGATCGGTCTCCAGGGATTTTTCCCGCAGCAGGAGGGCCGTTTCCTTGATCTGGCGATCAGTCTCCTTCAGTTGGCGATCGGTTTCCTGAAAGAGGCGCAGGATATCCTCGTAGGTGGGCTGGGCGGTAGACATAGCCAAACCAGGAGTAGTTTAGATGTATTGTAGCAGTGGCCCCCCCCCCGACCTGTCCACTTCCATCCCGGCAAGGGGTCAGAACTCAGTAATCAGCAGACCTCTGTATCCAGGTTCCTACCCATAGGAGGGAGTGTGCAGAGAACCAGCGATCGCAGCCAGAATTTGCCCAGCTCCAGGTCAGGGTTGAACCTGGCCTGTTCCCTCAAAGGCCGGCCCCCCTGACGTCTGCCCAGGATGATCCCTATTATTCCAGTCCGGGGAGCCCCGGCTCTAGCCGTTCGAGCACCGAGGGGGGCAGATCCCTCACCAAATGCAAGCGAAAAGGTTCGGCGCTAACCGCTTCCACGTAGGCCGATCGCAAAAAGGGGCGGTAGTCTTCCTGTTCGTTGAGATAGACCTGGCTAAAGGCCACCACCAGCGATTTGATCACTCCCCGAGTGGCGGACACCGCTTCCTCAATGCTCTGCTCTAGGGAGGCATCGATATACAAAAATTGAGTAAATAGCTTGGTAAGGTCGGGGCCGTGGGAGGTGTTTTCGCCCAGGTAGAGGTAGCGGTCTGAGCCTTGGAGCCAGCTAAAGGCGGCCACCTGCTGGGGTACCACTGGGGCCAGGAGGTCAACTTCGCCCCCCAGCACCATGACCGGCACAGAGACCTGAGCCATGCCCCGGGGGCCAAACAGGTTAGACACCGTGGCCAGGGCGATCACTAGCTTGACGCGATCGTCCTGGGTGCCCTGGGCAAAGCGTTCCATCACCGCTGCATTCTGCCGCAATTCGAGGGCTCGGCATTCGAGGACCATAGCCGCATCGACCAGTAGATTGGCGGCGGGGTCGCAGCGCTGGGCCAAACGATCGAAATCAATCGTGGCACCGCCCAGGGCCAGGGCGGTGTAGCCGCCAAAGGAGTGGCCCACCGCCGTCACTCGGCTGACATCGAGCCGTCCCTCAAAGGTGGTGGCGTTGAGCCGCTCTAGCTCATCGAGCAAAAAGCTGATGTCGAGAGGGCGGTCTAGAAAGTCTTGGGCTCTAAAGGTTTCATGGTCTAGACCGGTGAGCATGGCCTGCTTTTGGGTGCTGTTGCTGCCCACATGATCGGGTAGAGCCACGGCAAACCCATGGGAAGCGACATGAGCCGCTAATTCAAAGAAGCTGGCGCGGCTATCGCCCAGACCGTGGGAGATGGCCACAATGGGCAGCGGGCCTGGGATCGCCGCCAGATTTTGGGGTAAGAAGACATCGGCAGGGTAGGTGCGGTCTCGGCTGGCATCGACCAGGGTGATTGATACCTGGCGAATGGCATGGGGGCCAGGCTGGGTGAGGGCGGGCAGGGCGGCCAAGTCTAAAGCTGGCGGCAGGGTGGCGGCAGCCCTAGACTCTTGCCTAAGGGTATCGACAATGGCCATGGTTTCTAGGACCTCGGCCCGTACCTGACGACCGATGGCCAGGGCTTGGCTCAGATCTATCTGCAGGCTGGTGGTGGGGAAGTTGCGGACGATATCGATCACCGAAATATCACCGTCTTCTGCCGCCGCCGCCACGATCGCTGCCCGCAGAGCCTGCCTGCCGTTTAGCCCCGCATCGGTTTGAACCAGTTTGCCCAAAAACTGTAGGCTGCGATTGCCCATAGGACTGTTAAACCACTGGGAAAGGGGCACCAGATTGATCGCCCGCCGAGCGGTCAAGGCCGTGCGCAACTGTTCCCGCTGAGCCCCATTGAGTCGCCTGAGGAAAGGAGCCAAGGGGCGATCGACCACCCCGGTTTCGGCAAACTTGACCAGCGACTCAGTGGGAATTGACCGACTGAAGGGGCCAAACGCCAACACCATCTGATCTGACGCCCGCAGCGGCAGGGCCGGGGCCACTGCGATCCCCAGTCCCAGAGCCAGAGCAGCAAAAAATTTGCCTAGCTGCCGTTGTGCTGGTGTCGTTGTGCCGGTGATAAGACTCAGCCAATGATCGTAGCAAAATAGCATAGAACGACCTGGGTTAGTGAGGTGACCCTATTTTCCGCTATAACGGCTCTAGCCTAGATTATTCACGAGCATAAATTATGGAGTCGACACAGAAGATTTGGGTCAGGTCGAGGCGCGCTAGTCTTAGAGACATAGCTGAGCTGCTTAGGATTCAATACTTTGAGCGTAACTCCCCAGCCTTTCTTTCAGTGCTCTTCATCCTTGTCGAACTCAGGGTATCCTGTTTTCAGGACGCTTCAATTTCTGACCCAATTCCCGTTTACACAAACATCTAAACAGTCCCGATGTCTCTCCAAACGTCTCACCTGTGGAAATCCCTCAACGCCTCTGTCCTGATCCGCTATATTCTTCTGTTTATTTGTGGTTGGATTACCGTTTTCTTAGTCAACTATTTCTACGGTACGATCGCTTTTTTCACCATTGCCGGGATCTTTGCAGCACTGCTCAACTATCCGGTTGTCTGGCTGAAACGATATATTCCCCGGGGATGGGCGATTACCATCGTGTTTTTTGGGGCGATCGGCATCTGTATCGTTCTGATCACCCTGCTGGGATTGCAGTTTCTCAATCAGGGGCAGAGTTTGGCAGACCGATTGATGGACGTGGTGCGGCAGCAGGAGGCGCTGCCGTTTCAGGAACTGCTAAATCAGGTGGAGATTCGTCGAGCGCTTGAAACTCTACAATCGGGTTTGGTGACGGGGCTGGGGTTGGTTCGCGGTGTTTTTGCCAGTATTTTTGCTTTCATTTTTGGGGCGGTAATTAGCCTGTATATGCTAATTGACGGCGACAAGCTGTGGCGGGCTTCACTGCGGTTGATTCCCGTGAAATCGCGCGATCGCTTTGCCACCACGTTTCAGCGGAGTTTCCTGGGCTTTATTCGGGGTCAGATGCTACTGATGCTGTTTCTGTCCTGTACAACGCTGGTGGCATTTCCACTGCTGGGGGTGCAATATCCCCTATTTTTGGCAATTCTGGTGGGCTTGATCGATGCAATTCCTGGTATTGGTGCAACTCTGGGCATTACCGTTGCGGTTCTGTTGATTTTCCTGGCCCAGGGCTTGGGTAGCGCCCTCGCGGCCCTGGCAGTTTGCATTGTGCTTGTGCAAATTCAGGACAATTACGTTCGTCCCAAAGTCATGGAAGATGCCCTAGAACTGAATCCAGTCATGCTATTTCTAGCCCTGTTTGTTGGCCAACGGGTGGCGGGACTGCTAGGAATTTTTCTGTCAATTCCGATCGCTGGCATGATCGCCACCTGGGTGCGCGCCAGCCAACAGGTCGTCGCCCCCCCGGAGGAATTACCCCCAACTCCGCCCCAAGCCCTGTAGGAAGGCGTGTCTCCCTCAGCGAGAAATCACCTAGGCAGTGTCCAACTCGATAGCAAAGGAGTTTGAGGATTAGTTGAAGCCATGCCGACAAAAGCCGACCTAGCCACGACCTACCGCTATTGAGCGCGGAGGTTCAGGGGTTTGGCTGGCTGGGCTACTCGGGCAACGACCCCTTGGGAACGCTGGGTACCTCCCCAGGCACATAGCCGGGCAGCCGCCGTGATGGCACCACCACCAGTAGGGACAGGGCGGCCAAAAATAGGAAGGATAGTTTCAGGGCCCGCAGTCGGGCGGCGGCGTTGATATTGATGGCCTCGGCCACCTGCTCGGGGGTGGCGGTGGTGGTGGCAAGGGTGTCCTTGAGGCGATCGTTGCTGACGAAGGTAATTTCATCCAAATTCACCTGCTGAATCAGCTCAGGGGGAATCCCAGGATGGTCCACCACGCTGCGCTGGATATTCAGGCTGAGGATACCCACCACCAGAGCTCCGGCCAGGGCCGTACCAACCCCGGCGGACAGGTTGTTGATGGTGCCGCGTAGGGCGCCTACGTCCGCCGCCAGCTGCTTGGGTGAGGAGGTCACCAGCACGTTGAACAACAGCGTCACCAGGGAGCCCTGACCCAGGCCCACCAACACCAGCCCCAGGATGACGGGTAGGGTGCCCCACTGGTTATTCATGACGATGGCTAGCAGCACCATGCCCACGGCCACCAGCAGGAAGGCCCGACGGGCGATCTGGCGGGGGGTGATGCGATCGAACAGCCGCACAATCGAGATGGCCGCCGCAAACACCGCCAGCTGGTAGGGAATCATAACGATGGAGGTGTCAAAGCTACTGCGGCCCTGCACCATCTGAATATAGAGGGGCACCAAAAAGGTCATGGCGTTACCCAGCATGACAATGGACATCATGGAGATGGCCGCGGCCTGTTCCTGGGGTGAGTCAATCACCTGCAGATCGAGCAAGGGGGTCTGCTGGGCGGCCACCCGCCGCTGAGCCCAGGCCACAAACAGTTGCACCCCCACCACCCCCGCCACAATCAGGACCGGGGCGGGGGAGAGGCCCAGGGGCGCCAGGGGGGCCGCAGCCCTAGCCAGCACCAGGCCCCAGCTATTCAGGTTATTGAAGCCGACGCTGATGGCGATAATCGCCAGGGCCGCCAGCACCACCCCCACCCAGTCGATCTTGACCTGGGGAAGGCTGGGAACCGGTTTAAGGCGAAAACTGAGTAACAGCACCACCGCCGCAAACGGAATAATAATGCCAAAGGCCCAGCGCCAACCTACCCAAGTGCCCAAGGCCCCAGCCAGGAAGAAGGCGGTGACGGTGGTAATCGCCTGCACTGCTCCCAAAATCCCCAGGGCGGCGGACTGCTGTTTGCCCCGGTAGTTGTGGGCGATCAGCACCACCAGGGTGGGAACGATCGCCGCCGCCGCCAGACCTGCGATCAGCTGAGCCCCCACCATGATTTCGGGGCTGGTGCTGAAGGTCATGATCACCATGGCTACCAGCAATAGCACCGTGGCGATCTGGAAGATGCGCAGGGAGCCAAATTTCTGACCTAGCTTGCCCCCCAGCATGACGAAACCGGCGACGGAGAGGGAGTAGGCGACGATCGCCGTACCCACGGTGGTGGGGGCGGTGTTGAACTCGTTGACGATGTTACCGATGGAGACCGGCAGGGCGTTGATGTTGAGGGACATCTGCACCTGGCCCATGCTAATGACCACCATGGGTAGCCAGGATTGCTTGAGTTCGGTTTCGGAGGAAGTCGACATAGGGAGCTGGGGTGTTAGGGATGGGGGTGGGGACGGGAGGCAAACAGGTTCAGGCCCAGCTCTGCGGAGAGGAACCGGGTGACCAGTTGGCCCTTGATGCTGTTGCCGGCCTCGTCTAGGGGTGGGGCGAAGGTGGCCAGCCCGCCCTTGTGGGGGGCGACGGTGACCAGGCCCCCGCTGACGCCGCTTTTGCCGGGCAGGCCAGTTTCGTAGAGCCAATCCCCCGAGTTTTCGTAGAGGCCGGCGGTGACCATGACCGCCAGCACATGCTGGCAGTGGATGGGGTCAATGATGGCATCCTGGGTGATGGGGTTGACGCCGCCGTTGGCCAGGGTGGCGGCCATCACCGCCAGATCCTGGGCGGTGACGTTGAGGGAGCATTGCTTGGTGTATACATCGGTGGCCGCCACCGGGTCAAAGAAGATGCGATCGTAGGCCTGCAGAAGTTTGGCGATGCCGGTGTTGCGCTGGTTGGTGGCGGCTTCAGACTCGTAGACCGCCTGGTTAAGGCTGAGGGGGCGGCCCGCAAACCGGGATAGTTGCTCTTGGATAAACTGCCATTTAGCCTCGGCGGTGTCGCCGGGGGCCAGACTGGTGGCGGCGATCGCCCCGGCGTTGACCATGGGGTTGTGGGTGCCTTCGTCGATGCGTTCTAGAGCTATGACGGAATTGAAGGGCAGGCCAGTGTTGTTGGCCCCCAGCTTTTCCCGAGCGGCATCTTCGCCGATCGCCTGGCAGATCAGGGCAAACACGAAGGGCTTGGACACGCTCTGGATGGAGAATTCCACCTGGCTGTCGCCAATGCCATAGCTGGCTCCGTCCACCCCCACGACACAGATGCCAAACCGGTCCCGAGGCATCGCCGCCAGGGCGGGGATGTAGTCGGCAACGGTGCCGCTGTCGTTGGTTTTGAAGCGATCGTAGGCGGTCTTAACCAGCTGGGTCACCGGCCCTGGGGAAGGCAGGTGGCCATCGTTGATGGCGGCGATCAGGTCGACGCGATCCGCCCCTGGGGGAATACTCATGGCTCACCTTTACTAAGGTTTGAGGATGTGGAGGGTTAACGGATTATCGGCATGGCAAATTACCTTAAAAACCCTGGTTAAATCGGGCTTTTCTTTAGAAAATACCATACCTTTAGAAAATAACGTAATTAGGGAAATCAAAAAACTAAATAGCGGCGGTAACTAGGCCAAAGCTTGTCAAGATCCAATTTAAGATGGAGCTGATCAGGGCTAGCAGGATAGCCCCTAAAAGCGCACTCCATAAACCCCAGCGTAGCCGAAAGCCTTCGACTAGCCAGGCAGCTAGGCCAAAGACAATGATCGCACTAATTAAGGGAATAATCCCCAGACTGGTCCACGCAAAAAATGTAGTTAATCCCTTGGGGAAAAAACCTCCAATTCTGTTAAGGGCACCAATGATGGCACCGGCTAGTAACGCACTAATGGGGCTATCGATTTCCACCCCAACGGGGGGAATTTTGGAAATAACCAATAGGCTAACAGCTAGCACAGAAATACTAATCAGCAATGGAATCATGGATGTTCCTCACAGATTTGGGGGATCTGATTCAACATGAGTAAATAAATCTCGTCTAACTTAAAATCTGGAGTTTCTCACCCTTCAGGAAGAAGCTGCGCCCTCTGGGAGAGGGGTCAGGGGGCAGAACTACGGTTCCCAATATCAACTTGGCTTAACCTGCATTATTCATGAGGCCTACCAGTAGGCAGTGACTTGGCCCCCGATGAGTCAACCGCAACAGACGCTCAGTATCAACGTCCCAGTGCTGG
>JBEIUS010000092.1:0-13204 GCA_040374235.1 Leptolyngbya sp. | reverse complement strand
GTCTACCGTTCTCGCTTCCGGCCCATGTACTACACCCTGCCCAACCTGGAGTCCCGCACCTTGATGAAACTGGTGGTGCAAAAGTCCACCGACCGGGTGCTGGGGGCCCACATGGTGGGGGACTACGCCGCTGAGATCATTCAGGGGGTGGCGATCGCCGTCAAGATGGGGGCCACCAAGGCCGACTTTGATGCCACCGTCGCCATTCACCCCAGCTCCGCCGAGGAGTTTGTCACCATGCGATGAAGGGATACCGGCGATCTCACCTCCGGTCTGGCTGACCACCGTGAGCTATATCGGGGTGGGATTCAGTCACTAAACGGTTCCCAAATGACATAATCAGGGTAGCTAAGACTGCGGTAAAAAGACGCAGGAAATTTTAAGTGGAAGCCAGGAAGGGGGTTCTTTCATGAATCAGCTTTATGGAGAGGACGATCCGGTCGACCGGTCATCGCTGGTACCGGCATACCCACAAGCGTTATCAATGAACTGTATGAAGCCGGAGACTCAATAGAGGTCATAGCAAAAGACTACGACTCCACCCCAGAGCACATTGCTAGCGCCATTTATTTCGAGTCGCAGGACAAGGCTGCGTGAGTAAGCTAGAAAAACCAACATTTTTTGTAGATCGAGCCCTCGGCAAAAGCATCGTAAATGCTTTACGGGAGGCTGGTGCACAGGTAGAAGCACACAAAGTATCCATAATTGTGTCCAGGGGAATCAGCCACCCTTTATTGCCAAGATAGACAGAAGGGGGCATGTTTTACTCTGGAGAAATCATCGTCAACTGCTTAGGCCATGGCGCTAAGCCGGTGAGGCAGGCCCGATCCTGGATAGCCTTTACTTTAGGTGGGGTGGAGGTAGGCCAAAGCCACTGTATTGGCTTTGACCAATCAACGCTGTCCTTAAGCGTTCTAGCCAAAGCTCTATTTCCCATAAACCCAAATTTTTTGAGATGCCCTTAATCAGGAAATTTCATTCTGATTTCATTTTTCTGTGGGATGTTTAACTAGAAATGGAATTTTTTCCTAAGGGTTGTAACTAGGTAGACCAAAGGTATGTCTATAGTCACAATCTCTGATCGCTGGTTTATGGCGGCCAGAGGCAGATTCTTCCCCCGGCTGGCGTTACTGATACTGCTACTGTCTATGGCTGGCGGAGCCTTTGGCCATACTGGTCACGGCAATGAGTTTGAGGGGAGTGGATCTGGCGCCCATCCAACCGGCATTGAGGTTGACCCAGAGGTTGTCAATCGAATAGGGTTAATCGTTGAACCGGTGAAGCGACAAGTTTTAGCCTTCGGGGTGAAGGCCGTTGGACAGATTGAAGCCGCCCCAGGCGGACGGGTATCGGTGACTAATCCGGTCGGCGACCGGGTGACCCGGCTGTTGGTGGAGCCAGGGCAGCGAGTGGAGACGGGGCAGGCGTTAGCCGTGATCACCAGTGGCGAGTTGGCGGAACTGCGCGTCAGTGCTCTAGAGAATTCCGCTGAGCGGCAGGGAGATGTGCGACAGGCGGAAGCTAATCTACACTTAGCCCGACAGACCTATACCCAACAGCAACAGATTGCCCTTAGGGCTATTGAGGGAGCCCAGACCGATCTGCGGGTGGCCCAGGAGCACTACAATCGCGATATGGAAATGGCTGAGCAAGGGGCCATTTCCCGTCGGGAGCTACTGGCCTCAGAGGCGGATTTAGCCGAGGCCAGGCGGGCCTTAACCGAGGCAGAGAGCCGGCTAGAGCTACTAAATGCCCGCACCGAGGTGGCGCGGTCCCAGACCGCCCTGGCAGTGGCAAAATCTCGTGCCCAGTTGAGTGCGGAAACCTATAAAACCCGCTTGCAGCAGCTTGGGGCCACGGCTAACCCAGACGGCACCATCACCATTAAAGCTCCCATCGCTGGCACCATCGCCGATCGCGACGTCACCCTGGGGCAATCCTCAGAAGCTGCGGGTGCGGTGCTGATGACCATCGTGGACAATCGCACAGTCTTGGCCACCGCAAATATTTATGAAAAGGACCTGGCCCAGGTATCTCCAGGACAACGGGTGCGAATTACCGTCGCCAGCCTACCGGATCAAACCTTTGAGGGGCAAATTACCACGGTTGGTGCGGTGGTCAATGGTGAAACTCGGGTTGTGCCTGTACAAGCTAAGCTAGATAACCCCGAGGGTACTCTCAAGCCCGGCATGTTCGCGACCTTAGAGATCTTAACCGAGCGTACACCAGCGGCGGTAATGGCCATTCCCCAGTCAGCGGTGGTAGAGAGCAACGGTCAAGCCCTGGTGTTTGTGCGCAATGGCAATGCCTTTGAACCGGTTGAGGTTACCTTGGGGAGACTGGCGGGCGACCGAGTAGAGGTGCTCAGCGGCTTGTTTGAGGGCGATGAAGTCGTCACCCAACGCGCTAACCAACTCTACGCCCAATCCCTGCGCGGGGGTAGTACCCCATCCGCCGCTGCAACAGAGGTGACGGCAGCTACCACGGGGGAGGCTGGGTTACCTTGGTGGGTTATCGCTATGGGGGGAGGGTTGCTAGGGATTGCCACCTTCGGTGCTGGGGCCTTTTGGGCCAATCGTCGGTCTGATCAAGGCCTCATATCCACCATTCAGCAGTTAGCCCCCTTCGATCTCCCCCACAACCAAGAGCTAGCGATCAGCCAGGCGAGGCAGGAACCCGCTTGGTCGAGAACCGATCCCGATCACCCCCATGCCGATGGATAGGTTATTTTCGACTTTCACCGGCCCATCAGCAATTTTTTGGCGCATCTTACCCAAAGACGATGGGTTAGTGTGCTTTATCCCAGGCAAGACCCTCTTTAATTACGATGCTAAATTCAATTATTAAATGGGCGATCGCGCGGCGCTGGTTAGTGATTATCGGGGCTATGGCGCTCACCCTGTGGATTATCCACACCGTTGCCCAGATGCCGCTGGATGTTTTTCCCAGCTTTGCGCCCCCCCAGGTGGAAATTCAAACCGAAGCCCCCGGGTTAGCACCAGAGGAGGTGGAATCATTGGTGACGCTGCCCATTGAAAGCGCCATCAATGGGACTCCTGGTGTGACCGATGTTCGCTCGGCCTCCGCCGCTGGGATTTCCGTCGTCAAAGTTATCTTTAAATGGGATACCAACATCTTTCAAGCGCGCCAACTGGTAACCGAGCGCTTACAGCAAGTGCAAGACAAAATTCCTGAGAATGTTAAGACACCGGAAATATCCCCGATCTCCTCCCCGATTAGCACCGTGATGATGGTGGCGTTCAGGGTGAATGAAACAGCCCCTGTCGAGACCCGCACGTCCCTTATGGAACTGCGGCGTATTGCCGATTGGCAGATTACTAATCGCCTTTTAGCGGTACCCGGGGTCTCTCAGGTGGTGATCTACGGTGGCGAGGTACAGCAGTATCAGGTACTGGTTAATCCTCAAAAGTTGCAGGCCTTTGACCTGTCCTTACAGGAGGTGACCGATGCGGTGGCAGCGGCCAACGTCAATGCACCAGGGGGCTTTTTAATCACGCCGGACAAGGAGACCCTGGTGCGGGGGATTGGGCGGCTAGAGACGCTTGAGGATTTGCAGCAATCTGTAATTACGGCCCGCAATGGTGTTTCGGTTCGGCTCAGCGACGTAGCTACGGTGCAAATCGGCGCTGCACTGCAACGCGGGGATAGCAGCTTGAATGGCCAGCCAGCGGTAGTGGTTATGGTCAACAAACAGCCCCTAGCCGATACCCCCTCGGTAACTCGTGCGATCGAAGCGGCGATGGCGGAAATTAAGGCGGGGTTACCCCAGGACATCCAGGTTGATGTCACCTTCAGTCAGAACAACTATATCAATGCCTCCATAGAAAATGTCCGCGCTGCACTGATTGAGGGCAGCATCATTGTGGCGCTGATTCTGATTCCCTTTTTAATGAACTGGCGCAACCTCGTGGTGTGTCTGGTGGCGCTGCCCCTATCCCTACTCATTGGGGTGTTGGCACTGAATTGGCTGGGGCAGGGGCTCAATACCATGACCCTGGGTGGTTTAGCTGTGGCTATTGGTTCTGCTGTCGATGATGCGATCGTGGATGCGGAAAATGTTTACCGGGCCCTGCGTGAGAACCGGCACTCTGCCCAGCCGCGCCCCGTGTTGGAGGTAGTCTTAGCGGGTTGTCAGGAAGTTCGAGACTCGGTATTTGGTGCCACTCTGATCACGGTGGTTGTGTTCTCCCCCGTGTTTGCCCTGGGTGGGGTAGAGGGTAGTATTTTTATCCCCATGGGGCTGGGCTACATGGCAGCGGTGCTGGCTTCTAGCGTGACGGCTCTAACGGTAACCCCAGCCCTCTGCGCCATTTTGCTGCCCCACGGGCATCTGCCCGAAACCGAACCCTGGGTGGCTCGGTTCTTTAAAAGACGCTATCAACCGTTGCTAAATTTCTCGCTTAGACGCTCTAACGCTATTTTGGCGATCTCAGCGTCATCGCTGGTTGCGGCTCTGGTGATTGCGCCTACCCTGGGTCGAGAGTTTCTACCCGAGTTTCAAGAGCAAAACCTGGTTAATACCCTGGTGCTTTATCCGGGTTCGTCCTTAGGAGCAACCAACAGTGCCGGGCTTGCCATTCAAGCGGCCCTTCAGGATGACCCCCGGTTTCGCCATGTGCAGCTGCGCTCCGGCCGGGCTCCCGGCGATAGCGATGCGGCGGCGGTCAACACTGCCCACATGGATGTGGATCTGAGCGAGGCCGGGCTGAAGGATCGCGAGGGCAGCATTGAAAAGCTGCGGCAGGAGTTTGCCAGGCTGCCAGGGGTAGCGCCTAACATTGGCGGATTCATCTCCCACCGCATGGATGAGGTGCTCTCGGGGGTGAGGAGTGCGATCGCCGTCAAAGTCTTCGGCCCTGACCTGGCTCAACTACACGCCCTGGGGCAGCAGATAGAAGCAATCATGCAAACCGTAGAGGGGGTGGTGGATTTGCAATTAGAGCCCCAGATTCCCATCGAGCAAATTCAAATTCAGTTTGATCGTGGGGCAGCAGGTCGCTATGGATTGACGGTGGGTGAACTCTCTAACACCATTGAAACGGCACTGAATGGTAGGGTAGTGTCCCAGGTATTAGAGCAGCAACAAACCTTTGACCTACTGGTGTGGCTAGAGCCTGAGGGCAGAAGCAATCTGGCCACCATTGGCAATTTGTTAATTGACACCCCCACGGGGGAAAAGATTCCCCTGGCACAGGTAGCTCAAATCCGTACCGGCACCGGCCCTAATACAATTAATCGAGAGAATGTGTCGCGGTTGATTGTGGTAGCCGCCAACGTCAGTGGTCGGGATGTGAGATCGGTCGTCAAGGAAATTCGTGCCAGAGTGGCAGAGCAGGTAACGTTTCCGGCTGGGTATTTCCCACAATACGGCGGCCAGTTTGAAGCGGAAGCCCGCGCCACTCAAAACATGCTGGTGTTTAGTGCGATCGCCTTCGTGATCATCACTATAGTTATGTACCTTTCCGTTAAATCCGTGGCTTCTACCGCCATGATTATGATCAACCTGCCCCTAGCGCTGGTGGGTGGGATTTTTTCCGTAGCCCTAACCGGGGGGGTCATTTCCGTCGCATCACTGGTGGGTTTTATCACATTGTTCGGCGTAGCCACCCGTAATGGCCTGTTACTGGTCGATAACTACAACAACAAATTCCTCCAGGGTATGGCTTTACGGCAGGCCCTGATCAAGGGTTCCATGGATCGCCTCAATGCGATTCTGATGACCGCCTTCACCTCTGCCCTGGGGTTATTCCCCCTGGTAATCGCAGGCGGCCCCGGCAAGGAAATTCTGCAACCGTTGTCTGTAGTCGTGCTAGGGGGTTTAGTGACATCCACGGGTCTCACCCTGCTGGTGTTGCCTGCCCTCTATGCCCGGTTTGGGCGCTACCTACTGCCCCAGGTGCAGGCGGGGACGGCTCAGGCAAGCCCTGAACCTAAAAGCCCCCTTCCAGAAGACCAACCGGTTAGCCGGGTTTAGTTCTGGGGTGATCAATCCCATCCTGCTGGTTTGAACTGTTTAACGTTTTGGATATTGACCCCCATGGATTCCCAATTTTTTCAAGCCCTATTGATCACTGCTGTGTTAGCCCTAACCGCCTGCAATAGCTCCCCTAAGACAACGGCTTCTAACTCTGCTCCCATGGCTAAAAGCTCCGCCGAGACAGAAACTGCTACCGCCACTAGTGACCACAGCGCAGCTAGTAGAGGCGGGCAGGTTGTCGAAAGCGGTCTTTACCACTTTGAACTGGTGCCTGTGCCTGAAGCCGATGGTATTCATCTCGACCTGTACCTGCAAACGGGGGATACCCATGAAGCCATTGCCGATGCTACGGTGATCGCCCAGGTGCAACTGCCCAACGGTACCCAGCAAGCACTACCGCTGGAGTACGATGCCGAGGGTGAGCATTTCTTTGCCTTTTTGCCCAGCCAGGCAGCGGGGGAATATAAAACGGTGATTCAGACCGATATCAAGGGGGAGAAGGTTAATGCACGTTTTAGCTTCTCGAAATAGGCCCTGACCATTGCCCTACCCGTCCCCCCCACGGTGAGGGGCGAGGCTGAGCCGGGGGGGGCCCTGCCCTGGCCAGGGGCAGCTTAATGGTAAAGGTGCTGCCCTTTGAGACGGCGCTTTTGACGTGAATGCTGCCGCCGTGGGCCTGGGCGATCGCTAGCGCGATCGACAGCCCCAGCCCCGCTCCACCGCTCTGGCGAGATCGATCCTTGTCGATGCGGTAAAAGCGATCGAAAATTCTAGGCTGATCGTCGGGGTGAATGCCCACTCCGGTGTCTTCTACGGTAATTAGGGCGTGCTTATCTACGGCTCTGAGGCGGATAACGACTTTGCCCTTGGCAGGGGTGTGCCGGAAGGCGTTGCTGACCACATTTAGCACCAGGCGATAGAGCTGCTCTTCATGACCAATCACCATCAGCCGTGGAGTCGCAGGCTGATCGAGCCAGAGGTAAATGCCCTGAGCGATCGATAGCGCCGCCATCTCTTCCTCAATATCGCTCAGCATATCTTGTAGGCAGCAGACTAGGCCGGGTCTTGAGGTTTGACTATCGAGTCGGGATAGCAGCAGTAGATCGCTGACTAAGAGGGTGAGGCGATGATTCTGGCGGGCAACCACCTGGAGGGTGTCTCGCGCCTCCACATCAGAGATATGGGGCAACCGCATCACTGACTCAGTGGTAGCTTGAATAGCAGTGAGAGGGGTTCTCAGCTCGTGGGCGGCATCCGCCGTAAACTGCTGAATGTTGCGATAGGACATTTGCACAGGCTCTAGGGCTACCCCCGCCAACCACCAGCCAGTCAGGGCCGTGAGGGCTAGAACAATTGGTAAACCTAAGGCCATATGCCAGCGCACCGTGGCCAGGTAGGTGGCAAAGTCGTTGAGGGAACGACCTACCACTACGCGGCCCACCAGTTGCTGATTATCCAGGCTATGTAGGGGTAGGATAATCTGGCGATAGGGCTGGCCTGATCCATCCTGCAAGCTTTGCCAGAGGGAAGAAAGATCAGGGCTGGGTAGTCCGGGGGGATAGTCACCAGCGGTCGCCACTAATTTGCCATCGGGGGCCAGCACCTGAATATAGTAATTGCCCGAGGACAGGTCACCGGGGTGATAGTGGTTCTGATGGTGCTCAAAGGGGGCAAGGCAGGGGTCTCCGGTTAGGCAGAGACTCGGTAGAAGGTCAGATGACCCTCGATCAAGATGACCACCGGAGGTGAAGGTTTTTTCGAGATTGTCGTGAATCGCTTCGGCAACAGACTTCAGCTCTCGATCAGCTGCCACCCGATGGGCATAGACAATAGCCTCGTACATGCCCAGGGCGCTAATGGCCAGTACAACGGCCATGACGCCGGTATACCAACCGGTGAGCTGCCAGCGGCTGCGGCGGAACAGTCTATTCAACTTTGAACCGGTATCCCATGCCATAGACGGTTTCAATTATAGAGTCATAGCCATACTGCCCTAACTTACGCCGCAGCAGCCTTACCTGGGCGGCCACCACGTTGCTGGTCGGCTCAGCGTCAAATGCCCAGAGTTGGTTGAGCACCTGCTCTTGAGTGAGAATTTGATCGGGATGCTCCATCAAATATTGCAGGAGCTGAAATTCTTTTTGAGTCAGTTCGATCGCCCGCTCAGAGGCGGTACCGCTGTGCAGCAGGGCAATTTTACGATCGCAGTCCAGGGTCAGGGGCCCAACTTGAATTTGGGCTGACCTAAAGTCAGCGGGGCGACGTCTTAGGGCCCGCAGTCGAGCCAGCAGCTCAGCCATGCTGAAGGGTTTAACCAGGTAGTCGTCAGCCCCGGCATCGAGGCCGGCAATGCGATCTTCGATGCGATCCTTCGCAGTCAGCATCAGAATTGGGAGAGCATTTTGCCGCCCCCGTAGCCAGTGACATAGGTCCAGCCCCGTAAGTCCAGGTAGCATCCAGTCCAATATCCCCAATCCATAGGTGACGTTGCTGCTCTGCAGATAGGCCAGGGCTTCAGCCCCAGATTGCACCCAGTCCACCACGTAGGCTTCTTGGGTGAGGGTGCGCTTAAGGGCTCGCCCCAGGTCTGGCTCATCCTCAACCAGTAAAATACGCATGGATAGTTGCTCAGACCAGTGGAAAACGGAATGGTAACAAGTATAACTTTGGCCAGAGCGTCCAGGATAGTGGTGATCGATGCTGAAGGCATCCAGGCGCAGACCCCAGTCTAGCGCCGCACCTTAATTGGCTAGACCACGGGGTACACCTTAATTCCTTAACTTCTGAAGATTTAGCGAAAGATCCCATCTGTGGCGCGGAAGTTCTACCCTGTGACAAGGCACAGGTGATTGAGGATTTCCAGCATCGGCATGAGGTGGTGGCGATGGTCGGAGATTCTGATGTCTACCCATCCCAGCCATTACTGAGGGCTACCCACTGCTCCACACTCAGGTCTTCGGCCCGCACCGTGGGGGCCAGGCCCAGCTGGCCCAGTAGGGCGGTCAGCTCCTCCACGACCATCAGGCTCTTCAGGTTATTGCGCAGCATCTTGCGTTTACTGGCAAACCCCAGCTTGACCAGTTGCTCCAGGCGTTGGGGGGATTGGGCGGCTGCCGGCAGGGGGCGAGGGGTGAGGCGCACCACCGCCGAGTCTACCTTGGGGGCGGGGGTAAAGGCCCTGGCGGGCACCGGACAGACGAGTTCACAGGTGGCCAGGTACTGTACCCGCACCGATAGGGCGCCAAAGGCCCGACTACCGGGTCGGGCACAGAGGCGATCGGCCACCTCCCTTTGCACCATCAAGACAATTCCCTGGTAGGGCTGGGGGTTGGGTTGGGCAATGGTGCCCAGCAATTTCTCTAAAATTGGGCCGGTAATGTAATAAGGAATATTGGCCACCACCTTATTCAGGGGCTGATCCTCCAGAGGTGAGATCAGATCGGATAAATCCAGGCTTAAAATATCTCCTTCCACCAGGGTGAAGTTAGGCTGGTGAGCGAATTGGCGACGCAGTTGACGGCTGCGGTCCCGATCGATCTCCACCGCCACCACCTCACCGGCCCTCTCCATCAGGGCGGTGGTCAACACCCCAGTGCCAGGACCAATTTCCAAAACCGAATCTTCAGCGGTTAGGGCCGCTGCGGTCACAATGGACTGGATCACGGACTGACTGGTGAGCCAGTGTTGACCAAACCGCCTACGGGCTAGTTGGGAACCCATGGTTAGGACCACGGGGACTGAGAGATGGGTTCCCGATTACAAGCCATGGATTTTGTCCAACACCGCCTGGGCCACCGGCTCCGATGAGGCCGGGTTCTGGCCGGTAATCAAAATCCCATCCGTCACCGCATAGGGCTGCCAATTATCTACCCTAGAATAGTTCCCGCCTTTGGTCTTGAGGGCATCCTCTAGTAGGAAGGGCACCACCTCAGCCAGCTGAACGGCGGCCTCTTCTTCGTTACTAAAACCGGTCACAGACTTTCCCTGCACCAGGGGGGAACCATCTGATGCCTTGGCATTCAGGAGTACCGCCGGGGCATGACAGACGGCGGCTACCACTTTTCCGGCGGCATAGAGGGCTTCGATCAGCGCAATGGACTTCTGATCGGTGACTAAGTCCCAGAGTGGACCGTGCCCCCCTGGGTAAAACACCGCATCAAAGGAGTCGGGTAACACCTCAGCGAGTTTCACCGTATTGGCCAGGGCCGCTTGGGCCTCAGCATCTCCCCTAAACCGCTGGATAGCTGGGGTTTGGGACTCAGGGTCATCACTTTTGGGGTCAAGGGGCGGCTGCCCTCCCTTGGGTGAGGCCAGGGTGATCTCTGCCCTGGCATCCTTGAAAACATAATAGGGAGTGGCAAATTCCTCCAGCCAAAACCCAGTTTTCTGGCCAGTGCGGCCCAGCTGATCGTGGGAGGTTAGAACAATAAGGACTTTCATGTCTATGAATATCTAATGCTTTAAAGTGTACGGGTAACAGCGCAAAGCGAAACATTTTATGAGTATAAGGATCTGTAGTGAAAAGTCAGAATGCCGCCAAACTTCTGACAGCTGTCTCCTGAATTCCTGTGTGATCAGCACGTCCCCACTTAAGTGCATACCCAAGTGTACCCCATAGCCTAGACGATGGGAATGGTGAAAGACTGATTGACTGACAGAACTTTTATCCCTCATCTCTAAATCCCTTTGCCCCTTGTGGGAGAAGAGATTTCAAACTATTCTAGGAGTGTTATTAAACTTACCACAGGACATCAATGAATACCCCTAATTTCTGGAAATTCTTTAATGAAAAAGCCTATCCTAGACTGGCACAGAGAAAGGAAACATTTAAGTATATTTTTGAACACCTAGACAAAAAGAACCGTCCTATTTTCCTTGTGGAAACGGGTTGTGTACGTCGAGAGAATACCTGGGAAGGAGAAGGCCAGAGCAGCATATTATTTGATCGATTCTGCTCAGAATGGCCAGGATCAGTAGCTTACAGTGTGGATATTAACCCAGAGGCGACAAAACTATGTAAAACCCTGGTTAGCTCAGCCCTAGAAGTCCACACTGGTGATAGTGTCTCCTTTCTCAGAAATCTAGCTGCCAACCGATCTCCTGACTTTCAATATCTTGATCTACTCTATTTGGACTCCTATGATGTGGACTTTAATAATCCCCATATCAGTGCATTACATCATATGAAAGAGCTAATGGCTGCTGCTACGCTGATCAATGCAGAGACATTAGTCGTTATCGATGATGCACCATCTCAGGGGTTATTCATTCAATCAGACAATGGTCCAGCTCTGATTATGTCGCCTGAAGTATCCGGAAAAGGTAAATATGTTGCAGACTATGCTAGGACGGTCGGGCTGGAACCCGTATTCAGTAGTTACCAGGTAGGTTGGATGGGTTTTTAATCCTGTGGGTCAAGAGTAGTCCATTAGCAACCATGGCTCCTATGGCGGTTCTCGGTTTAGTAAGATACAAATTTTCCCAGCTTCAGCCCCCCTAGATTTTCGTCTGCTAAGCTCCACCCTTTAGCCCCGCAACTTATGCCCTCCGGGCCGCTGCGCGAGGTGGGGGTTGGGAGGCTCGCCGTGTATTTCATTCAAGTGAAATTCGCTATAGACGGTTTTTCCCATTTTTAAGAAGTAGTGATGGGATGGGAAATCAACCCTGTCTTAGCGAAGAGAGTGTAGAACCTGAATGAATTGTTCAGCGATGGTGGAGACATCAAAATTTCTCACCTTAGCTCGTCCAGCCCTGCCCATGGCGGCTCCCCGATCGGGAGATAGCAGAATAGTGGCCAGTTTACTGGCCAGATCCTCCGGGTCCAGAGGTACGGCCAAGAGCCCCTGCAGGCCATCTTCAATCAACTCAGGGGTTGAGGATGAGCGACTGGCCACAATCGGTTTAGCGGTTGCCATAGCCTCGGTGAAGACTAAACCAAACCCCTCCTGCAGGCTCGGCAGACAAAAAACCTGGCAGTTCATATACTCCCGTACCAGGGCTGCATAGGGGAGATAGCCCAGGAAAGTGATGGTCTGTTGCAGCTGTAGTTGCTCTGCTAAGCGGCGCAGATTAGGCCACTCCGGTCCCTGACTGGCAATTCTTACCTCTACGGTGGGGACATAATGTCGCAAAATAGCAGCAGCCCGAATCAGGGTAGCGACATTTTTACGGGGATATTGTACCCCTACACAGAGGACAGTAGGCCGCGGGTCTGGTATGTCCTCTGGTGGGGATGCGGCTATGGCCCTATCCCACCCCTGGAGGTCGAAAGGGGGCGGCACCCTGAGAATTGGTTGGGAATATCCATAGAGCTCACCCAGGCGTTTACAGGAATAGGTACTAAGTGTGATCACCCGGGAGGCCCGGTGTACGCTCAGCCGCTCTGCCTTTGCCATTAACTCCAGGGATAGGCGCACCCATCCCCGTTCAAATTGAGCTTCGTCGGCAATAATGCCGTTGATATAGGCAATAAATGGAGGTTGGATGCGATGGGCAAGGGTATAGCCATCCATATCCAGTCCGACTACCACATCATAGGCGGCGAAATCCTGGGGATTGAGACTCAGGTTCCAGGCAAAGCGATTAGCCATGTAGCCCGCCACACCAAAGGGTCGGATTGGGGTATGGGTGTCAACGCTATGCCCATGCGATCGCAGATAGTCGATCAGGTAGGCCGTTCCTACAAAAGTGCCACTTCCCAACTTGACATTTTGAGGAGTAGCCGTAATAAAAGCGATCTTCATGGGGCTAAGGGGGGTTAACAAGGTGAGTAAATGGGGTCCTTCTGTAGTAAATCAGACCTTTGGCACCCGGTGGATCGCACACAGCAAGGGCTGGATAGGTATTTTAGTACGCCCCTGTTCCCTTGCGGATCGATTGCCTGGAGTAGCCCCCTGACTTCCAGCCTACCCCTCCAGCGCCGCTCGGGTAGCCACCAGAATAATTGTCATCTAATACATCTAATACAGCCCCAAAGTCGCTCATCTGCCCCGTGGGGTTCGGCGGTGGCCCACAGCCAACTCTTGTTCGGGAAGGTCACAGAGACCGAAGTAGGTCTCGCCCTGGTCGTCTGCCTGCCCATAGCCGAGTATCGTTAGAGCTGTGACGGTGAGCATTTCCCTCGTCTTGGGATCTAGCCTGGATAATTCACGAAGGGTAAATAGAGCATAGAAAAAAGAGCCTGAAACGCTTTAGAATCAGACTCTT
>JBEIUS010000228.1:0-3873 GCA_040374235.1 Leptolyngbya sp. | reverse complement strand
TTACCTTTGAACTCGATAAGTCTGAGAAGGGATAGCGCACCAGGATCACATCATACTTGGAGTAGCTGGGCATACACATTGTCCTCAGTATTATCCCAAACGGCATCAAGGGATATTTGGCTTGCCTGTAGCCAAAATCCAGCCTCATCGTCAGGTAAAACTGTTACCAGCACTCTTACCCCTTCTGGGAGTTCTGCTGTTTCCAGTAGCTCAATTCTTCCTTGCCGAACCGTAGCCCAGAGCGTTTTTAGCACATCTGTTGTATGAGACCATGCCTCAATTTTATGCCGTAATTCCTGCAAGCGATCGACCTTAGCCCGATTGATTGACGATTGCGAGGGCGGTCAAGCTCGGGTTGAGCTTTCTCCTCAGCCAGATGGTGGTCTAACTCTGCACTCAAGCAGCGTTCAATTAGGGCCTTGGTCAGTTGCTTGACAATGCCGCTTTCCCCCATCAGGTCCTCAGGGCTGCGGTAGTCTTTCATTAGCTCAGGGCGGAAGGTCATGGGTTATGCCTCAAGGAGTTAGTTGATTAGATCTGATTTTGACCTTTGACACAAACTACTTTACAGTCCCGGAATGGGCCTCCGGTCTCCACCGGGTCGGCCAAAACTGGCTCTACGTTAACCGCGGCTTGGGGAGCTACGCCCCCGGTGGTTTCTGGTGCCCTCCGGAGGTCACCCTGTTAAGTACAGCACCGACCGGAGAGGACTCTCCTCCAGTTGAAAGGGTAGCTTTTTGGACGCAATCCTTATAATTCTATCCATATCGGATTAGGGCAGGTATAACCGTAGCCACCTGTAGGGGAGGGACTGAGGCAAATCCCCCAAGATAAGCTTTTCATGGCTTGCAATACGAAGCCCGTCGGTTACGATACACACAGTTAATCACTTAACCCTACCCTAAGCAGAATAGAGGAAATATGCTTACTCAGTGGTATTGACATCAGGTCCAGCAAAATCCCTTAGGGCATCGGTTTTAGAGCCATACAACCTAATCAGTCGGAAGATCATAAAAGAATTCAGGATTTGCAGGGCAACGTGTCTAAGCTCACCTTCATCTTCATGAAAACTTAAATAATTTTCCCTTGTGTCACCGGGTAAAGTGCATTAAGTTTAATAGAGAGTTAAGTATAAACACTGAGGTGATTTTGCTTAACCCTATGTGTTTAGGGTAAAAAACAGTCAGATGGTTATCTGGCTATCTACCATTATCAGGAGTTAAGATTCATGGTTTTGAATAAACAGTTTGTGCTGGCAGCCACCTGCGTTGCCGGCGTTTCCGTTGGCCTTGGCTTGCAAACCCAAGCCGCCCTAGCCACCGGTTTCGGGGGTGAGGTGCTGCCCGCTAACGCCATTGTCAACGGTTATTCCTTGACCGATGCGGCGGCGGTACATTCTCCCTGGTTGATGGATGCTATATTCAGCGTCACGCCTCCCCCTTTACCAGCCACCCCCTTTGAGCAGCTGGTTTTTACGGCTGACAGCTACACCGTTACCGATAGTACCTATCTGTACTTGCCTATACTCTTTGCCAATGACATCCCACCAGCTTTTCCAGATCCGTTCCCCACGAATCTGGCTGAAGCTCAGTTTGGCATCTTTGATCTATCCCAAGAAGCCCTTTCATTTGCTGTCTCCGTCAATAACCAGACTACCGTGCTGGGGCCAGAGTACCTGGTAGGTCCGATTAACTTTAGCGTTGATGACGATGGTGATGGTATTGCCTCGGCCTATGCTGGCTACCAACAGTCCACCTTCTTGAGTCCCCTATCGCCTGGAACCTATACCGTTAGCTATGAGGTTTTCCAGGCTGGCAACTCTATTTTCACAGATGCTTATACCATTCAATCCAACCCTACCCCCGTCCCCACCCCGGCTCTGCTGCCCGGCCTGATTGCCTTTGGCCTCAGTGCTCTGCGCAAGCGCCGTGCGGAGGAACTTAGCGACAGTGAGGTGCAGGTCTAAGTAGGAAGGTCCCCGGCTCTAGTGCTAAGCCAGGGCCCGTAACCTCTGCTTAGCGGAGATTACGGGCCTTCCTTTAGAGAGGCCCAGGGGGGGGTAGACTGGAGGCGGTGGGCAGCATAGATTATTAATAGAGCAGGACATCCCCATGACCTTTAGTACTTCGGTGGATCGGGCGGCGGCCCTGGTGGTGGGGGCCAATGGCGGCATTGGCTTGGGTTTTGTCCAGCAGTTGCTGGGCGATCGCCGCTTTGAGCGGGTCTACGGCACCTACCGGCGCCCCAGTACCGCTACCGACCTGCTGGCCCTGGCCGATCGCCACCCCCACCTTACCCTCCTGTGTCTAGATATCACCGATGAGGCGGCGATGGTGGCGGTGATTGACCAAATCCGCACCCAGAGCCCTCAACTCCAATTGGCCCTCTACTGTGTTGGCCTGCTCCACGACACCAGCCTACAGCCGGAAAAGAGCCTGGCCCAGATCCAACCCGATCACCTGCTGCGCAGTTTTCAAGTCAACGCCCTGGGGGCAGCCCTGCTAGCCAAACACCTGTTGCCCCTGTTAAAGCACGATCGCCCCAGTGTCTACGCCGCCATCTCCGCCAAGGTGGGCAGTATTGGAGACAACCAGCTAGGCGGGTGGTACGGCTACCGGGCCGCCAAGGCCGCCCTGAATATGCTGATCAAAACCGCCGCCCTGGAATACGCCCGCAAAAGCCCCCAGACCATCCTGACCCTGCTCCACCCCGGCACTACCGATACCCCCCTCTCCCAACCCTTTCAGCGGGGGGTGCCGCCGGCCAAACTATTTCCGGTGGACCGCACCGTCACCCAACTGATGGCGGTGATCGACAGTCTGGAGCCTGGCCAGAGCGGCAGCTTCCTCAACTGGGATGGCCAGCCCCTACCCTGGTAGGCAACTACTAAGTACACACAAGTCCTTAAGGAATAGGCTTGCTCGCTAAGACCCCCTAAATCCCCAACGCCTACCTACTCTCTACCTTGCCGATCCACCTTGGCTCAGCATTCTGACCAAACCTGTATTCTCTCTGCATTATTTCCCTTTGCTGCCTTCGCCTCGTACAATAGGGGATGATTTTTAACCTACAGGATTTCCCAGGAGAGCAGCGATGCCACAGGCAGTTGGGTCCCTTGAAACGCGGGGGTTTCCCCCGGTGCTAGCCGCCGCCGATGCGATGGTTAAGGCCGGGCGGGTCACCCTGATTGGGTATATTCGCGCCGGTAGTGCCCGTTTCGCCATCAATATCCGGGGCGACGTTTCCGAGGTCAAAGCGGCTATGGCGGCGGGGGTTGAAGCGGCTGAAAATACCCCCGGCGGCATTCTCGAGACCTGGGTGATCATCCCTCGGCCCCATGAAAACGTGGTGGCGGTGTTGCCCATTGACTTCAACGAAGAGGTGGAGATTTTCCGCCAGGCGGTGGAGCAGCCGATTCTCCCCGGTCGTTCCCTGTAGGTTGGCGATCGCAGTCAATTAAACCCAATCAATCCGGCTCTGCCAATGCTATGATTGGAGAGTCAGCTTTCGGTAGATTACGCTTGTTTCATTTCGTTTTGTTTCGATTTCCGACACAGGTTCATCTCCGTTCTTCCGCTGTACTAGTTGATTAAGGAGAGAATCCTATGTCTATTTATGTTGGTAATTTGTCCTACGATGTCACTCGCGAAGATTTAGAGCGAGTGTTCACTGAATATGGTGCCGTTAGTCGGGTTAGTCTGCCCATCGATCGGGAGTCCGGTCGTCCCCGAGGCTTTGCCTTTGTGGATATGGCTGCTCAGACCGAGGAAGATGCTGCGATAGAGGCCCTGGATGGGGCCGAATGGATGGGTCGGGAAATGAAGCTTAACAAAGCTCGTCCCCGCGATAACGATAATGGTAACAGCAAGAGTG
>JBEIUS010000048.1:0-20343 GCA_040374235.1 Leptolyngbya sp. | reverse complement strand
TAAAGCCTCGGTACAGGAATTTATTACCCAGGCGGCCACTGACCCCCAGGTGTTAGCTATTAAAATGACCCTGTACCGCACCTCAGGCGACTCCCCCATCGTCAAGGCGCTGATTACGGCGGCGGAAAATCGCAAGCAGGTGGTGGCCCTAGTGGAACTCAAGGCTCGCTTTGACGAAGCCAACAATATTATCTGGGCTAAAAAGCTGGAGGATGCTGGGGTGCATGTGGTCTACGGCATTGTAGGACTCAAGACCCACACTAAAACCACCTTAGTGGTGCGGGAGGAGGGGGATGGGATCCGTCGCTACGTTCACATTGGCACTGGCAACTATAATCCCAAGACCTCCGCCCTCTATACCGACCTGGGGTTATTTAGCTGTCGGGAGGACCTGGCCGCCGATCTGACCGACCTATTTAACTTTCTGACCGGCTATTCTCGCCAGAAGGCCTATCGGAAAATCCTGGTGGCGCCGTTGACCCTCCGCGATCGCATGGAGGCTCTGATTTGCCGCGAAATTGATCATGCTAAGCAGGCTCGACCGGGCAAGATCGTGGCTAAAATGAATTCCTTAGTGGATCCGAAAATCATAAAACTCCTCTACCAGGCCTCCCAGGCAGGGGTCAGCATTGATCTAATCGTGCGGGGGATTTGTTGCCTGCGACCTGGTATTGCGGGGGTCAGTGACAATATTCGAGTGATTAGCGTGATTGGCCGCTTCCTCGAACACTCCCGCATTTTCTGCTTCCACAACAACGGACAACCGGAATACTACATCGGTAGCGCCGATTGGATGACCCGCAACCTGGACCGGCGGGTGGAGGCGGTCACCCCTGTGGAGGAACCGGCCCTCGCGGCAGAGCTAAAGGGGATTTTGGCCACCCTACTGGTAGACAATCGCCAGGCCTGGGATATGGCCCCAGACGGTAGTTTTAGCCAGCGCCAGCCTGGTCCAGAGGAAGCGGAACAGGGCACCCACGTGATGTTGATGCGCCATACCCTCCAACGGGACCGAGATCACTAGAGGTTGGCAAGATCTGGGCCCTCCCCTCCATGATTCCCATTAGTGACCAGTGCTGTTGGAAAATAGATTGAGGATAATCACCCCAGCTAGGATGAGGCTGATGCCTAGGATCGCTGGCGTATCTAATCGTTGACCATAGGTAAATCGGCCCACCAGGGCAAGCAACACCAGGCCAACCCCCGACCAAACGGCATAGGCGACACTCAAGGGGATGGTGCGTAGGGTTAAGGAAAGACAGAAAAATGCCAGGCTGTAGCCAACTACCACCAGTAGTAAGGCCTGGGGACGAGTAAACCCCTCGGTGGCCTTCAGGGCGGAGGTGGCCGCAACCTCCGCTAAAATTGCGATCACCAGGTAGACCCAATCCACGTTCCATGGCCTCCTAATCTTGAATAGGGCCCTAAATAGGGAATAATCACCACCCCAAAACCCTGGACTCTAGCTTAACGTTGAGTGAGACGATAACCGCACTATCCTAGTAGTCAGTCATGGCAGATCACCCACAGTCTATTTGTATCCTCGGCGGTGGTTTTGGCGGTCTCTACACCGCCCTCCGGCTCAGCCAGTTGGCCTGGGAGGATAGCCCCCCGGCCATTACCCTGGTGGATCATCGCGATCGTTTTTTATTTTTGCCTCTCCTCTACGAGTTGGTCAGCGGCGAACTAGAAACCTGGGAAATCGCCCCGCCCTACGAAGACCTGCTGGATGGTACCCAAATCCAGTTTCGACAGGCGGCGGTAACTAGCATTGATCTTGAGCAACACCGGGTTAACCTCAGTGGGGGTCCTGGCCTGACCTACGATCGCCTGGTGCTGGCCCTGGGCAGCACTACCCCCGCCATCACCGCCCCTGGGGTTACCGATTATGCCCTTACCTTCCACAACCTGGAGGATGCCTACCGATTGAAGGAACGCCTGCGTCTATTATTGGCCTCCGATACCGATAAAATTCGGGTGGTGGTGGTGGGCGGCGGCTACAGTGGAGTGGAGTTGGCCTGTAAGCTAGCTGACCATCTAGGGGAGCGGGGCCGGGTCCGGTTGGTGGAACGCACCGACACCCTGCTACGGACCTCCTCGGAGTATAACCGTCAGACGGCCCAGCGGGCCCTTTCGGACCTGGGGGTGTGGATAGACCTGGACACCTCGGTCGCGGAGGTAACCGCCACCACCATCAGCCTCACCTTTCGGGATCAAACCGACATTTTGCCGGTGGATCTGGTGCTTTGGACCGTGGGCAGCCAGGTGCATCCTCTGGTGGCCCAACTACCGGTGGCCCACAACCCTCGCCAGCAATTGGTGGTGGAAACGACTCTGGCCCTCCCCGATCGCCCCGAGGTTTATGCCCTGGGAGATCTGGCGGACTGTCGTGATGCTGAGGGGCAGCAAATGGCAGCCACGGCCCAGGTGGCGATCCAACAGGCGGACTTTGTGGCCTGGAATATCTGGGCTTCCCTGCGAGATCGTCCCCAGATCCCCTTCCGATACCGTCACCTCGGGGAAATGCTTACCCTGGGCAGCCAACGGGCTACCCTGACCGGATTGGGACTACAGCTGGAGGGATCCCTGGCCCACGTTGCCCGCCGCCTGGCCTACCTCTATCGCATGCCCACCCTGGAACATCAGGTTCGGGTAGGTCTGAATTGGATGCTCAAACCCCTACAAAAAATTATGGCGGACTGACGTTTAGAGTTAGTCCGCCATGACTTGTTTTGCCTAGGAGATTCAGGTCAACGCCTAACTAATGGGCAATGCCGGAGCATTGGCCAGGGCCGCCTGGGGAAGGCGCAAAATATAGGTATAGAAGGCCGCCGGTGGCTCCGCCAGTAGTACGGTGCTTTCCACCCGACTGGCAACCTGAACAGTCTTTGAATCGTAAACTTGGGTGGCTAGCTTGGGGTAGAGACCGATACCAATGATGGGCACCAACAAACAGAGGGCCACGAAGGCTTCCCGCGGGCGGATGTCAAGGATACCAGCGCTCTTGGCCACCACTTCCCCGGCATCACCGTAGAAAATCCGGCGCAGCATAGATAACAAATAAATGGGGGATAGCACCACACCAATAGCCGCCAACACAATTACAGCTGTCTTGAAGACAACATTATAAACATCGCTGGTGGCCATACCCAGGAAAACGGCAATTTCACTCACAAACCCACTCATACCCGGTAAGGCTAGGGAGGCCATGGATGCCGCGGTGAAGAAGGCAAAGGTGGTCGGCATTTTCCGGGCCATACCCCCCATCACCGTCATATCCAAAGTGTGGGTACGCTCGTAGGTAACCCCAGATAGAAAGAACATAACCGCCGCAATTAAGCCGTGGGAAATCATCTGAAGCATGGCACCACTCATGCCCAGGGGGGTAAAAGCGGCACAGCCAATCAGCACAAACCCCATGTGGGCAACGGAAGAATAGGCCATGCGGCGCTTCAAATTATCTTGGGCAAAGGCCGTCAGGGAAGCATAAATAATGTTCACTACCCCCAGACCGACCAACACCGGCGCAAAATAAAGATGCGCGTCGGGCAACATTTCAATGTTCATGCGGATCAGCCCGTAGCCCGCCATCTTCAGTAAAACCCCGGCCAAAATCATTGATACAGCAGCGGGGGCTTCACTGTGGGCATCGGGCAACCAGGTATGCAAGGGAAACACTGGCAACTTGACGGCGAAGGCAATTAAGAAAGCCGCATAGACAAATAATTGAAAAGGCAAAGAATAGTGTTTCTGGGCTAAATCAGCCAGATTAAAGGTAACCGTATCGCCGTAGAAGGCCATGGCCAGTCCGGCAACCAGAATAAAAATAGAGCCAATAGCAGTGTATAAAATAAACTTAGTGGCGGCATACAAGCGCTTCTGACCGCCCCAGATGGAAATCAGCAGGTAAACTGGCACCAGCTCGAGTTCCCACATCAGGAAGAATAAAATCAGATCCTGGGCTAGAAAAACCCCTACCTGAGCGCTATACATCATCAATAACAAACTGAAATAGAGGCGAGGCCGACGGGTAATATTCCAGGAGGCCAGGATCGCTAGGGTGGTGACTAAACCACTCAGGAGCACCAGGGGCATGGCCAAACCGTCGACCCCCAGGGACCAAGTGAGACCGAGCTGGGGTACCCAGTTGTAGCGTTCCACCAGTTGCAGCCCCACCTGATCCATCTGGTAAAAGTGGGTAAAGGTATAGAGCATCAGGGAAAATTCGATGCAGCCAATCCCTAGGACGTACCAACGTAGGGTTTGACTATAGCGATCAGGAAACAACGGAATCGGGAGAATCCCCACCAGGGGCAAGAGCACCAGGGTAGTTAGCCACGGAAATTGCTCGGTTAGCATGATCATTCTCGAGTAGTTAGAATCAAACAGCTAGCGGATGCGGGCTTCCGGTCTTGGGAGTTGAGCTCCGCCAAGTGACTCAACCCAGGATGATGATGCAGCGGCGGCCTATCCTGGAGGGATCAGGTCGGAGGGTTTCGTTGCCGAGGGAGATAAACCTGAGCTGAGAAACCTGAAGATCAAACCGGACGGCGAAGTGGATGGTAATAAATACCTATCGACTTGCCTGCCCTTAGTATAGGAAACTTAACAACAGTTTTGATAGGTATTTTTCCCTAAAAATCACGAAAGATCCCTGACCCAAGTGCCAAAATGGTCAATCCAGAAGGGTTTCGAGGACTCATTGACTTAAATAAACTCTTATTTTGTTTCGAATTGATTTAAATCAATATCTATGGTTTGGCTATTCTTCTGACTCTGGTTCAGCTTTCTGTGTTGCAAAGCCCGTTTCACTGCAGTCTATCTAGCTCCGATGCCTAGCTATTTTGGGGGTAGCTACAGCAGACCTTTCTGGCTGACCCAAAAACCCGTTATCCTGAACATGCACCCCTATACCTGGCAGCGCCGATGGATACTAAAGCCTTTAAGCGTTCTCTGCATCATGCCGACAACTACTTTCGGCGAGGGTTTGGCCACGGTGAAGTGGTGGCCACCCAGATGCAATCCGAATACAACAGTGGCCTAATTCAGGAAATTCGCGATCGCCATTACAGCCTCACCCGGGGAGAGGTCACCATCAAGCTAGCGGAGGCCTTTGGCTTCTGTTGGGGGGTGGAGCGGGCGGTGGCCATGGCCTACGAAACTCGCAAACACTTTCCGACGGAACAAATTTGGATTACCAACGAGATCATCCACAACCCTGGGGTCAATCAGCGACTGCGAGATATGCAGGTGGCCTTTATTGAGGTGGATAAGGGGGAAAAAGACTTTTCCGTGGTTGGTCAGGGGGATGTGGTGATTTTGCCCGCCTTCGGGGCCAGTGTCCAGGAGATGCAGTTACTCAACGATAAGGGTTGCACCATTGTCGATACCACCTGTCCCTGGGTATCCAAGGTCTGGAATACCGTAGAAAAGCATAAGAAGAAGGACCACACCTCCATCATCCACGGTAAGTACAACCACGAGGAAACCATAGCCACCAGCTCCTTTGCCGGTAAATACCTGGTGGTACTTAACCTGGATCAGGCCCGCTATGTGGCGGATTATATTTTGGGGGGCGGCGATCGCCAGGACTTTTTAGACCGTTTCAGCCGAGCCTGCTCTCTGGGCTTTGATCCCGACACCGACCTGGAGCGGATTGGCATTGCTAACCAGACCACCATGCTGAAGGGAGAAACGGAGCAGATCGGTAAGCTGTTTGAGCATACAATGCTGCAAAAGTATGGTCCCCAAGCCCTCAACGATCACTTCCTCAGCTTTAATACCATCTGTGATGCCACCCAGGAACGCCAGGACGCCATGTTTACCCTGGTGGAGCAGCCCCTGGATTTAATGGTGGTGATCGGCGGCTACAATTCTTCTAACACCACCCACCTCCAGGAAATTGCCGTGGAGCGCCAAATTCCTTCTTATCATGTGGATAGTGCCGATCGCCTGGGCCCCGGTAACCAGATTGAGCACAAGCCCCTGCACGGAGACTTGATAGTCACCCCAAACTGGCTACCGGATGGTCCCATTACCGTTGGGGTTACCTCCGGAGCCTCCACCCCCGATCGCTCGGTGGAGGAGGTAATCGAGCGGATTTTTGCCATCAAAGCGGTTAGCTTAGTCCCCTAGCCCCCATGAGTAACTCTCTGGCGAATGGTCGCCGCCATGCCCCAGCCACCCAGCGTAACCGGGAACCGATTCTGGCGGTTCTCACCCGGGTGCTGCCTGCAACGGCCGCTGTCCTGGAAATCGCCAGCGGCACGGGGGAACACGCCGTGTTTTTTGCCCCTGCCCTGGCCCCCCGCTCCTGGATTCCCTCCGACCCTGATCCCCAGGCGCGCCAGAGTATTGCCGCCTGGCGCCAGGCTCAGCCCGTATCTAACCTGGCCCGGCCCCTCGCCCTAGATGTGACCCAACCCCGTTGGTGGGAGCAGGTGCCTCCTCTGTATGTCGCTCCCCTGGGGGCGATCGTCGCCATCAACCTGATTCACATCGCCCCCTGGCGCGCCTGTTTAGGGCTACTCGAGGGGACGGCCCAGCTATTACTTCCGGGTGGTATCCTCTACCTTTACGGTCCCTATCGCCAAAACGGCCACCATACCGCCCCTAGCAACGAGGCCTTTGACCAGCACCTCCAGGCCCAGAACCCTGACTGGGGTGTTCGAGATCAGGAGGCGGTGGTGGCGATTGCCCATGATCAGGGGCTGGAGTTGGTGGAAACCGTGGCCATGCCAGCGAATAATCTTTCCCTGGTGTTCAAGGTGAGTCGGGCCCAGGTGCAGCCCTAGGTACTGCGGGTCCAGCTCCTGGGGGCGTTGGCAATCGCGACCGGAGGGGCCAGAGACCCTTACTGAGTTCATTCAGGAGTAGTGGTAACAGGGCGGCGACCCCAATCACGGCGGCATCTACCCCATTCAGGGGAGCAATCTGCAGCCGTTGGTGCAGGCCTGGCACCAGGGCTGAGCAGAGTTGTAGGGTGAGGGCCAGGGATAGGCCTAGGCCCAGGTAAGGATTGGGGGGTAGGGGGGGGCGGCCAAGTAGGGCAGGGCCCGGAGATCGGCAACTGAGGGCATGTAAGACCTGGGCTAGGGTCAGGCTCATGAAACCTAGGGTGGTAGCCTGGGGGCCCTGACCGTACTGGTGCAGGCCATAGCCGTAGGCCACCAGGGCACTGGTCGCCAGCACTGCCGCCTCCAGGGTAATGCGCCAGAACCTGCCCGGGGGAATAATCGGCTCCGCCGGATCCCGGGGTGGGTTGCGCAATAGGTCCGGGGTGGGCGGTTCCAGGGCCAGGGCTAGGCCGGGGAAAATATCCGTCACCAGGTTAAGCCACAACAGTTGCAGGGCGCTGAGGGGGGCTCCCAGGCCGAGGCTCACCCCCAGTAGCATTACCATGATTTCACTCAGGTTGGTGGCCAGCAAAAAGTGTACGGTCTGGCGAATATTCCGGTAGATGGTGCGCCCCTGGCTGATAGCGGTGACCATGGTGGCTAGGTTATCATCCTGCAGCACCACATCTGCCACCTCCCGAGCCGCGGCGCTACCGCTCTGGCCCATGGCGATACCGACCTGGGCTGCCCTCAGGGCGGGGGCATCATTAATACCATCTCCGGTCATGCCTACCACCTGGCCGGCCCGTTGCAAAGCCTGTACCACCTTAAGTTTATGGGCAGGGCTAATGCGGGAGAAAATATCTACCCGATCGTCCAGGCCCTTCCACCCTTGCTCCTCCAGTTGTCCCCCATCCATCAGGCGTAGAGATTCTCCCTGGCTAAGATTGAGACTTTCCCCAATGGCATAGGCGGTGGCGCTCTGGTCGCCGGTAACCATGACCGTCGCAATACCGGCCTGGTGAAACTGGGCTATCACGGGCTCTACTCCAGGCCGTAGCGGGTCCGCCAACCCCACCAGCCCTAGCCACACCAGGGGAATGGTGGTGGTCTCAGGGCCTTGCCCCGCTGCCACCCCCAACACCCGCAAACCCCGGGCCGCCATCGCCTGGTTAGTCTCTGTGATGGCCTGGCGCTGCTGGCTGTCCATGGGCACCACCCGGTCTTCCCGCCAGTGGTAGGGGCACTGATCCAGCACCTCCACCGGATTGCCCTTCACCACCAGGCTATAGCCCCCCTCTGGGAGGCGGTGCAGGGTAGCCATCCAGTTGCGATCGGCGGCCCGGTGGTGAAGGGCCAGTCGGGGGAATCTGGCCCGCACCTCGGCCACCTCCAGGCCTGCCTGTTCCGCCAGGATCAGTAGGGCGGTTTCCGTAGCCGATCCACTCCCCGCCGGTGACCCAGGAGCGGTGGCGGCTAGATCCGCCCCCATCCCGGCACCACTTTCATTACAAAGGACGATCGCCTGTAACAGCCGATCCACATCCCCTGGCAAATCTACCCCTGGCTGCCAATTGGTCGGTAATTGGGGGGGCTGCTCTGGGTCGGTGTGTAGTGCCACCACCGCCATCTGATTAGTGGTGAGGGTACCGGTTTTGTCGAAGCAGAGGGTTTGCAGGGAGCCCAGGGTCTCCACTGCCGCCAGTCGGCGGATTAACACCCGGTGTTTAGCCATGGCGCGAATGCCCAGGGCCAGGGTGGTAGTAGCTACCGCTGGTAACCCCTCGGGCACCGCCGCCACCGCCAGGGCAATGGCGGTTTTAAGCATCTCCAGCAACGGGTAGCCGCGCCCCAGACCGAGGCCAAACACCACCCCGCACACCGCCAGGCAGATCCAGACCAACTGACCGCTCACCTGGGCCAGTTGCTGTTCCATCGGAGTGAGGGGGGAGCGGGTCTGTCCCACCAGGGTCTGGATTTCCCCCATGGCGGTGGCTGACCCGGTAGCCACCACCACCCCCAACCCCTGGCCACCGGTTACCAGGGTGCCCCGATAGACCATGCTGGAGCGATCGCCCAGGGGTAGCTGAGGATCAACTCCGGATGTAACGGTTTTACTCACCGGTAGACTTTCCCCCGTCAGAGTCGCCTGATCCACCGCCAGGCCATCCGCCTCCACCAGTCGCGCATCGGCTACCACCGCCGTACCCGGACGGAATATCAGCAGATCTCCCGGCACCACTGTGGGTACTGGCACCGCCAGGGTCTGGCCCTGACGCAGCACCCAGGCCTGGGGCTGGCTGGGGGGCTCCAGGGAAGCGATCAGCCGGTTGGAATGGGCCTCGGTGAGATAGCCAATCAGCCCGTTAATCACCACCACCACCAGGATGACCAGGGCATCGGCCGGCCCATTGGTATAAAAGGAGATGGCAGCGCCTAAACTTAGAAGAGCCACGGGGGCGGTTCTAAATTGATCCAGCAGTAGTAATAGTGGTGATCGGGGCGCTATCCCCACCAGCTGATTAGGTCCGTAGTGCTGAAGTCGCCGGGCCGCCACTTCATCTGTCAGCCCCTGATTGGCAGAGGTTTGCAGTCTGTCCATCAGTTCCCCTAGGGGCTGGCTATGCCAGGGAGTTGGGGCTAGAGATGTAGGAGGATCGGGGTTTCCCATGGTAGTCACCGCCCTGGGACTGTGCTTGACCGCCAGTTTAACCGCGGTGAAGAGTTAATTTCATTGTAGAGAGATTCCAGGGTTATTATCGTCTTGGCTAGCCCACTAGAATTCCTCAGTGCCCGTTTAAGGACCTGCTTGCCACTGGCGCAGACGCAACTGAGCCAGGGCATAGGCTTCGGTTTGGGGAGGCACCTGACGGACAATGGCGATCGCCTGTTCCAGATTAAGGGCGGCTTGCTGGTCCGCCAGCCGGACCAGATCCAGGCTCCAGCGATCAATTCGTTGCCGAGCTTCGGCGCGGCGGGGGCTGGCCTCCGGCACCTGCTGGGCCAGGGCAATGGCCTGCAGAAGGGGGTTAACCGCTGGGCGTTGGGCGATCCGGTCGGCGGCCGTCAGGTTCTGCTGGTCCTGGAGCTGTTGTCGCCAGCTAGCTGCCTGGGCCTGGGCCTGATCGGAGAGGGAGCGCCCGGGTGAGATGCTGTCCGCTAGGGCGATCGCTTCGGTCAATCGCCCCGCCGCCGCCAGCTGCTGGGCTTGACTAAGGAGGGGACCATCCTCCGCCCGTTGTTGTTGTTGACGCCACTGTTCGCGGAGGTTTTCTGCCTCGGTTGAGAGGGCTCGACCGGGGGCAATTTGTTGGGTTGTGGTGATTGCCCCGGTGAGATTCCCCGCGGCCGCCAACTGTTGGGCCTGATTCAGGATGGGTTGGTCCTCCATAGTTTCAATCTGGCGGCGCCATTCGGCAATGGCTTGTTTGGCCTCCGGCCAGACAGGGTTACGGCGGGAAATTTGCTGGGCTTCCGTAATGGCTCCGTAGAGGTCGCTGGGAGTGCTCCCCAAGGCTAGTTGCCGAGCCCAATCTAGACGCGATCGCCCCTGCACCGCCGCTTGCCAATCCTGGATCAGAGCCTGGGCCTGACCATAGAGGGGTCTATCGGATCCCAAACTTTGTAGCCGAGCGATGGCTGCCTCCAAGCCCACCACCGTGTCCTGCCAGGCCAGTTGACTGGCCTCAATTAAGGTATTCATATCGGTGATTTCCGCCACCAGGTTAAGCTGGGGAGGAATGGCGTCAACCATTTGCCGGGCTTCATCCGCCTGGCGCCGTGCTAGGGCAGTACTCGCCATCACCAGCAAATCCTGGCCGAAACTTGCCAACACTCCCTGGGCTTCCGTCTGTACCGGGCTGTCCTTGGGGATAGCCTGGGCAATGGTGATGGCTTCCTTCAGGGCCGTCAGCGTGCGCTGGCGGGCCAGTCCCTTGGCCCGTCCTAAATTATTTAAATCCTGACGGGCGGCGGTGATCTTGGTGGTTAGTTCCTCGTAGCGTGTGGTTTTCCAATAGGTGTTATCCAGGTCCAGCAGCTGGATTGCCAGGCTAAAGGCCTCCTGGAATTTAAGTTGGGTCAACTGGGTTTCCACCTCTTGGTAAAGGCTTTCTCCCTGTTTCCAGATCCCTTGCCAGCTCCGCACCCGTTCTTGCACCAGGGCAGCAGCAGCGGTGTTGGGGGGAATGCGACCGGCGGTGGCGATCGCCGCCTCTAGCTGACCGGATTGAAAACTTCGCTCCGCCAGGTCTAAGATCCGCCGTGACCAACCTTCGATGCGCTGGTTAATTTCCTGGCGTAGGGGATGGTTATCTGGCAGGGCCTGCACCAGGATAATGGCCTCCAGGTATGCTTCCACCGTATCCTGCGCTGCATAGGCCTCAGCGCATTGCAGGCGGGTAACCGCCGTCGCCGTGGGCCAAAAAATGGCTCGACAGTTGGGCAAATTGGGCAAACGCAATAAATTCACAGCCGATCCTACCGCCACGGTAACCAGAGCCACTAAAACCCCCGCTAACCAGAGGGGCCAGTATCGAATTAAATCCTGGCTGGATAAGGACTTGGTCATACTAGCATCGGACTAAGGTTGGATCTGTACCCGACGGGTATCGACTACTAGGCCATCCTCCCGAATAATCACCGCCGAAATCCAACGCTGACCGGCGATAGGGGGGGCGGTGCCCAGTTTATAGAGTCCGCCGGCGGTGAGTACATCCAGCACTACGGACTGGGGTACAAAGAAGTCTATCGCTCTGACCTGCTCATCCACGGCGGCCCCCATTAGGGATCGACCTTGGAGCGGCTCTCTCACCACCGCATCAAAACTAAAGGACTGTCCTGGCGTTAGGGTAGTGGGCAGTTGGATTTCGATCTGGGGAGGATTGGCCCCGGAGGATAGGCGACTGGTTTCCGCCAGCACTTGCTGATAGGCCACCTGGCCATTTTGTAACCGTTGCCGGGAAGTAACCTCGGCACTGAGGGTGAGTTCCCGATCAGATCGCAGCTCCACCCCCTTGACCCGGGTACGGGTTTCTATGGTGTAAATGCCAGCACCCATGGCCTCCCAAGAGAGCAGCTCAATATCGTAGGTCAGGGTCCGATAGGTTTGCCAGAGGGTGCTCAGGATTTGCCGCAGACCGGCGTAGTCAAAGCCGGTGTCACTATCAAAGGCCGGGCTGTAGTAGCCCATCACCCGATCAAGATCGCGATCGTTAGCGGCTGCTTCGATATTCTCTAAGGTCTGCTGTACCTCCAGCGGTGCGTTGCTGATCGAGGCTGCCATCGCCGCCGAGGGAAGACCCAGGGTGCTGCCGAGGGCCAGGCTAGTGAGGAACCATAGGAATGGCCAGGGGCGTCGCTCCATGGATATTACAGCGTTAAGGGAATTGTTAGCTTAAGCTTATAGCAATGTCTAGAGAATTGGTATAGTAAGAGTCGTTTTGTCGAGAAAGGCGTGACCGTGGCCCCCACTGCCCCCCACCTCCTAGTTGCCGCCAGTGGTACCGGTGGTCATCTGTTTCCGGCTCTGGCTACCGCCGCTGCTCTGGGTAAGCTCCACTATCGGATTGAGTGGCTGGGGGTCCCCAATCGGCTAGAAACCACCCTGGTGCCCAGGGATTTTCCCTTGCACATGGTGCCGATGACCGGCCTCCAGGGAGGGTGGAAACGCCTCTTGCCGGTGCTAGTGCAGTTTATCCGGGCCACCTGGCAAACACGGAAATTGCTCAGCCAGGGCCGCTATGATGGGGTGTTCACTACCGGTGGCTATATTGCGGCCCCAGCCATTGTGGCAGCTCGATCACTCGGTCTACCCGTTATTTTGCATGAATCCAATGCTTTGCCAGGCAAGGTGACGCGTTGGTTAGCCCCCTGGTGTAGTCGGGTGGCACTGGGCTTTGCCGTCAGTCAGGCTTATCTGCCCCGGGCCCGCACCCTGGTGACTGGTACCCCAGTGCGGGCAGAGTTTCTCGAGCCCGCTCCCCTCTCCCTGGGGGAGGAGCAGATTCCCCCCGACGCCCCACTGATCGTCGTGGTGGGGGGTAGTCAGGGGGCGGTGGCGATTAATCAGCGGGTACGAGAGGCTGCCCCCATCTGGCTCGAGGCCGGTGCCTGGGTGGTGCACCAAACTGGTAGTCAGGATACTGAGGGCGATCGCCTCAGCCACCCCCACTATATACAATGCCCATTTTTTGACAATATGGCCGCCCTGTTACAGCGGGCTAATCTGGTGATTAGCCGGGCAGGGGCTGGCACCCTCACGGAACTCGCCGTCAGTCATACCCCTGCCATTTTGATTCCCTACCCCTTTGCCGCCGAGGATCACCAAACTATCAATGCCCAGGTGTTTAGTCAGGCTGGTGCCGCGCTGCTATTGTCCCAGACCGACTTGACTGCCGATCAGTTAGGCCAGGAGGTGATGAATCTGCTCAACCACCCCCAACGGTTGCAGGAGATGGGTGAAGCTGCCACTTACCTCGCCATCAGGGATAGTGCGGCAAAGCTGGCGGACCTGGTTCAGAGCCTGGTAAAATCGCGTCGATAGCTAGGACTCAGCCCAGCTAGCTGCTCGGCCAGACCTGGCGCAGACGGTAGCCTAGCAAAACCATCAAGACCATGGCAAAGAGGGTGGGGTAGGTTAGGTCTGACTTAACAATCAGGGCGTAGTGAACTACCCCGCCCATCGCCACGATGTAGGTCAGGCGATGGAGTTGGGTCCACCGACGGCCCCCCAGCCACTTCACCATGGCCCGGGTGGAGGTGATCGCCAGGGGCACCATCAGCAAAAAGCTGACCATGCCGATGGCAATGAAGGGGCGGCGGGTGATATCCGTGGGGATGGTGAGCAGTTGCCAACCGCGATCGCCCCCCACGTAGATGATCAGATGGGCCAGGGCGTAGAAAAAGGCGTAGAGCCCCAGCCAGCGACGCTGCTTGGCTAACCAGGTCCAACCGTAGAGCTGGCGCAGGGGGGTGACCGCCAGGGTCAACAGCAAGAACACCAGGGCCAGCACACCGGTGGTGCGGGTGATAAACTCCACCGGATTGGCCCCCAGGTTGCCCCACCAGGCATCCCAGCCGATCAGGAGGGCGGGCAATAAACCATTCACCAGGATCACCCGGCGATGGAATTGGCTATCGGCACCCAGGGGGATGATCATCTCACTCTAAAAGTAACGGCGTAAATCCATGCCGGCGTAGAGGTGAGCCACCTGCTCCCCGTAGCCATTGAACATCAGGGTGGGGCGCAGGTCAGACTCACCAATGCGGCGCTCGTAAGCCTGGGACCAACGGGGGTGATCCACCCCGGGGTTGACGTTGGAATAGAAGCCGTATTCCCGAGGGTTGGTGCGGTTCCAGGTGGTGACCGGTTGCTGATCGGTGAGGGTAATCTTGACCACAGACTTAATACTCTTGAAGCCGTACTTCCAGGGTACAACCAGCCGCACCGGAGCGCCATTTTGATTGGGCAGGGTTTTACCGTAGAGACCGGTGGCCAGCAGGGTGAGGGGATGCATGGCCTCATCCAGCCGCAGGCCCTCAAGGTAGGGAAAGGCGATGCCAGCGAAGAGGGAATGGGGCATTTGCTGGCGATCGTAGTAGCTCTCGAAGGCCACATGGCTAGCCTGCCCCATGGGCTCCGCCAGGGTGAGCAACCTGGCCAGGGGAAACCCCACCCAGGGGATTACCATGGACCAGCCCTCCACGCAGCGCATGCGATAGATCCGTTCCACCGCCTCCACCCGTAGGATATCCTCCAGCCCCAGGGTGAGGGGGTTGTGCACCAGCCCCCCCACCTGCAGGGTCCAGGGATTGGTGACAAAGTCTTTGGCCCGGGCGGCAACGGCGGCCTTTTGGGTGGAGAACTCGTAGAAGTTGTTGTAGCCAGCGATCGCCTCAAAGCGAGTGGCTTTTTCCCCCTTCAGGATGGCCCCCGGTGGCGGGGGCTGCTCAGCTACGGTAGCGATCTCCCGACCGGTATTTTCCGCCGCTGGGCCCGGCTTAAAGGTCTGATAGAGGGCTGCCGTCGCCAGGGTAGAACCGGCCCAGATGGCGGATTTCATAAATAGGCGACGGTTTAGGAAGGTGTCCTCTGGGGTCACCTCCTGGGATAGGGGATCGGGGGAGTCGCTCATGGAAGCACCGGCAGATTAAGAAAATCCTGCCCAAGGGTAGGGGGGTCATTTCATTATCACCTACCCTCTCCCTGGGTAGGTCTCCCAAATTATCCCCTCCGGGCCGCTACTGGAGGTGGAGATTTAGGGGACCTGTGGGAGAGGTCATCCGTAGACAATTCACGTTCTGTCAGCTCCCTCGTCTGGTCCCCTAATATTGGGGGGACTTAAAGGTGCTCAGGATTTAAATACATCTCAAGGTCCCCCAGTACTGGGGAACGATCCGGCTTCCCTGCTCCCAAAACTGGGAGCAGGGGTTGGGGGATGACAGCTAGGGGTCTACAATGACAAAGATAATCCCTCAACTTCAAAACCATGTTTTTAGACGAACTATCCCCTATCGCTCAACAACTGTTGAGCCAGCCCGCCGCCTTTCTGGGGGGGCTGGCCTCTGGGCTGCTGCGGCTTAACATGGCCGAGGATCCGGTAAAAAGCTGGTTGCAGCAACAGGGCGCTACTCTCACCGCTGCTCCCTCCTCCCCAAATCACAACGGCAGCGGGCCGAAAAGCATCACCATTGACTGATAGCTGGCCCGCCGCTTCTGGTGGCAACCTACCTACTTCTCCTGATCGCGGAGTTCTGACCCCTGCCCTCTCCTCTTGAAGAGTTGCCTAGCTCACCAGGGGCACCCTTGGCATCTGGGTGATAGTCCTGTGAAGGTGCACCTCCCGCCCCCCCTGGTGCCAGTCCACCTGATCAAACACCTGGTAAAGGATGTAAAGCCCCCGGCCCCCCTCCCCCATGTGAAACTGGCCATTGTCAAAGCAATCAGTGCAGCCACAGGGGTGATTAAACCCTGAGCCTTGATCAGCAATAATCCAGGAAAGCCGGGGAGCGCAGGTATTATAGCGGACTGTCACCTGCTTGCCCGGATCGAGGCCATTGCCATGTTTGGAGGCATTTACCAGGGCTTCCTGTAGCCCCAGCCGCAGTTCCGCCTGCCATTGCCTGGGTACTTCTGTCAGGAGAATATCTAAAACTGGATGCAAATAAAGGGTGGAAACAAAGCTTAAACTAGACCATTTCCGCTGACCGGCTAATCGTGACGTGGCAACCACTCAACACCTCACCCCAACATTGAGAGACGTTAGTTGAAAAGACCCCGTAGGAACGACCCGTAACCACTATCAAAAATTGTGTGCTCAGCAAACTCAGGGGTAGCCTAACCGCATAACCGATTTAAAAGGCTTTCTTTGAACTCTATAGGAACCCAGGTAGATGGAACAACGGCACCTAGAATGACCCAAACTCCCCGCCTGGACTACCAATAACCAGGGTTAACAACTAGCTATAAATATCAATGCCTTTTTCATTATATCAGCAATTCTCATTATGAAAACCTTGACCGCATCTTGACCCTAGCTATTGAGAAGATTCTCAATAGCCCTGTCTGAAAAGCCTATGCTTCCGTTAGGCGATCTAGGCTCGAAACACTATCTTTGGTACAAGAGTCCTAAAATGAGAATTGCTGTCATTATATCAAATTTTTCCTGCCCCTATCCCCGGTCTGTTACATTAGGACACCCACCATGGCCAGCCGCTGCTGGATTTATCCCCCCTCCACAACCAGGTGTTGGTCGGCGGCGGCGGCCACGATCGCTGAAGCATCCTGCCTCAGGATCTGCAGTGCGGCCTTCGCCTCAGGCTGGCTAAAGGCCGCTAGGGCCTGAACCAGGCGATGGCGTAGTTGCCAGTCGGGGTGGTTGGTGTAGGTGACCAGGATCGGTACGGCCCGGTCATCCCCCAGTTCCCCCAGGGCGCCGATCGCCGCCGTCACCACCAACTCGTTGTCAGACTTTAGGGCACTTTCCAGTAGGGGAAAGGCTTCCGGGGCGCCTAATTCCCCCAGGGCGGCCACAATGCTAAACTGCACCAGCCATTCCGTGGAGTTGTGGTACACCGCCGCCAGGTCGCCGTAGGCCTGGCGTAGGCCTAGGCCAGCGATCGCATCCGCCGCCGCCGCCTGCACATCGGCCTCCGGGTCGTTGGTCAGGGCTCGCCGCAGCAGGGGCTCCACCGTGGCCAGGTCCTGCCGACCCAGGGTGGCCAGTTGGCTAATGGCGGCGTAGCGCACCCGGGCGTTGCTGTCATGGGCGGCCAATTGCACCAGGTCAAAGGCCGCTGCCGGGTCTAGCTGGCGTAGCTGGTTAACCGCCTTGATGCGATCGCCGTAATCCTGGGAGTGCAGTAGGGCGCGAACGAAATCAGGGGTAATGGTCATAGGCAAATATTAAGGAAGAGTAAGGGATATCAACTTTAGCTGGGATCTATTGATATGAGTCAGGAGTCAGAAATCAGGAGTTAGCGGTCAGGGGTCAAAAAAACGATTTTGCTTGGGGTTGTTGCCTGACAAAAGCATGGGAACTTTGGTGGTCTAGTGGACCCTGGCGTAAATTTACCTACTTCTCCTGGCTCCTGAATTCTGACTTCTAATTCACGCCACCAATGACTAATCGTAGCTCTGGGCCATTTCCCGGACGATATCCCCCCGGGTGAGCATGCCCACCACCTGGCCCTGGTCATCCACCACGGGCAGGCGACGAATGCGTTTCTCGTGCATCAGGTGGGCCGCTTCCCGTAGGGATTTCTGAGGGCTAATGGTGATCACCCTGGGGGTCATCACGTCACTAACCAGCTGGCCCAGGGCCTTGTGGATCTCCTGGGTATATTGATTGGGGTTTTTCAGATAAATCACGCTGTCCAACAGCAGGATATAGGCGGGCATATCCACCCCGGTGGCCTGCCACATCAGGTCTGACTCAGACAAGATCCCCACCAGTTGCTGGGCCTCGTTGAGCACCGGTAGACCGCCAATGCGGCGATCGGCCATCAGCTGAATTGCCTCCTTAAGAACGGTGGTGGGGCTCACCGACACCGGGTTGGGGGTCATCACATCGGCAACGGTTTTAGCCATGGCGGGAGAAGGGGAGAAGGGGAGATGGGAAAAAACTAGAGTTCGCGCTGATAGTTGGAGATCGCCTCGGCCAACGTGGCCTGGCTAGCGGCGGGGATCAACTGAGCCAGGGGGATAGCACCCTGGCCGCCCCCAATCGGGACAGTGGTGCTGGCCAGTAACTCCCCCAGAGCCGAGGGGGTAAAGGTGCCGGTGCTCACCAGGGGGTAGAGCTGGGCGGCCAGGGGCAGGTGCAGTTTGGCATCCCCCAGGTAGAGATGCCAGCGGGCCACCTCCAGGTAGGCCTGATCGGCGATGACGGCGGCCAAATCTTCAATAGCTCGGGTGGTGGCAGGGTCAGCCATGATCTAGGAATCTCCGGGGGAGGTAGGGTCTACCCTGGGGGTGCCATAATCCGCCAGGGCAAAAATATAGACACCGTGGCTCACTAACGCCGCCAACCAGGGCAGGGTCAACCAGGGCACCCAACTACCCCAGAGGGGGTTGAGGGTATGGAAAAACCACAGCCCGGAGTTTACCGCAAGCCAGAGGGCGACATGGACGGCGAAGTTCATGCGATCCTCCAGGCGACGGTACGTCGGATCCTGGCGGGTGGGTTGTCGAGGCCAACGGGGTGGCATAGGCAGGGATCACTCTACAGCTCCTATTGTAAGGGGGCGGGGATAATTCCTTACCCAGGCGTTACAGCCTGTCATGAAGGGGGGCCCTACCCTGAGGTCGCCATTGGGCGGGCTAAGACGCCTTTGCCACCCCCCAGCGGGCCCTGGTGACAGGGTAATGCATTCCCCTGTCACCAGCCCAGGCGCCGATGCCGGGTATTACTATGGGCTCCTATACAGGAGGGCATGTATGTATCTGGTTGCTGCAGCATACTCCTTTGTCCGTAGAACTTCTTTATAAGAAGTTTACACAAGTCCCAAATGTTTATAAACTTTCGCAAACTCATCCGGAAAGTTAAACATAGGTAATCTTCTGGCTTTACATTCTTCTTATGTTTCTCTGTACTTTTACCGAAGTCCCGTGTATTTCTAGCCTGCTCTGGCGCACTGAATCACCTAGACGCCCAGAACCGATGTTTTTGTTGTGGGGTTGCATCTTAAATGTCTGTGTCCAGAGTGGGGTTAGTTACTTCCTTTCATTTCCTTGTCTAACGGCCTGAATGGTCCGGTCTCTGATTGGGCTAGTGCTTGTCAGGCTTAGGTTTTCATCTACACAACAGTCGCTTTAGGATTAGGGTTAAGTTATGAGTCAGTCATCTTTTACTCATTCTTTATTCGCATCTACCTGTGTTGCGGGAATTATTTTTTCGGCGGCCACGCTACCGTTCACAGCGCTCAGATCCAACGTCGTCAACGTTGAACTGCAAAATCAACCTGTTTTTGCCTCTGAATTGAAGTATCTGGCTGCTCCCTACCTTACTGTTGCAGGAGGTATTAGCATAGCCGTTGGTGTTGGTGTTTTTGGTGTTCTGGGCTGGCGTCACTCTGTCAGCAAGTTGGCTGGCTCAGAGTCCCTCAAGGCGGATCTAGCTAAGAGCCTGACTGCCTATCAAGCTGAGCTAGAGCGTATCAAGTTTTCCGAGTCTCGGCTCCGCACTCAAAAACTGGGCGCTTTTCTAGAACCCTCAGAATCATCCCTAGAAGCCATTTATCAAGGGTTTGGGGAACAGAAGGACTCCGTTGCTACAGTGCAACCTCAATCTATGGTGAAGTCCTTACATCGTTCAGAGCCCCAATTGGATGGCCATCATCACCTGGCGGTTTCAGCCCAACCTACCTCAGCGGCGGTCAGCCATGGCAAAGCTTACTCCACCAGCCCCATGCGTCCAAGTGTTGCTGAAGTTGAACATGAACCCTTTGAAAACCTGCTTACCCAGCTCCACCACCTTTCCCGTCAAGTTGAAGACTTGAAAAATAGTTCTACCTCACAGCTGGCCGCCTAGAAAGGAAATACAAAGTCCAGATTTAGGTTTAGAACTTTAATAATTCAAAGAGCTAAATCTGGACTTTAAGCAATCTCTATTTAATCAATGAATTAGAGGAAATAGGTAAATTATCTTCCTTATGAAAAGGTATTTCAATAGGTTTTTCTATCGAACTCTTAGTAGGATCTACCAATGATCGATCCTGCCAATTAACCCCAGATCCTTCAGCTGATTCTAGCCCAGATGCCCTAATCTTCTGGGGCAGGGGTACCACCACATCCTTGCTAACACTCAAATAGGGCTCTCCCTCTGGAGTAAAGCGAATTAGTTGACCCATCTGGTCATCTAGTTTTTGGGATTTAGAGTTAGGAAGATCTTGAGATTCGACGGCCAAGGTAAAACTTATGGATGGACTGAATTCAATATTATCGGAGATTGAAATATCATCCCCTTGCCAGTTTTCCTGGTAATAGCCCTCAGAATTTACTTCCCAC
>JBEIUS010000257.1:0-2490 GCA_040374235.1 Leptolyngbya sp. | reverse complement strand
GCCATCCTGAACCCCACCAGTCTGTGGCAGTTTTTTGTCTCCCTGACAGCCATCGGGTTCGGGTACAAACTACTTACCACTCGCCTGGACTGACTCAACTCCCGACCCAATTACTCAGGGCTTTAAACTCCCATAAAACTTTAGCCCCCTGGCGGCCCCTGCTTTCTCCATAAGGGAGTGATCGGCTGTAATGGGAATAATCAGCTAACCATAAACCCTGGCTGCTATCGTCAATGGCAAACAAATCTTCCCATAACCAACCCCTGACCGCCAATGGGAATGCGGTTTTGGTGGGCTTAATACCGGCCCTGACCCACAACCTTTCTCTGGCGGCCCAAACGATTCGAGACGGGGCAACCACCCTGATCCAGCCTGGGGCTGGGCTGATCACCCAGGTTGGTACCGTTAGCGAGAACCCCTACAGTTTTGGCTTTGCCCTCGAACATCTGCAGGCCCTTGGCTTTAACCTCAACGCCGCCCTCAGGGGGGCAGATAGCCGGGCCTACCAAATTCCTGTGGATGGCACTCAGTTTGGCCCCGATATCTACATCGATCAGGCTGGGCAGGTGATTGCTCAATTTCAAGTCAAGGGGGGTTCCAGCGACTACGTTGAAACCATGGTGGCCTCGGGTCGCTATCGGGATCCGATTGTGACCAATGTTGAAAATGCTCACCTTAGGGGCACTTCAACGGTGATCTCCGCCGATGGGGTTTGCAGTATCCCGGTGCCCCAGGATGTCGCTCGACTGGCTGCCGCCCATCCCTATGCCACCGCCCTGCTGCTGGAGGCTGCCGCAGAGGTCGGTGAGGTAGTTGGTTCTGGCGTCAACGGCGCCGCCCTTAATGCCGCCCTTAACGTTGTGCTAGAGAGCATTCACCAACTAGGTCCGGTGCTTCGCGGTGAAGCCGCCCTGGAGTGGGCATTATTGCAGCCCATTATGGAAAAAGCCCTGGCGGGGCTCCAGTCCGGGTTCTTGCGGGGGGCCTCTGTGAAGGTGCTGCAACGGTTAATGGGGGGTCACCCCATGGCCGCCCTTGGCTTTACCCTGGCTGTGGAGGCCATCCCCACCCTAATCCGCCTGATTCAGGGGGAGGTCACCCTGGTTGAGGCCTTAGCAGAACTAGGCCCCAGGCTGCTGACCTCGGGCATTGTGACGGTGATGGTGCTGTTATTCCCACCGGTGGGTGTGGCCCTGCTGACCGCCGCTGTGTTGCAGGCGGTTTGGGCAGAACTGGCCCCAGACTGGACCCTGGTCTTTAGTCAAGTCATTGAGAAAACCTTAGCGGCAACCGCGGCCGGAGTGACGGCGGCAATCCATGAACTGGGCCGCAACCCCCTTAACGGGTTGGGGAGTTCCGCCGCCTCCGTTAACGCTTCCAGTGCCCAGCTTGCCGACATGGATAGGTTACTAGACAGCCTTTTGGAGTAAGCAAACGTGACGGAATTTGAACCGGGGCAATTAGTTCGACAATCTTTCCAGGGGGCAGTGGCCCACTATGGGGTGGTGCTCAGCCCAGACTACACCGTCGGTTGGGTGAATAACTCAACCCTGGAGGTGAAACCCACCCAGGGGCAAGCCTGGCAGGTGATCCAGCCCCAACACCCGGCCTTGCCCCTGGCAACCATTAAGGCCAATATCAAAGCCTTTAGGGAACAACTCAAGGATCCAAAACCGCCCGTCTACAACGTGGTGAATTTCAACTGCGAGCACTGGGCCACCTGGATGGTGACGGGGCAGTCCTACTCTACCCAGGTGGGGGCCGCTACAACGGGGTCGATGACGATCCTGGGGGGCAGCATGGTAGCGATTGGCTCCTCCGCTGGCACGGTGGTAACGGCGGCCTCCTTGCTAGGGGCAACCGCCTCTACGGGCACAGTCATTGGTAGCCTGAGCGGAGCGGCGGCCACCAATGCCGCCCTGGCCTGGCTGGGGGGCGGTACCCTGGCGGCGGGGGGTGGGGGGGTAGCGGCAGGGGCCGCTATTGTAACCGCTGTCTCAACCGCAGGTATAGGCCTGGCGATTTTGGGAGTTGGAATCATTGGCTACCAGATCTGGGAAAATAGCGATCGCCAGGAACGACTAAAGGCGATGCAGCTAGCCTCTACTCCATCCGGCAGTTCGATGGGTAAGGCTGAAAGCATCAGCCAGCTGCTTGACCAGCTACTGGTGTAGATCGGGTGCCTGGCCAGGGTCTAGGGGTGTTTCTAGCCCTTTATCCAGCCAATCCCCAAGGGTCTAGACCATACACTTTGTCAGCCGCTACCCTATGGCAAGACATGCTGGCCAATCAAATGCCCCCAGAGCAAGCTGCTGAAAATTGGGACCTTCCCCTGGCAGCTATTCAGGAAGCGGTGCATTACTGCGAACTCCACCAGGACCTATTAAGGCTAGAAGCAGAAGAAGAGCGCTACCGTCTAGCCTGGATAATTCACGAAGGATAAATAGATCACAGAAAAAAGAGCCTGAAACGCTTTAGAATCAGACTCTT
>JBEIUS010000209.1:0-4587 GCA_040374235.1 Leptolyngbya sp. | reverse complement strand
CATTACTGATATCCCCTAGAGCCCCAATTCAGAAGTCCATCGTGATTAGAGAACTAGAGACGGTTTGCCAAGTGGGCTGACAAAACCCTGCCCCCCCTGATCACCCTGGCTGCTAACCAGGGCTTTCTCACCGACTGGCACTATGGCTCCCAGGCAGGGTGACTGGCTGTCATACCCTATCTCCCTAGAAGAACCACCAAGCAATCAGGGGTCAGCCGGTGCAGCAGGCCCTGAAACAGCAAAGGCAAAGAAATTGGCATGAAAATAAATTTCAATTGTAATTCAAGTAACTTGAAGTCAAATTATCCCTGTGCCATACTGCCACAGACAAAAGCACAGTGAAATCACTGAAACCTGGCCCTGGCCAAAACCCCTAGGGCAGAGTTAATCGGTTCAAGCTCATCCTGGGTAGGTTGTCTAGCTTGTCCTCGCCCCCTGGTGGGTGGCGACACTTATGCTGCCTTTTTTTATCCCAGGCTGCCCTGAGGGCTAGAGGGTTATTGACTTTGTCATTGCCGTCCCAGGCAACTGTTTCCTGAGAAGTAGCGAGTCATTTATGAACGTTGAGTGGTTTAATCCCATATCCTCCCAACTCTACTCTGCCCAGGAGGGAGGCCACAGCTCCCGGCGGCGATTTTTGCGTCAGGGTAGCTGGTTCGTCGGGGGCATCGCCCTGGCGGGGGTGGCTGGTGCCTGTAGTCCTGATACGTCCTCCGTGTCGGATGCCCCCCCTAAGGCTGAACCGGCGCCCGCCACCGCCCCTAGCAAGGCGCTGCGGATTGGTTACCAAAAATCCTCCACCATCCTGAACCTGCTGAAAAATCGAAGGCAGTTAGAGCAGCGGTTCGATGGTAATTCCGTTGCCGTCACCTGGAACGAGTTTGTGGCGGGGCCCCAAATGCTGGAGGCCCTTAACGTCGGCAGTATTGACATTGCCTACACGGGGGAAACGCCCCCGGTGTTTGCCCAGGCGGCGGGGGCTCCCCTGCTTTACTTTGCCTTTGAGCCCAATGGTCCCCAGGCGGAGGCGATTTTGGTACAGAAGGATTCCCCCATCAAGACCGTAGCCGATTTAAAAGGCAAAAAGGTGGCCCTGAATAAGGGCTCCAATGTCCATTACCTGCTGGTTAAGGCCCTGGAGGATGCCGGGCTGAAATACACCGACATTGAGACGGCCTTTCTACCCCCTGGGGATGCTCGACCGGCCTTTGAGCAAAAGGCGGTGGATGCCTGGGTAATCTGGGATCCTTTCCAGGCGGCGGCGGAGAAACAGCTGGGGGCGCGGACATTGCGGGATGGCCAGGGTCTGGTGGCTAATCGCGGCTTCTTCCTGACCACCCAATCCTTTGTCGATAGCCAGCCCGACACCCTCAAGGTGGTTTTAGAAGAACTGGAAAGCGTGAGTAATTGGGCCAAGGACAATGCCCCCAGTGTGGCTAAGTTCCTTTCCCTGGCCCTGGGCATTCCAGAGGAAGTGCTGGTCCTATCGGAAAGCCGGCGGGGCTATGGTATCCAACTGCTCACGGAAGAGGTGGTGACCTATCAGCAGCAGGTGGCCGATGTGTTCTATGACCTGAAGCTGATCCCTAAGCAAATTGACGTCTCCACCGCCATTTGGAAGGGCTAGGCCTTAAGCCAAGGTAGACCTTCTATCAAGTTTGATGCAGAGGGTGATTGTCCAACATCTACGGGCTTAGCTTCTGACTCAGGCCCTCTGCGTCTTTCCTCTTCATGTTTCCGTCCCCTTGACGTTTCTATGCTATGTCCCTGGAAGTTCACTGGTTTATTCCCACCCACGGTGACGGCCGCTATCTGGGCACCGCCTACGGAGGTCGGGCGGTCACCCCCGAGTATCTGCGTCAGTTGGCCGGAGCGATTGATCAGCTCGGTTACGCCGGGGCTCTCTTGCCCACCGGCAAATCCTGCGAAGACGCCTGGATTACCGCCGCCTCCCTGATCGCGGTAACCCAGCGGATGAAGTTTCTAGTGGCGATTCGCCCCGGTATTAGTTCACCGGGGATGGCGGCCCGCATGGCCGCCACCTTCGATCGCCTCTCCGGCGGGCGGCTACTGGTCAACGTGGTGACCGGGGGCGACCCCACCGAACTGGCGGGGGATGGCCTGCACCTGACCAAGGACCAACGCTACCACCTCACCGATGAGTTCCTGACGGTGTGGCGCCGGGTGATGGCCGGGGAAACGGTGGACCTGGAGGGGGATTACCTGCAGGTGAGGGGGGCTAAACTGTTGTTTCCGCCGGTGCCGAACCCCCATCCCCCCCGTTACGTTGGCGGCTCATCCCCCCTGGCCAAGCAGGTGGCCGCCCGTCAGGTGGATCTTTACCTGACCTGGGGTGAGCCCCCGGCCCAGGTGGCGGAGAAAATTGCCGAGGTGCGCCAATTGGCGGCCCAGCAGGGTCGCACCCTGCGGTTTGGCATTCGTCTGCATGTGATCGTGCGGGACACCACCGCCCAGGCCTGGGAGGCGGCCAACGATCTGCTCCGCTACCTGGATGATGACACCCTGGCGGCGGCTCAACGGGCCCTCAGTCAGGCGGACTCGGAGGGGCAGCAGCGCATGCTGGCCCTGCACGGGGGCCGTCGCGATCGCCTGGAGGTGAGCCCCAACCTCTGGGCCGGCGTGGGCCTGGTGCGGGGGGGGGCGGGTACTGCTTTGGTGGGTGACCCTGAAACCGTGGCCGCCCGCATGCAGGAATACATCGACCTGGGCATCGACACCTTTATTTTCTCCGGTTACCCCCACCTGGAGGAGGCCTACCGCTTTGCCGAGCTGGTCTTTCCGCGGCTACCGCTGGAAAGCCTGCCCAGGGCGGCGCCCAGCCGTTACCTCAGCCCCCTGGGGGAAATCATTGCCAACGAAAAAATACCTGCCAACGCCAGCTAACCCAGCCATTGGTAGAGTTCCAGACTGTTTATAGAGTTCAGGATTTTCCCTATGCCCCATCCCTTGAAAGGGTTTCCCCCCATTTTTCAGTCCACCCTACCCCTGCTCCGGGGTCGTCGCCGTTTTCTCCGCAGTGGCCTGTTGAGCATAGCGGCGGCCTTCGCCGTGGTTGCCCTGGGCAGTTGTGGCCAGACCACCAGCCAAGCTATCCAACCCGATGTGATTCGGATCGACTACGCCTACTACAACCCGGTCAGCCTGGTCTTGAAGGATAAGGGCTGGCTAGAGGAGGATCTGGCCAAGGACAACATTAAGGTGGAATGGGTGCAAAGCCTGGGCAGTAACAAGGCCCTGGAATTGCTCAACAGTCGCAGCATTGACTTTGGATCTACGGCGGGGGCAGCGGCGCTGCTGGGTAAGGCCAACGGCAACCCCATTAAGGCCATCTATGTTTTCTCCAAACCTGAGTGGACGGCCCTGGTCACCCGACCGGATACGGGCATCACCAAGGTGGAGGACTTGAAGGGTAAAAAGGTGGCCGCCACCCGCGGCACAGATCCCTATATTTTCTTACTCCGGGCCCTTGACCAGGTGGGCCTGTCTGAGAAGGACATTGAGCTGGTGCAACTACAGCACGCCGATGGCAGGGCCGCCCTGGAGCGGGGGGATGTGCAGGCCTGGGCCGGGCTCGATCCCCACATGGCTAAAACCGAGTTGGAGAAGGGAGCCCAGCTCTTCTTCCGCAACCCCGACCTGAATACCTACGGTGTTCTGAATGTGCGGGAAGAGTTTATCCAATCCTATCCTGGCTGGGTCGATCGGGTCCTGCGGGTATACGAGAAGGCGCGCCAGTGGTCGCTGCAAAACCCTCAGGAGTTGCAGAGGATTTTAGCCCAGGAAGCCAAGCTGGATGCCACCGTCGCGGCTAAGCAGTTGGAACGCACGGATCTATCTAACTCGGTGATTGGTGCGGTGCAACAGGAAACCATTGTGGCCGCCGGTTCTGTCCTGAAGAAGAGCGGTGTGATTCCCGCCGATACCAATGTGGAGGCGGTGGCCAGTTCCCTGATTGATCCGCAGTTTATTCAGAACATCAAACCCTAGGGTCATGGCGGAAACTCCCCTCCCCTGAGGGGTTGCCAACCCCACTACACCAAACCAGCCCATTCTAGCCACCATGACTTCCCTAAAGTCCACTGCACCCCCCTCCCGCTGGCCCAGCCTCTCTGGGGACGGTTGGATATCCCTGGCCACCGTGGCGGCGGTGTTAGCCCTCTGGTGGTTGGCCACCCATGCCGGCTGGGTTAGCGATCTGTTTCTGCCTAAACCAGAGCAGGTTGTGCGTACCTTCTGGGAGATTCTCACCCAGGGCTATAAGGGGGTCTCCCTGCTGTCGCACCTGCGTGACAGTCTCTACCGGCTGGCGATCGCCCTGATTTTAGCGGCGGTCATCGCCATTCCCCTGGGCATGGCCTGTGGAGCCTACCGGCCCCTGCGGGCGGTGTTTGAACCCCTAATCGAGTTCTACCGTCCCCTGCCCCCCCTGGCCTACTACACCCTGCTGGTGATCTGGCTGGGCATTGAGGATGCCTCCAAAATTGCCCTGCTATTTCTAGCCGCCTTTGCCCCCCTGTATATTGCGGCGGTGGCTGGGGTGCAGCGGGTGCCCCGCGATCGCATCCT
>JBEIUS010000166.1:0-6914 GCA_040374235.1 Leptolyngbya sp. | reverse complement strand
TGGCCGTGGTGGGGTACGCCACGACGGCTTTGAGTCGGTCGCTGTAAAACCCAGGGTGCCTTGGAATTTCTCACCTTGCCAAGTCATAGTTGATTAACTCCGTAGATCCTACAGACCAAATATAAAGTCAATAAACACCCAGCCGACCAGTGTGCCGCAGACATCAGCTAACCAGACCCACGTACACCGGTCGTCAAGAGCTACCAGTACGACCGTAGCCACCTGCAAGGGGTGGAGGGGAGTTAGTACTTCGCGGCACAGGTTCGACAACCCTTCAAGGAGAGCCAGGATCTACAGGATCTAGAGAAACAGGGTTTGGACTGGTGTTGTTCAAGGAGGCGGAAATCGCCAGGGGAACCTCCTCCACCGTCGGCAGGGTTTCCAGGCTGAGGGTGGGGGGCTGGATGCCCCCGGCCAGGCGCTTGAGCAGCTTGGGCTTGGCATCGTGGAGCAGGTAAATCAGGCGATCGCCCACCCGCCAGCCCTCCTGCCCGATCGCCACCTGCAGACTGCCCTGCCGCTCCAGCAACAGGGGCACCATTTCACCGCTGCGCACCAGGGCGGCCAGGTGGGCCTGCTGCAGGTCCGTATCACTATCCCGCAGCCGGGTTTCCCCCAGCCGCACCTCCCCGTCCTGCAGGTAGGTATTCCACTTTTTCAGCGGTAACCAGGTCAGGCGGGCCTGCTTCAGGTTAGCGGGTTCCCCCGTCTCCTCCCCCTCCTGCTCCTGGGGGAGGACCGCAATCACCCGCGGGGGGGCAAACTCCTCCAGGGCCCGCTGGGCCACCACCGCATTCACCTCACCGTTTTTGGTCATGGCCAAAAAGGTGCCGGCCTGATTCAGCCCCGCCTGCTCCAGGGCGTCGTGGTCCAGGGCACTACTGACGATCACCGCCAGGCCCTCCTGGGTGGCGGCCTCGCAGGCGGCGGGGTTGGTGTCGATCAGCACCACCGGATCGCCATGATCTCGCATCAGCCGAGCCAACAACACCGTTAGGGGGCTACAGCCCACCACCACCGCCCCCACCGCATCCGCCTTGGTTAGCCCCAGCCCCCGGGCCACCCAGCCCGCGGTCAGCCCCTGCACCAGCACGGTGATGATGATGGTGAGAAACACCAGGGCCTTGATGGCGTCGCCACCGCTAATCCCCCGTTCCGTTAACAAGATGGCAAATAGGGAGGCAATGGAGGCGGAGACAATGCCCCGCGGCGCCACCCAGCTGAGAAAGGTCTTTTGTCGCCAGTTGAGGTCACTGGAGCGGGTACAAACCCAGATATTCAGGGGGCGCACCCCGACCATCAGCATCACCACCACCCCCACCGCCCCCCAGCCCAGGGCAAACACACTGGCAATGGAGAGATCGGCGGCCAGCAAGATAAACAGCACCGACACCGCCAGCACCGTGAGTTGCCCCTTAAAGCGGCGCAGCAGGCGCTCATCGGGAACGGACAGCGATCGCACCAGCAACCCCGCCACCACCGCCGCCATCAACCCCGACTCGCTGCGCAGCACCTGGGCCAGGCCAAAGGTGCCCCACAACCCCGCCAGCACCACCAGGTTGCGCAGGTCCTCGCTGAGTTGCTGGGCCCGTTTGAGAAACAGCCCCATCAAACCTCCCCCCAGGGCGCCGATGATCACGCCAATGGCTAACCGCAGGGTCAGACCACTGATAATCACCCCTGGATCGGCATCACCATTCAGCACCACCCCCAGCACCACCACCGCCAGCACCGCCCCCACCGGATCGATCAACACCCCCTCCCCCTCCAGCAGGGTGGCCACCTTACGGTCCACCGGCACCTGGCGCAGCAGGGGGGTAATCACGGTGGGGCCGGTCACCACCACCAGGGAGGCGTAGAGGAAGGCCAGGGCCCAGGGAAACTCCCCCAGCCAGTGGGCGGCAATGCCGCCCCCCACCAGGGTAATAAATACACCGATGGTGACCAGGTTACGCAGGCTATTGGAGACCTGGCCCAGTTCACTCAGCTCCAGGCTCAGCCCCCCCTCGAATAGGATCAACGCCACACTCAGGGATACGATCACCTCTAGGCCGACCCCCAGGGCCTGGGGGTGCAGGAGCCCTAGGCCATCGGGCCCCAGCCCGATGCCAAACAACAGCAGGAAAATAATGCTAGGAACCTGAGCAAAGGCCCCAACCACCTGGGCCGCCACCCCAGCTAACACCGTCAGGACTATTTGCAGGGTCAGGTCAAAGGCGGCGTCCATAGATTAGCAGAGCGGTGGAATCCGATCGGGGGTAACCGCAGATTGAGTATACATGGCCCTGGCTAGAAGGCTGAGGATAGGGGGACTTGGTACAGGTGAAGGCCACAACAGCATGGTGTTAAGGATAGCATTCCCTGGGTTTTCCCCGTGGGCGTCATTGCTACTCTACAACTGTTCAGACGCGATATTCAGTGAATAATTGCTAATTGAAAGTCATTCGCTAAACACCACATCCTCATAGATTTCTTCGATGTGACAAGAAAAATTAACGCTTTTCAGCTCAATTATATCGCCCCTTTGATAATTAATAATCTGCCAATCACCTGTTTCAGTTCTACGGAATAGTTCGATCTCTATCCCATCTACACTAACCAAAACGTATTCTTTCAAGCAGGGATTACGGCGATACATTTTGAACTTTTTGCCTCGGTCATAAGCTTCTGTGGCGGGTGACAAAACCTCAACAATCAGGCAAGGGTAAGTAATGTATTGGGTTGTAGCCTGATCTCGATCTTCACAGGTCACACTGATATCGGGATAGACATACTTAGCAGCTCCTACAATACTGACTCGACAATCAGAATTTAGGGTCCTACAGCCGCTCCCTCGCAGATGAGCTTTCAGTAGGGCAAGAAAATTGCCAGCAATATTCCCATGATCGATGGTGCCGCCACTCATAGCATAGACTTTGCCATCAATGTATTCATGGCGTTCTAATTGCTGTTCCTCCCAGATGAAGTATTCCTCTGGAGTGAACTGTGGCAGGTGGTCTTTTAAGGCAATCATATCAGTTTCCCAATGGTGACTTAAATTTATAATGATATAGCGGTTCTCGTCGGCGTGAGGTACGTCGAGACGTCTGCAACGCTTATTCATCAAGGCTTTTGCTGTGCTGTATCCGATCAGGAACCGCTATAGTCCCTGTTTATCGACATTGGTGAGCATAATCGCCTGCTTATTGAAATAGAAAAACTCCTTATCAAACACCCTGGCATCTGGTTGACTGACAAAACATTAGCTTACGGCGGTTCAAACCGCTGCTATCCAGACGAAGTCGGCCTTCGCCGACTGATCCATAACCCGCGTAGGCGGGTTTTGCCTGTCTAGGCGCGGCTTCTAGCCGCCAGCCTTGAGAGTTTTGTCAGTCAACCAACCCTGGCATAGTCGTTATCTTGCCATCTACCCAGGGTGTCGACCTGGCACTATGGCTCCCAGGCAGGGTGACTGGCCTTTGCACCCTGTCTTCCTGGGAAGATCACCGAGAAATCAGGGGTCAGAAGGTCAGATCCCTGAGGCTGTTTCCCTGGGCACTATCAAGATTCAGGGGGATGGAGAACTCGAGTTTTTTGCCCAGGGGTTTGGCCAGCAGCTTTTCACACTCGGCTACCACCAAAGACTTTGGCAAACACACCGAGAGGCCCTGGCCCCGTGATGATAGATAGCCCTTAAGCCATTGATCTGGCGAAAAAAGGTGGGCGCAATGGGGGCAAGAGGCTAGAACCTCATCACCATTGATCGACTCTTCAATTTTACCGGCCACAGGTAGGTAAAGGATATAGAGATCCTGGGGTTGAGTTCGAGTCAGTTCTTGCTGCCCTGACCACTGGCTGTAGACTAAATGGGATTGGGAAAGCCTTGAGTAATAGTACCGACAGGAAAAAGCCCGCAGGTCCGCTTCTAGCAAAACCAGTTTGTGAGGACCAATCAGTTGCCCCAGAACGTGGGAAGATTCTTCAAAGTTCTGGCTCTCAAAGAAGGGACGATATCCTTCCAGGGGAGAATCGGCCTGGATCATGCTACTCAAGGCTATAGGGATAGATCTCGATCTATGACTTGCCTGACCATAGCATTTCATCAATGTATGGAATATGTAGCTTTAGCTATACTTTACATCCCCTGCCCTAACCATAGGAACACGGCCGATATACAAAAATGCCCCTGGCCGATGCCCCTGAAAATAGGGAAACGACCAGGGGATAATTTTATCAACCCTGAAGGCTGGGAAGAAAAAAATCCTACATCATTTCCTCAGACTCTTCAGACTTCCTCCGGAGGGCCGCTACCCCCATACCGATCAAACCAGGCAGCAAGGCCGGGGTACACTTTATGGGGCCGCCAATCTAGATAGCCCTGGCCAGGGCCCGTCCCCTTACCGGCGGCTACGACCATAAACCTCAGCCGCCGTGGTTAGACCACGGCGGCTGAGGGCAACACGACTACCTATATTCTGGGGTTAGGGTTGCTTTCGACCAAACCAAATGTCGTCGAACATCTGGAGGGTAGGCCCGGAGATGTGACTGTCGAGATAATGGATCGCCTTGGTATGGTTAGGATTCTTAGCATCGAAGTAGTGGGCCACATTCTTAAAATCCAGCGGTTGGGTGGCTGCATGGCCCCCCCGCCAAAGGGTATCAAATTCCTTTAGGGCGGTCAGGTTGGTTTGCTGGTATTGGCTCTGTAGCCAGGTGAGGGCTTTATCTGCGTTGGCCTTATTGGTCACTGAGCGGTTGTAGTCCTGAAGGTGGGTGAGGATGGGCAGGGCGGTTACCCCAGGCTGGGGGTGGGGGGCCGCTGGGGTTGGGTGGGCAGGGGCGGCGGGCGGGTGGTCGGGCTCCTTACGACCGAACCAGATATCATCGAACATCTGTAGAGTCGGCGCCGCAACATGACTATCCAGGTATTGAATGGCCTTGCCATGGTTAGGGTTTTTAGGGTCGTAGTAATGGGCTACGTCTTTAAAGGCTAGAGGCTGACCGGAGCTGTGGCCAGCCCGCCAAATGCGTTCAAACTCCTGTAACACGTTGGGATTTGTTTTCTGATATTGCCCCTGCAACCACGCCAATGCCTTGTCGGCAGCGTTTTTATTGGTAACAGCTTTGTTGTAATCAATGATGTGGGTCAAAATCGGTAAGGACATGGCTATCTCCCCATAGGGTTAGGACAATCAATCAATCTGTATAGCCTTGTCCAGATCGCCTGGGATAGGCTGAATCGGTTAAGGCAAATTTCGAGTAGGCGTGCTAGCGGGTTTCGTTTCACTGAGCGCCTACTCTGTACAGGGGTCTAGGGCTATACAGGTCAGTTCGGCTGGTTTGAGCGATGCGGGAAGGTTTCTAATAGTTGCCCAACAACTTCTAGCACGAGCCTCTACCTGATTATCAAATAGGGGGGAGCTATCCATAAACACGTTTATACTTTGTTAACCTTTGCCAGGGCATTTCCCTGATCTTTTCTTATGCCAGCCGGGCGTCTACCTTAAGTTAAGTGAATGTAGATCTCTCAAGCCGGCAAGGAGGAGTCCTGATCAACCATGAGCTTTCTAAAGCATCGAGAACGCAGTCGGGATCCTGACGAGCGGCGACGGGTGATCCTGGAGTCCGCCAAGCAACTATTCATCGCCAAGGGCTATGAACAGGTGGGGATGCGACAAATTGCTGAGGCCGCCCAAATTTCCCCCGCCCTGATCTATAAGGAAGGGTGGACAAAACCTGACTTGCTGGCGGAGTTGATTTTTGAGCTCAACGAAGCTCAAATTGAGGCTATACAGTCGATGACCTTGCCTCGCCGAGGATCTTTGATAGATCGGGTGCTCCAGGTATTGCAATACATGTACGATCTAGACATTACCCATAGGGAGTTACGCAAACTAGGGGCGGCCTACGGTTGGCTCTGGAGTCAAGAACAGGACAAACGCTGCCTGAAGCAAATTCAAGACCTGACGGCCCCCCTCCACCAATTACTCATCGAGGCTGAGATCGACTCACCGGAGGCCCGAGTATCCGGGCTTTGGTATGCCTACTGGAGCGGCTTTCGAGCCACCGTGATCTACAACCAAGACAGTGCCGGCTGTATTGCCCTGATCCGTCCGGTGGTGGAGATCCTATTGGGTTGAGGCTGCCGCAGGAATCTATGGGTACTGTCCAAGGCCAGCTCTGGGCCCCAGGTTTAATCCATACCCGTAATCACCATTTCCTCAATGATGTAATACTCGTTATCGTTAATGCCAAGGTACCACTGACCATCGACAATGCCAACGGAGAGATTATCCCCAGCCACCGGTGAGTGGAGGTCGTTGTCGTAATAATTGAGAATACGCTGACTATGGGGGCCATCAGGGCGAGTAATGGTTAGCATCGAGTTGCCTGGGTCGCCATAGTCAACGGTAAGGGCACACTTTTTATCGTGGGTTGGCTTACCCATCGAGCAGGGTACCTGAAAGGTTTGGCGGGGTGGACGATTGCTGCTGCCATCTACCGCCAGGGCCGACCAGGGTGAAAGGGCAACGGTGGCACCAACCATCAGCAGAGAAAGGGGAAATCGGATACGCATGGCCTAGAACTTGAATGGGAAACCTTGAGGGATGTAGCTTTAGCTTTAGTTGAGCGCTTAGGACCAAGTTAGGGAGTCAAGCCATGGCCTCGATCAGGGCTCGGAATAACTGGCTTTAACCAGGGTCTCGATAGGGCTAGCGGGATAGAAATCTTGTTAAAAGAATATAACAATTTCTGCGGCCTGAAGCTTTGAAAGCCTAGGAAAAGTAAATAGCTAAATCATCAATAATAATAGTTTATTTTCTACTGCTTGTAAACCCGTTTACTGTCTAAGCAGCAATTCTCATTATGAAAACCTTGACCTCATTTTGACTCTAACTATTGGAAAGATTCTCAATAGCCCTGTCTGAAAAGCC
>JBEIUS010000216.1:0-4226 GCA_040374235.1 Leptolyngbya sp. | reverse complement strand
GGTGGGGGTGATTGGTTTAGGGTTGAACCTGCGGGCCTATGATTTCGTCTCCCAGGAGATCCGGGCGGCGGAAGACCCCGAGTTTGAGACCTTCTACACCAAGAACATCCTGCTGAACGAAGGTATCCGGGCCTGGATGGCGCCCACCGACCAGCCCCATGAGAAGTTTGTATTCCCCGAAGAAGTTCTACCCCGCGGTAATGCTCTCTAGGGTGTTAGCTTTTCCATCGGGTCGTAACCCAAAGTGCTAAGTTTTGCGAGGGAGGTGATAATCACCTCCCTTTTTGATGAAATACCTGGCGACGGTCACGTCCTAGCCTGGTTATCCTTGGGGGCTTGCCCGGCCTAGCACATCCATAGATTCTAGGACACTGCACCCAGTAAAAAGAGCGTCCTCCGCTGAGCATTGCTTAAACCCTTCACCCCTTGGATATTCATCGCTTCGTAGGGTCGAGTCACCCTTAAGCTTTTGATGCGTTGTCCAGAGGGGATGGCCCAGCAGTAGATTGCTTCATCTTCGCCGCCACTGACCAGTAAAGCAGCGGTTAACGGCGGGGTATAGGCTGCCATCGGACTGAACCCAACCACCCAAATTCGATTGGTGTGGCCATGGAGGATATCCAGACATATCCCGGTTTCCACATCCCACAGGCGAATGGTTTGATCATTGCTACCGCTGGCCAGGGTACTGCCATCGGGGCTGAAGGCCACCGACCACACCCAGTTGGTGTGTCCTTTCAAGGTGGCAAGACATTGTCCGGTTTGGATATCCCATAGGCGGATAGTTTCATCTTCACTACCGCTGGCCAGGAGGGTACCACAGGGACTGAAGGCAACGGTATGTACCCAACCGGTGTGGCCCTGGCAGACCAGAACCTTGCGACCATCCGCCACCTGCCACAGGCAAATTTCGTTATCTGTGGTAGCGGTTGCCAGCAGTTCCCCCTTCGGACTAAAGGCCAGGGAAAGGGTACTGGCAAAGGTTTCACTCAGGACCGATCGCGACAGATCGGCACTGGAAAAATTAACCTGATAGAGATGGGCTCCCTCCAGGTAGGCTTGCCAAACCGTCAGGTGGGAACAATCTAAACCCGTTAAATCCGCCTGCAAATGGCGGAGTAAATTTAACAGGTTACCCGCCAGGTAGCCCGGTTCCGATGGAAAGTGAGATCGCTGCCACTCCAATAGCTGCTTGAGTTGGTGTTCCAGTTGCGATTGGGTGGTGAACTGGGCTAACAGTTGATCAACCAACGGAGTTAGAATGACCCGAATCTGGGCCTCCCGCACATAGTCTTTAGCCTCGGCCTTGAGCAGGGAATGGGTTTTCAATAGGGACGTAGCTAGATGGGGTACGGCTGCAGGGCAGAGATCGGGGGGTAAACCTACAGGTTTAGGGATAGGTGAATCCGTGGTTGGAGGGTCGAGATCAACGGTGGCGGTAACAGCAGCTGGGACCCGACGGCTCAAGTCCACACAGGCCTGGGCAATCAGACGATCTCCCACGTATTCCATAACCACAGGTTGCAGGCTGAACAGGGCCTGGTTCCTTTCCACCAACGATCGTTGTCCCAGGGACTGCAGCGCCGCCAAAATTTGCCGCTGGGGTATGGCGGCTACCATGTCATAACGGAGGGTTTCCAGGGCAATTGGCTCACGGGCAATCGCCAACCAGTAGAGAATGGTCTTCTCCAGGGGAGAAAGTCTCTCAAACTGTTGAGTGAGCAATTCATCAATTCCCCCAATCACCGTTGCTTCCTGATTGAGAAAGGTGCGAATGTTGCCATCAAACAGGTCCTGAATGGTGGCGGCGACAATTTTGAGGGCTAGGGGATTGCCACTGTAGCGCTGGACCAAAGCCGTCTCTTCGCTCCCTGCCAGGGTCTGGATGCCCTTAAGCTGAAAGATGTGTCGCCCGTCCTCTACCTGTAGCCCCTTCAGTCCCAGGGATCTGACCGGTAGGCGGTCCCCCTCTAACAGGGCGAACTCCTTGGGTTTTTCCCGACTGGTGACCATCAAACAACTCTGGTGAGTGGTTTCTCCCACCCGGTGTAACAGTTGGCCATAGGGTTCGTAACCATCCCGGTAATGGCCGGCATAGCTACCACTGCGCAGGATACTCTCGAAGTTATCGAAAATAATTAAACAGCGAGTGGCATGGAGGCAATCGACTAACTGGGATAGGCGGGTGTCAACGGCGGCGGGAAGGGCTATCAGTTGAGGGTTGAGCCATTGCAGCAGGTCCGCCAACAGGTCCACCAAGGGGGGCATATTACGGAGCGATCGCCAGATCACAAACTGAAAAGGGTAGTCCTGGGGATTGGTTGTTAACTGCTGCGCCAACTTTAAGGACACATGGGTTTTACCCATACCCCCAACCCCAAACAGGCCCACCAACCGACAGCGGTCTGTGGTCACCCAATGCTCAAGCTGGGCTAACTCCTGTTGCCGGCCATAGAAAAACTCAACGTTGGTAGCTTCGCCCCAATCTACCCGGGGGGGAGGTTGCCAGGGGGGGGAAGCGCCATGGTTTAAAGGTTGAGATGGACTCTGGTCCGATGGGGCGGGGCTGATGGGGTGGGGAAGGAGTGTCTCCTGGTCTTGCTGCCGCCAATGGCGCTCTAACACATGCCAGGCATTCACCTTGTTGACCTTTTCACCCAGCATGGCTGACAGTAGTTGCCAGAATTGCGGACCAATGTGTTTGCGCAGATAATGAGGGGAATAGCCGCAATGTTGGGCAATTTGATCGTAGCTCTGGCGAACCTCTGAACCGCAGGCCAACAGGAGCGATCGCTGGGGTTGACTGAGGTGGTTTCTGGTTGCAGCAAACACCAGGTTATCGGTGAAATCCAGAATATTTCGCTGGTTCAGGGCGTCCACGGCTGAAGAATTGGGTTTATTTGATCTTAGTTAGGGACTTTGCAAAGGAATTTACCATAGCCACTTCACCCTCAACGGTGTCTCTATCTTTGACAAAATCACAACGGGTTAAAGTATTACAGCTTACATTTCGCCGGAAACCCCCTCAGCATCACCTGGAATAACCTGGACGATTTCCAGGGGCAACTGCTAGAACTTTCGGTATCGACCGATGGCGATGGATGGCCCATACTGCAGGCATCGAACCCGATGGAGGACTGAAGTGTGAGTCGCGATCGTAGAATACCATTCACCCGACGCCAGGTGGTCAGAGGGTTACTGGCCACCGGAGGATTTGCCGCCACCTCCCAGCTTTGGACCTCCTGTGCCTCCTCGTCCACAACCCAACCATCCCCTCAGCCCTCAACGGAGACAAATCCCTCCGCCGATCTGTTAACCATGGGCTTCCTTTACGTGGGGCCTAAGGATGACTTTGGTTGGAACCAGGCCCACGCCGAAGGGGCGGCGGGCGTGGCCAAGTTGCCTGGGGTCAAAATCGTCGAGGAGGCCAATGTCGCCGAAACAACCGCCGCCGCTGAAACCATGCGGGCCATGATTGTGCAGGATGGTGCCAGGGTGCTGTTCCCCACCTCCTATGGCTATTTTGATCCCTACATTTTGGAGTTAGCCAAGGAGTTTCCCGATGTGCAATTTTTGCATTGCGGCACCCTCTACGAAGACGGTAAGCATCCTAAAAATGTGGGCAGCTACTTCGGGTTTATTGACCAGGCCTACTACGTAGCCGGGATTGTGGCGGCCCATAGCTCTAAAACCGGAAAACTCGGATTCGTTATGGCCAAACCGATTCCCCGCATTGTCCGTACCCTGAATAGCTGGATGCTGGGGGCTCGGTCGATTAATCCGGCGGCCACCACCCAGTTAATCATCACCGGTGCCTGGAGTGACCCGGTGAAGGAGGCAGAGGCAGTCAATAGCATGGCAGACCAGAATGTGGATGTCGTCACCTGCAATGTGGATAATGCCAAGGTGGTGATGGAAACCGCTGAGAAACGAGGCATCTTTTGTAGTGGCAATGGGGTTAACCAATCTCCGGTTGCCCCCAACGGTTACCTGACTGGGGCAGAGTGGGACTGGACGGGGGTCTATTCGACCTATACCCAAAGGATGCAGCAGGGTAAATCCTTAATGGATGGTAGTATTCCCCACCTATTGCTAGGGGGGTTGAAGGATGGTTTCGTCAAGCTCTCACCCTACGGACCTGCGGTGAGTGAACAGGCTAAGCAGGATGCGGAGGCGGCAAAGGCCAAACAAATGGATGGCTCTTTGATTGTCTACAAAGGAGAATT
>JBEIUS010000249.1:0-2834 GCA_040374235.1 Leptolyngbya sp. | reverse complement strand
GAAAATATGAAATTAGCTAACAAGTTAGATGCTGACGATATTCTATATATATTTCAGCCAGAAATAGATAGAAACAGATATTTTAAACTCCCCACTTGCTGGGGAACCCAATTGAATTGAAACCAGATTATGCGCTAACACCATGCCTAACAAAGAGCTGAGTAAAATCATAGGCAAAATCCTGGCGTCACCCTACGTCTACGCCGCCACTAGGGTTGAGGGGTACAGCCTAGGCGACGCTGTCATGCAGACCTTAACTAAGTTTGAGACCTTTGACTCCATCCCTGAGGATTACAAGAAACTCTACGCCATGGCCGAGTTCTCTTACAAGCTAATCGAGAAGCTGAATCCGAATCATCACTATGCGGGAACTCTCAGAGAAGACCAGGTCTCACCTGTTTACCTCCAGACCCTGGATGCTTTTGGCCCCAATAGCCTGGAGCTTAGACCCACAGATAAACAAGACCTTGGGCTAACCAACCAGGACCGCTGGCCAAATAGCATCTTCTTTCCCCTGGAGGACATCTTAGAAGTTGGTGCCGTAGCTAAGGGTCCAGTGATCCTCCAGGTTGGCCTGACCGAGGAAGGAGAGGCCTTGGTCGGAACCCTTTACCCCGACACAACCACCGTTACCGCTACCGCGGTTGAACTGAGTGCTTTGCTTACCTTTAACCAGGGAGACATCACCTTCTACCCTAAAGCCAAGCCCTGGGCAGGGCGATCTACCTGACACCGTCCTCCTCGCTCAAAGTCCTAATGGAATGAAATAATCGCCATGGAATTCCCTGAAAACCCAACAGAGAACGATATAAAAGCCGTAGCAGAGTTTGTCATTAGGTCTGTCTACACCCGTGGAGCAGTAGTCGTAGAGACCCTGGAATGGGACTCCCAGGGACAGTTGTCGGGCATCTTCCTGGGTGATGGCGTTAAGTTCAGATATACGCTCCAGGATGGCGTATTGAGCTATGCACCGGTTAACCCAGCCGACCTATCTTAGGAGGAGTTAGGGTTTATCCGCCTCAACCCCCTACCCATAGCCCCCACCCCTAAACCCCAGAACAAATAACCCAATTCCACCAAGGAGGATAGTATAGATGCACCATCCTTCAGGTTAATCTATGGGTTTCCCCGTCCCCGGCGATGCCATTGAGCCCAGCCTTGATCTCAACCGCCACCTGATCGCTAACCCCGCCGCCACCTTTATCATGCGGGTAGAGGGAGACCTGGTGGCAGGGGCCGCTCTCAGCCCCCCCAACCTGGTTGCCTGGTAGTGGCCGCGATCGCCTGATGGCCACCCTCGACCACCTCAACCGTCGCCTCCACCCCGATGCGGTCAAGTTTGGCGCCCTGGGCCTCAACCCCACCTGGACCCCCCGAGCCAACTACGCCTCCCAGCGTTATACCACCCACTGGCAGGAGCTACCCACGGTGACACCCTGGCGATCGCCGGAAACACCGCTCACCCCACAGCCCTTGGGTAAAACTATAGACATCCTGCTATGAGGTGGACCTACCAACGGTATTAGACTACAAAACCGATCTCCTGCAGCAGGTTACCCCCACCTGACACCCCCACCCTTTGGCTCCTGGAAGACGTCCTCATGTACCTGCCTGAAGTCAGTGTTCTGGGGATAGACGGAGTCTCGGATCTCCCTTCTCCCTCAGCCCTACAGAGCAAAAGCCTTGCAAGACTGTGGCATTTTATACCTGAAACCAAAGAAGCATTTATCCAGCTTTGCTGCTGTCCTGATGAAAAAATAGGCCAGCCTGTAGGCCAGCCTATTTTCTCGAAGTCTAGAACCAGGGCGAGTGAAGGGAATCGAACCCTCGAATGGTGGAACCACAATCCACTGCCTTAACCTCTTGGCTACACCCGCCACAATCGGGTTTTCATTATAGCAGTTGGGGCTTTAATTTAGCCATGCCCCTGAATCTTGCGATCGCACCGATTGTTGCCCGATAGCCCCTGGATCCTGCCCCCCTTCAAGGACCATCGACGTTACACCCCATAGGCCTAGGGCACAAACACCCCAATGCCGTTATTCACCCGAGCGGCGGTACCCGGCGGTCGGTTAATCAACTGGCCCCCCAGGTAAAGACTAGCGGAGCTACCGCCATCCAGGTTGAGGGCATCGACAGAACCCAATTGGGCCATGATTTGGGCTAGCTGGGCCAGGGTGGGGCCGGGGCCCGCCGGGCTCTGGTGCACCGCCACCAACAGGATCTGCCCCGTCGCCGTCAGACCAATGGCGCTGCGGGGGGCGGCCTGGGTGGCAAAGGCCTGACTAAACTCCTCTAGGTCCGCATTCAAGACAATGGAGCGGTTTTTAATCAGCAGGGGGCCTCCCCCCACCATCTCGGGGAAGGGTTGGAGATGATCGGGGGTCAGGCTAGACTCCACCCTCACCTCGGTACCCGGGGCCAGGGCCTGCACTGCGGCGGTGTAGGATCGCACCGCCAGCAGGTATCCCTGGGGGGGGATAGGGATGGTGGTGTTGGGGCTGGCCACCTGTTGCTGCACCACCCGCTGGTCAACCACGGTAATTACGGTCTCATTCTCCAGAATGGGTCGGTACTGGCGGCCCCAGGCGGGGGTGTAGAGGCCGATACCGGCCCCCACGTAGCCACTGTTGATCGCCTTGATGGTAAAGGACTGGCCCCTGCCGGTGAACAGGGTTTGCTGCAATGACAGCCGATCCATGGCCACCTGACCCTGGCGGCCCCAGCCCACCACCCCCCGGTTGAGAATGGGGCCGGAGATCCACTCCTGGTTATAGCGCACTGCCCCCAGGGGGTACTGGTTGTTGCGGTTGAAGAAGCCAGCGTTAAGGGCG
>JBEIUS010000168.1:0-6860 GCA_040374235.1 Leptolyngbya sp. | reverse complement strand
TTTGTATCTCACTGAACCGAAAACCGCTATATTGCTGGTTAACTGCCATGCCAGGGGACTTGCTTGCCGAACAACTATTAGATCTGTCCTTGAAAAAAGGGGCGGAGGCAGCGGAGGTGCTACAGTCCAGCGCCTATTCTCGGCCGGTATTTTTCGAGGCTAATCGTCTGAAACAGCTCGAAAGTTCCTCGGCCATCGGTACGGCCCTGCGGCTATGGGTGGAGGGTCGCCCGGGGTTGGCGGTGGCCTACGGCCCTGTGGATCCGGAACCAATGGTGGCTAAGGCCATGGCTATTAGTGCCCTGAATCTCCCCGAACAGATGGAGATGCTAGCCGGTGCTCGGCGACGCTATCCCGATCTGGGTCAGGTGGTGTCGGTGCACCAACTCATTGACTGGGGAGATCAATTGATTGATCGGATTCGATCGGCTTACCCAGAGGTGATCTGCGGGGTGGAAATGGAGTGCGACACCGAAACCACTCGTATTCTCAACACCCAGGGGTTAGACTACAGTTATAGGGATACCACCCTCAGCGGCTATGGGTCCGTGGACTGGGTGCGGGGCGATGATTTACTCAGCGTCGGGGATGGTCAGACACGCCGTCACCACTTAGACATTGAAACCCTGGCGCAGCAAATATTGCAGCGTTTAAATTGGGCACAGAGATCGGCGACGGTGAGGTCCGGGCGCTTACCGGTAGTGTTCACCGCCAAGGTGGCTGACATGCTTTGGGGTACCCTACAGGCCGCCTTAAGTGGCAAGCGCGCGGTGGAGCGATCTTCCCCCTGGAGCGACGGCCTTGGACAACAGATGACCTCTAAATCCATTACCCTACTTCAGGACCCAAACCTGGGTCCCTTTAGTTGTCCCTTCGACGACGAGGGGACCCCAACCCAACGCTTAGTATTTATTGACCAGGGTACGTTGTCCCTATTTTATTGTGATCGAACTGTGGGTCGCCAGTTAGGGGGGCAATCCACCGGTAATGGGTTTCGCATGGGGTTAGGGAGTTATCCCACCCCTAGTCTTTATAACACCGTCATTCAGCCAGGGGAGAGTTCCCTGGAGGAGCTGATCGGGGCGATCGACTACGGTATTGTGGTGGACCAGGTCCTGGGTAATGGGGCAGGGATCTCAGGAGACTTCTCAGTCAATATCGACCTCGGTTACCTGATTAGGCGAGGTGAGGTGGTTGGCCGCATCAAAGATATAATGCTGGCGGGAAATGTTTACTCAGCCCTAAAAGAAGAGGTTGACCTGGGCAATGATAGTGAGTGGAATGGCTCTTGCCAAACACCGTCGGTTTTAATTAGTAATTTATCAGTCACTAGCGGTTGATCTACCAGCGGTTAATCAAAGTAGCCTCCCGGAAGATTCAGGATTGAAGGCCCATGCTCCCTCCTACTTAGTGGTACGGCGCATAGATTGGGGGATCCTTAAATGGGATCCAGGAGAGCCAGGTAGATTGATGTCATGGGTTACTAGGTTTGACTAAGGCGCCGCAGGTTGAGCACGTCGGTCATTTTGCGCAGTTGACTAAAGGTTTGCTCTAGATGGAGATGATCGCGCACGTCCAATCCCAGGTCAATCTCTGCGGTTTGGCCCGGGAAGGTTTTTACCTGGGCTTTATGGACATTAATTTGTAGGTCCGACAGGTGGGAGAGAATATCCTTCAACACCCCTACCCGATCGATCACCTCAATTTTGATTTCCACCGGGTAGGTTTGACGGGGGTTCTCTGGTTCGCCGGTATTCCAGTTCACCGGAATGAGGCGATCTCCCGGCACCGCTTCCAGGTTAGGGCAGCCCTGACGATGGATGGCAATGCCGCGACTGCCCAGGCTAACACTGGCTAGAATCGGTTCCCCCGGCAGGGGGTTACAGCAACCGGCGATGTGGTAGACCAGCCCCTCCACCCCCAAGATAGGGGCCTTAGATGGCAGGGCGCGGGACCGTTGATGGGGGTTGGTCACCGCCCCAGCCAAAAACTGATCCGCATCCGCCAGGGAAAGGGATTCCAGGGGCTGCTGGGCCTTAATGGTCTCCCGCAGGCGGTTCACCACCAGGTTAAGGGTGACTTCACCGTAGCCCAGACCGGCCATCAGGTCATCCACCGTAGCGTAGTTGCAGCGCTCTGCCGCCGCCTGGGCCTGGTTAGACTTGAGCAGGGCGTCAAAGCCATTGCGTCCCAGTTCCTTCTCCAGGAGGTCGCGACCCCGGGTGATGTTCTCATCCCGATTGGAGCGCTTATACCATTGGCGAATGCGGTTACGGGCTCCGGCAGTGACCACAAAGTTGAGCCAGTCCAGGCTGGGGTGGCTATTCTTTTGGGTAAGGATCTCGACGATGTCACCATTTTTTAGGGAGGTGTCGAGGGTGACGATGCGATCGTGGACCTTGGCACCACAGCAGTGGTGCCCCACCTCCGTATGGATGCGGTAGGCAAAGTCGACGGGGGTAGCGCCGCGACTGAGGGGGATGACGTCGCCGTCGGGGGTAAAAACGTAGACCTCCTCGTCAAATAGATTCCCCTTGACGTTTTCCAAAAATTCTTGAGCATCCTTGAGGTCGTTTTGCCAGTCCAGCAGTTGCCTCAGCCAGGTGAACTTCTCATCGTCCGCACTCAGGGGGGCGTGGCTGGAGCTGCCGGTTTCCTTGTATTTCCAGTGGGCCGCAATCCCATACTCGGCAATGTGATGCATCTCCAGGGTACGAATCTGCACCTCGATGGGCTTGCCCTTGTTGCCAATCACCACCGTATGCAGGGATTGGTAACGGTTGGGTTTGGGTAGGCCGATGTAATCTTTGAAGCGACCAGGGATAGGGCGAAAGGCGTCATGGACGATGGCCAGGGCCCGATAGCAGTCCTCCTTGGTACCGACGATCAGGCGCACCGCCGCCACATCGTAGATCTCATGGAAATCCTTACGCTGCTTCTCCATCTTGTTGTAGATGCTGTACAGGTGTTTGGGGCGACTGCTCACCTCCACCACCTGGATCCCCGCCTCGTGCATGCGCTGCCGTAGGGTTTCCGCCACCAACACCAGGCGAGCCTCCCGATCGGCCCGCTTGTCGGTGACGTACTCCTGCATGCGGCGATAGGACTCGGGATCGAGGTACTTAAAGGAGAGGTCCTCCAGTTCCCACTTGACGCGCCCGATCCCCAGGCGGTTGGCCAGGGGGGCAAAAACTTCCATGGTTTCCCGGGCAATGCGCCGTTGCTTGCCCGCCGGCAGATGCTCTAGGGTGCGCATGTTGTGCAGGCGATCGGCGAGCTTCACCACGATTACCCGAATATCCTGGGTCATGGCCAGGAACATGCGACGAAAGTTTTCCGCTTGGCGCTCGGTTTTACTCTCAAAGTTAAATTTAGAGAGTTTGGTCACCCCCTCCACCAGTTGGCGCACCTCCTTGCCAAACTGTTGCTCCAGCTCCTCCGGGGTGGTGTCGGTGTCCTCCACAATGTCGTGGAGAAAGCCCGCTGCCACCATGGCATTGTCCCCCCCCAGGTCCCGCAGTAGTCCAGCGACGGCCACGGGATGGCAGATATAGGGCTCACCGGAAGCCCGTTTTTGACCTTCGTGCAGGTTGTAGGCAAACTCAAAGGCCCGGCAAACCAAATTGTGGCTGGAGGGGGCAATCATCGCGCCCAGGTCCTCTGCATCCGGGTCCTGGTGGTAGCTCAGAACACAGCTGGTTAACCAGTCGGGCAAGTTAATATCGGTGGGTAGGGGAGATCGGACCGTAGTGACAGCCATGGCAGGGACTCGGGCGAAGGGTTAAAACAGGTTAGCCCAGGACTGGGATAGGCCCTAGGTCTAGCTAGGTTAAATTCTTTTCCTTAGAGATAAACTACACCATAATCTTAGGAAAAATCCTTAATCTGAAGTGTAGCTATTGCGGCCCTGGACACGGCTAGGGTTAGGCGTAACCTAAAGCCCCATCAGAACCCCTTCTGATGGTCTACTCTTTGTCATTTCTTAACCTTAGCACCTGTGTTAGTCCCTAGAAACTTTCTCCTTAAAGACTTAAGGGCAAACGTACCTCACACCAGCAACAGTCCCTATAGCTTGGGCAAAGTCGAGCGGTCTTAGGTTTCCACTACCAGGGTCTGTAACCCCAGGTAAACCCCGCTGGGGTGCCGACCCATGAGATAAAGACTTACCTCGGGGCCCATCGATCGGTAGGTCTTGATCTCCGTTAGCATACTCCAGAGCAACTGTTTGATGTCTTCATAGCGTTGCTCCAGGTGGCCACCCTGGGGGGTGCGCCAAAAGGGATTGGTGAGGATGGGGTGGAAAAAGGCCTCTCCTGGTAAACAGGCAAAGGGCTTAGTGGGATTAGCCAGGGTTGTCTCCAGGGTTGGCTGGTCCCAATGCACCACGGTCAGGGGCGCATCGGTTTCGCTGGGGTACCAGAGATCAGCTGCCGCCGCCTGCAGTCTGGCCAGATCAGTGGCCAAGGTCTTGGCGGCGGGAAGATCCACCATGGCTAGAATTGCTGAATCACTTTTTTGGCCTCCCCCACGTGGGCCTTGGGGTTGAATTGGGAGTTAAAGATATGACGCACGACTCCCGCCTCGTCAATCACGTAGGTGACCCGGCCCGGCAATAGGCCGAGGGTGGCCGGCACGCCGTAGTTGCGCCGCACCTCCCCGGTGGTGTCGCTGACCAGGGTGAAGGGCAGGTTGTACTTGTTGATAAATTGCTGGTGGGAGATTGGGGAATCACTACTAATGCCAATCACCTCCGCTCCAGCTTGCTGAAAGTCAGCATAGCTGTCACGAAAGGCGCAGGACTCGGTGGTGCAGCCCGGCGTATCATCCTTGGGGTAGAAATAGAGCACCACCGCCTTGTCTCCACGAAAATCGCTCAAGGTAACCGGCTCCCCAGCTTGGTTCATGAGGGTAAAATCGGGGGCCATTTGACCAACTTGCACCGGCATAGAAATCCTCCAGGGAATGTTTACACTTATTTATAATACTTAACACTATAGGGTATGATCGGTCATCCCTCTGGTGGCCGCCTAGCCTATTACCTCATATGGCGACTTTGCTCTGGTTTCGTCAGGATCTCCGCCTCCATGATCACCCGGCCCTGAATTGGGCGATCGCTGCGGGCAAGCCAATTCTGCCCCTCTATTGCCTCGACCCCCGCCAGTTTGGTCGAACCAGTTTTGGCTTTGCCAAGACCGGCCCCCACCGAGCCCAGTTTCTACTCCAGAGCCTGGCGGACCTGCGGCGGGCCCTGCGGGCTCGGGGCAGTGATTTGATCCTACGCCAGGGCTATCCTGAACAGGTGATTGGCGATCTGGTGCAGTCCCTGGGCCTTGATGGGGTGGTCTGGCACACCCCTGTCACCCAGGAGGAGTTAGCGGTGGATGGGGCCCTCTGCGATCGCCTGGTGTCCCTGGGGGTAGGCTACCAGTGTCACTGGGATGGCACCCTTTGCCACCCTGACCAACTGCCCTTCAGCCTGGCGGATCTACCGGAGCTGTTTACCCCCTTTCGACAGCGGGTGGAACAGCAAAGTCGGGTAGCCAGCCCCGATCCCAGCCCCGATCGCCTGCCGCCCCTGGAGACATTGGGGGGGGCCATAGATCGGGGGGAAATTCCCTGCTTAGCCGATCTAGGCCTGGCCACCCCCAGCCCCGATCCACGGGCGGTGATGGTGTTTCGAGGGGGTGAAGGGGCCGCCCTGGAACGGCTGCAGCACTACCTCTGGGACACCGATCGCCTGAAAACCTATAAACAGACCCGCAACCAGATGGTGGGGGCCGACTATTCCAGCAAACTATCCCCCTGGCTGGCCCTGGGTTGCCTGTCACCACGGCAGGTCTACGCCGAGGTCAAGGCCTACGAGGCGGAACGGGGCAGTAATGAATCCACCTACTGGTTGATCTTTGAACTCCTGTGGCGAGACTATTTTCGCTTCATTGCCGCTAAGCATGGCGATCGCCTCTTCTATCCCTCCGGTCTGCGTCGTCTGGCGGTGCCCTGGCGCCTGGATAGGGCCGAGTTTGACACCTGGTGCCAGGGGCTGACCGGCTTTCCCCTGGTGGACGCTAACCTGCGGGAACTAGCGGCCACGGGGTTTATGTCCAACCGGGGGCGCCAGAACGTGGCCAGCTTTTTAACCAAAAACCTGGGCCTGGACTGGCGCCTGGGGGCCGAGTGGTTTGAGTCCTGCCTGATTGACTACGATGTCTGTAGCAACTACGGCAACTGGGCCTACACCGCTGGGGTGGGCAATGATGGTCGGGGCTTTCGCTACTTCAATATTCTCAAGCAAGCCCAGGACTACGATCCCCAAGGAAAGTACGTGAAACTGTGGCTGCCGGAGTTGGCCACCCTCCCCGCCGCCAAGGTGCATCAGCCCTGGCAGCTACTGCCGGTGGAGCAACGCCGCTGGGGGGTGCAGCTGGGGGTTGACTATCCCCACCCCATGGTGAATCTAGTAGAGTCGGTCAGGCAAAACGAAGCCCGCTATCGATCGGCGCCTGAGCTACCCGTAGAGCAGTAGGTCAGCCCCTAGCCCAACAGGGTGTTCCATAGGACCAGGGAAAGCATGGCCAGGGTATCTGACACCGATAGGTTGTGCAGTTTGAACAGCATGGATCCCTGGCTCTGTAGAGGGGCTAAGCAATTACCATTCAGCTATCAGGCACCAGGAGAGCCTGGCCTGGTCACCTTCTGACCCCTACCAAAACAGGTACCTGGAAACGATAAACAGGTACCCAGAAACGATAAACAGGTACCCAGAAACGATAAACAGGTACCCGGAAACGATAAACAGGTACCCGGAAACGATATAGCGGTTCTTGGGCTAACGAGGTACGATCGAAGTAGATGAGACGCAA
>JBEIUS010000210.1:0-4496 GCA_040374235.1 Leptolyngbya sp. | reverse complement strand
GGCGTACTGCTATGTCCCTATCGTGATCTCTCTGATGGAGTGAGGAGATAACCTATGCCTGGAATGCAAGGGCTGATCATCACCCTGGCTATAGCTTTTTTGATCGGTATCATTATCGGCTTCTATCTTCGTCAAGCCAGAATTAATGAACTGACAGAGGGGCTAAAGCGCAGCCAGAAACGTCCGGATGAGTTAGAGGTGGAGCATCAACAACGGCTACAGGCCGCCACCGACCAACTACAACGGGACTACGAAGGGCAACTGGCGGAGCGCATTGAGGCTTACCAACTTCAGTATGAAGCGCGCTCAGAGCAATTGGAAGCCGAGTACCAGGCCCGCTATAAAGCATTGATACCGACAGCGACCGTGCCGGAGGCCCAGGCCTACAGCTCCCCCGCCTCAGCCCAGGAAACTAACCTGGCCGTCGAACAGCAACTCCGTCGCCAATACGAGACTCGTTTGCGGGAGGCGGCGGTAAAATTGCAGCGGGCCTACGACGACCATCTGCGTCAGAAACTGGCGGAAGCTCGCCAGGCCTATGATCGCGACTACGAAAGGCGGCTGACGGCAGCCCTGGAGCGCCACCACGATGAATTGCTGGAGCGATCCCAAGGGTTAGACCCCGACGTAGCCAACCGACTGCAGATGATGCAGTCGGGTTCTCCGATGCCGATCGCTCCTGGTCCTGATGCTGCCCAAATAGCCCGTTGGCGCCAGGAAATCGAAGCGGAAGTGAGATCGGACTATGAGACCCGATTGGCGGAAAAAATCGAGCAGTATCAGGAAGAACTCAGCCGTCGTACTGAGGACTTACAGCATCAGATGGAAAGTCGGCTGCAGTTCCTTATCCAATCCAGACCTATACCCAGTGACCTACCAGGGGAGCAAAGTTCCCTCAATCTCGAGGACCTAATCAATGCCGCCATTGATAGCGCCGCGGCAGAAGCGACCCCTGGATCTGATTCCCTTGATACTCTGCTGGCGGAGGGAACCCTTGGGGATGAGGCGACCGCTGAGCTGCTCAGTAGTCTTGAAAGTCTTCAGGACCTTAATCCCTAGCCCATGACTCTCTGGCAATGGCGGTCCTGGCAAGGACAGGAATTTCTTACCTGCCAACTCCTCCAGGGCTGGCGCCATGGTTTCTTTACCCGGGGTTTTTGGCCCCAACCCCCTGAGCAACTCACCCCTATCCTCGATGCCACCGCAAGGGCGCAAAGGGTTAAGCAGGTGCATGGTAATCGGGTGGTCGTTCCTGTCGATCGCCCGACCCCCAGCGACGATGGCCAGGCCGCCCCCCTGATCGAGGCCGATGCTCTGATTAGCAACTCCCCCAGTCAAGCCCTTTGGGTTTGTAGTGCCGACTGCAACCCGATCCTAATTGGTGATCCGGTGAGCGGCCGCGTCGCGGCCATCCATGCCGGCTGGCGCGGTACCGCCCTGAGGATTGTGCCCCACACCGTGGCCCAATTACAGGCCCAGGGTAGTCGCATCTCTGACCTGGTGGTGGCCATTGGCCCCGCCATCGCCGGTTCCGTCTATCAGGTTTCCCGGGCGGTGGCGGCCCAGGTGGGAGCCACCCTGCTGGAGCCGGGCCTAGATCCCACGGAGGCGGAGGGGCTGGCCTGCCTGCAAGATCTCAAGGATCCCCCGATCTTGCCTGACCCAGAACCGGGCAAGCTGCGGCTGGATGTGCGGTGGGTGAACCACTGGCAACTGATTCGCCTGGGGCTGGGGCCCGAACAAATTGCGATCGCCCCCCACTGCACCTTCCAGGAACCGCAGCGGTTTTTCTCCTACCGCCGCACCGGCGAAAAGTTAGTGCAATGGTCAGGGATTGTCAGCCGGTAAGCCGGTTCACCGTACCTGACGCCGCCATCCAATTCCGATTAACTTGTCTATACTAAGAGATAACGGTTTTCCATAGAGTGAGACATCCCATTGCTCAATCCTACCCCCCAGTGCCTGGCTGTATGAGTTTCATGCTGTACCCCCCCTTGCCAAGGGGGGGTATTCACATCGCACTTTACCCGACTGAAATCCGCTATAATCTTCAAGCTTTACTCTCTGTCCTAGTCCTAGCCAGAGACACGGTTAGAAAAGTGATATAGTATCTCGACCCTTCGAGATGGATCAGACATGACCTTAGACAAATATCGTCTCCGCTCTGACTTCTTAGGTACGCAGGTGATCACCCGTAACGCGGGCCAGCGCCTTGGCATCGTCAGCCAGGTCTGGGTAGATGTGGACCAACGACAGGTGGTGGCGGTGGGTCTACGGGAAAATATTATGTCAGGGTTAGTGTCTAGCACCCAACAGGTCATGCCCCTCACCAGCATCCGACAAATTGGTGATGTGATCCTGGTGGACGATGACACCAGCCTGGATGATGAATCGAACGTAACCCCCTACAGCACCCTAATTAACTGCGAAGTGATTACGGAAACCGGAGAGCCCCTGGGGCGAGTCCGGGGCTTTAAGTTTGACGTCACCAATGGGCGAGTGGAGACCATTGTGATCGCCTCCTTTGGCTTACCCCAGATTCCCGATCAGGTGATTAGCACCTACGAACTCCCCATGGATGAGGTGGTCAGCAGTGGCCCCGACCGCTTAATTGTTTTTGAGGGGGCGGAGGAAAAACTGGTCCAGTTGAGCGTAGGGTTGCTGGAGCGCCTCGGCATTGGCAGCCCTCCCTGGGAGCGCACCAGCGACGGCGAATATATTATGCCGGTTTCCACCGCCAACCAACTGCCCTCCGGGGTGCAGACCCCGGCGGAGTTTACCAAAGCCCGCACCCCCGCCAGGCAAGAGCGCTGGAGTGACGACGACTGGGATGAGGCGGAGCTGGTGCAAGAACCCGCCAGGCGCAGCCAACCCGCCGAACGCTACCAGGCCGCTACCCTGGGGGAGACCCCTAACTGGAACAGCCCCACCCCACCCCCCTACGAGGTTGAGGTTAAGGATGCGGACTACCGGGAGGTCACCGATGATGTCTGGTCCCCTGAGGATGAACCGGAGACCTACCAGGCGCCGCCCGTGAATATTCCTCAAAAGAAAAAGGTGACCGAGTACGAAGAAGAGCTGGATTATTAGGGTTACCCGATCTACGGCTCTGGTACTGGGTGGGCTTGCTCTTCCGACTGTTGTTGGCGATAGACCATAGAAAGGCCCCCCCTAGCTGGGCTAGGGGGGGCGGTTTTGAGTGGGAGGTTGAACTCAGAGGGGTCCTGGTCAATCCTGGCGGGAGGGCCGACGGCGATCGCGACGACGGGTACCCCCCGCCATGGCGTACTCGTAGCTGTCCTTGCCATAGCGGGCGGCCACGGCAATCAACATCCGCTCCGATAACGCCCGCAGCTGCTGTTCGCTATCCCGCACGGTTTGACCGGCGCGGTCGAGGGCAGAGATAAACTCGTTATAGGCCCCCACCTGGGCCCGCAGCGTGGCCATCGCCTTGCTGTAGGCCTGCAGAGAGAGCCCATGGCCCAGATCCAGAGCGGGATCGATGGACCGCAGCCCTGTCGCCCGCTGCTCTGCTTTTTCCAGGACTTGAGAGGTCCGTTTGATTCTGGTCATGTGATGCACCCTAAGGAATTAGATACGTAATGTAAGCTAATTCAGGAACTACATCTAGGATGCCATCCCCAATCGGGAATGCCCTCCAGATTTATTCGGAAAATAGGCCCTAAGGTTAACACTATCCCTCTCCGTAATTTCCCTCAGCAAAACCTGAGGAGGGGGTAAAGGGTTAGGGATGAGCGATCGGGGGCTGGCGAATAGGGAAAAATTCCCGGTAAAGGTTGATTGCACCGCTCCATTTCCTGATCGGGGGCTGGCGAATAGGGAAAGATTCCTGGTAAAGGTTGATTGCACCGGTCCATTTCCTGATCGGGGGCTGACGAATATCGAAAAATCCCTGGTAAAGGTTAGTTTTATCCGTCCATTTCCTGATCGGAGACGGAGGAATATGGAAAAATCCTTAACAAACCTTGGTTTCGCCCCTCCATTTCCTGATCAGCTGTCGCTAAAGATAAGAATTTCCTTGAGAAAAGTTGATCTATCCAAGGAATTTATTATGTTTGCCATGCTAAACATAGGAAAAACTTGATGAAAAGTAGGTTTTTCGAATAATTTCATTATCAATCGCCGGTCAAAGATAGGAAAAACCCTAGGAAACCTTGATTCGATCAAAGAATTTATTATGAATGGTCCTGTTTATCCAGGTCCGGGCCGCCGGCCAGGAGGGGTCAGGCTGGTGCAGCCCCAGGCGGGGGAGGTGATCCAAGACCCGGCAGCGGGGACGGGTGGGTTTTTGGTGGCGGCGGATCAGTATGTGAAGCAGCATACCGATGATCTTTATACAATAGTATCATTCCTATCCCTACTGCCATGGCCGAGCCTATTACCCTGGCGGATGTCTACGCCCTATTCCAAGCCTCCCAAGCCGAGGCCGACCGTCGTTTCGCCGAAGCCGATCGTCGTGCCGCCGAAGCGAATCG
>JBEIUS010000195.1:0-5150 GCA_040374235.1 Leptolyngbya sp. | reverse complement strand
TGAAACTGGGCTGGGGGTTTTCTCCGACGGGATGGGCCTGTAGGCCAAACAGATAGACGCCGGCATGGCGGGGGTTACGGTGGGGAGCCAGAGCCAGGGTGATGGTCTGGCCCGGCGGCAGGGGCGGACTAAACTGTAGAGCTAGGGTTTGACTGGCCCGATCCTCCGTAACCGCCCCCAGGGGGAGAAGTTGGCGCCCCTCCGGAGTATCCACAAAGGCGGCGGTGGCCTCTAGCCGATAGCTAAAGGTCGGATCGTGCCCCTCCGCCAAGCTGATCACCAGCCGATCTAGCGGTTCCACCGCTGCCACCGGAAAATCGATGGTTAGGTAGTAGGTGGGGCGACCCTCCGCCGCCAGATTACCAGTGCTGTAGCTATCGGTGAGGCGGGGTGGATAGGAAAACTCCACCCGGCCATCGCGATATTGGATGCTGGCGGCGGGGGAGGTGATCAGGGGAATGAGGCCGATGGTACTGGGCACCAGGGCGATCGCCAGGGCAATGGTGCTGGCTAAGGAGGTGATGGTTTTGCGGGATTGGCTCATGACTACCCTCCACTTCGCTGCGATCAACTAAAACCCTATTCGCCTATTCAGGTCTACCCCGGCAAGGAAGTGGAGGCGACTCAGAAAGTCACCCCTCCCGTATTAGCGTTGACCGATCAACCGTATCCTCAGCGTTCTGGCCAAAGCTATATAGCCTTCGCCTCTCCGGCTAGGATAAAGTTTCGATGCCTCTTGCTATGGGCTGAGCCCCAGGGCTTTGCTTGACGTCCTGAGCTAATTGGCTACAGTGACAATATGAAAACCCCGGGCTCAAACCAGTCCCTGGCAGGGATAGGTTAAACTCAGCCACAGTAGGGTGGCCAGAATAGTAGTCAACACTAAGATAGCTGCGCCATGGAGCCAGTCTTGATGGCTAACTTCTTGATGCTTAACTGATGAGGTGTGGCCCATAATCGAACCTCCTTAGGGGTGGCAAGGGGTCTTCCTAAGGAAATGGGAAGAACCCTCTTAACTCTATTTTAGAACTTTCGCCAGAACCCTGAGGACGGGTAAACAGCGCAAGGCGATAGTCTATAGGGCCGGTGGCGCCAATGCTGACTTTGTCCTGGTCTACAGATCCCTAGTCCGGGGGCTCTATGGCTGTGATCCTGGCTGTCAACCAGGGCCGTACCATCTTGGGGGTACCTGGGGCTCATAGCTGCCCCTTGGCCTTAACCTGCTGGTAGAGGGTTTCCATCGCGTCAATGAAGGAATTATCCCGAGTCCAAAAGGCGGGGAAATCCCCTTGGGTTTTGATGGCAATACCCGATACCGGCACCTGGGGTAGGGGCTCCAGGGCTTGGGGCAGGCGTTTAGGGCCCTGCCAAAAATCCCGCAGGTTACCATAGCGATCGGCGGGGATGGTTTGCAGAGGTGCGTAGTAGGATTCCACCGGCTGGGGGGCCTGTTTTTGTAGCTGCAACTCCGCCGATAGGGCCTGCCCCATGGGGGATTTGGCCAGCTCCCCCATCAGGTTGTCCTGGGAGAGCCCCCGCAATTGAAATAGCAGAAAGGGGTTTTCATCCAACTCGGCGGCGACTAGATAGTAGACCCCGGCAATGTGTTTGCAGGGGTTACCCCAGTCGGGGCAGGAGCAGGTGGCCTTAAAGTCTTTGCCGCTGGCGGGCAGTAGGTTGAGGGGCTTAAACACCTCCTCGATGGTGTCGGGCATCTCCTTGAGCATCAGCCGGGAAATCAGACTGGCCTTAGTGGCGATCTGGGCAATGGCGGTGGACCACTGGGCGGGGCTGATGGGTTGGAACTCGAGGGTAATGGCGTAGAGGGGTTCCTTATAGACCCCAAAGTAGGGATTTACTGACCCCCGCACCTCGGCAGAAACCCGCCCGTCTTTGATGGTGAAGCTCTTCACCTTATTACCCCGGGCATAGGCCCGGCCCCGGCTGAGGCGACCGGCATCGGTCAGGTTTTCCATGGCGGCGATAAACCGTTTTCCCCACCAGCTTCGGCTAAACTGGCTCATCTTTCACTCCCCAGGGTCAGAACTATTCCATAATGGCACTTCTATTTAGGGAAATCAGTTGGCGAAAGGCGTCGTTATCTAACTCCGTCAGCCAGGATTCATCGGCGCCGACAATGGAGCCCGCCAATTTTTTCTTGTCCTCAATCATCTGATCGATGCGTTCCTCCAGGGTGCCGATCGCCACAAATTTATGGACAAACACATTTTTCTTCTGGCCAATGCGGAAGGCGCGGTCGGTGGCCTGATCCTCCACCGCCGGGTTCCACCAGCGATCGAAGTGGAACACATGGTTAGCCCTGGTCAGGGTAATGCCCACCCCCCCCGCCTTTAGGGACAGCACAAAGACTGAAGGTTCGGTCTCGGGGTCTTGAAACTGGCTGATCATGGCCTCTCGCCGGGGCCGGGAGGTGCCACCGTGGAGGTAGTAGGTGTTGAGGTGACAGGTGTGGCGCAGGTACTTTTCCAGGGCGGCCCCCAGCTCCGTAAACTGGGTAAAAATCAGCAGACTGTCCCCCTCCGCCATGGCCTCCACCACCATTTCGGTGAGGCGGGTGAGCTTGTGCGATCGCTGGGCGGTAAAGTCACTGCCATCCTGCAAAAACTGCATGGGGTGATTGCACACCTGCTTCAGCTTCAGCAGAGTAGCCAGGATTAGCCCCTTGCGCTGGATGCCCTCCATTTCCTCCAGCTGCTTTTCCACATCGGCAATCACCGCTTCGTAGAGGGAGGCCTGCTCCTTGGTGAGGTTGCAAAATAGCTTTTGCTCCACCTTATCCGGAAGGTCCTTGATGATTGACTGATCGGTCTTGACCCGCCGGAGAATAAAAGGCTCCACCAGCTTTTTCAGGGTGGCGGACTGGCCGGGGCTATTGTGTTTCTGGATGGGGAGCTCAAAGTTGCGACGAAACTGGGCCTGGGTACCCAGGTAGCCCGGGTTCAAAAAGTTAAAGATAGACCACAGGTCCATCAGGCGGTTTTCCACCGGGGTGCCGGTCAGGGCCAGCCGATGGGGGGAGGACAACTTTAAAATCGCCTTGGTCAGGGCCGCCTGGGGGTTTTTGATGTTCTGGGCCTCATCCAGCACAATCCGGTGCCATTGCACCCCGTTGAACAGGGCGGCATCCTTACGGGCCAGGGCAAAGGAGGTGATCAGGATGTCATGGTTCCGGCAGATCTGCTTGAAGGGTTTGGCCTCCTGGGGGCGATCGCCGCCATAGTGTACCGCCGCCCGCAGTTGGGGGGCAAACTTGTGGATCTCGTGGAACCAGTTGCCGATCACCGAAGTGGGAGCAATCAGCAGGGTTGGCGGCAGGCGGCGCTGCTCAGCCTGGGCCAGTTCCCGCTCCTGCACCAGCCGGGCAATCACCTGAACCGTTTTCCCCAGCCCCATATCGTCCGCCAGACAGCCATTCAGCCCCAACTGTTCCAGGTACTGCAGCCAGGCCACCCCCCGCCGCTGGTATTCCCGCAGTTGGCCCTGGAAGCTGAGCGGATCCTCTACCGGCTGCAGCTGGCCGCGGTCCTGGAGTTTAGCCAACATCTCCGCCAGCACATCCTGGCGGTCGTACTCCACCGCCAGATCCCCGCCCGCCCCGGTGGCGGTCAGCTTCATAAAATCTAGCAGGCTGATTTCCGGGTTTTCCGCCTGCTGCTTTTGCCAGAACTCCAGCATTTGCTGCATGTTGTCCTGATCCAGCTCCACCCACTGACCCCGAAACTGAACCAGGGGGGTTTTGGCCTGCACCAGCTGCTGCCACTCCTGGGCGGTGACGGTTTCGCCGCCAATGGCCAGCTCATACTGGTACTGCACCAGGGTTTCTAGGGAGAAGTAGCCGGTGGTTTTGCTGTTACCCGCCGGAGATTTCCCCTTAGCCTTGAGGCGAACCCTGGCCCGCTGCCGCCCCTGGGGTGTCCACCAGGCGGGCACGATCACCTTGTACCCGGCATTTTCTAGCACCCAGGCCGCGGTCTTGAGGAAATTAAAGGCGGCTGCCAGATCCAAGCGGATGCCGATCGGCTGGTCCGTCTCCAGCCCCTGCCACAGCTCAGGGTAGATGCGGGCGGCGTAGCCCAGGTTGATCAGCAGATGTTGCTCAAACCCATCCCCCAGGGACCCCTGCACTAGGCGGCGCTGCGTCGGGCCCAGGGCCCAGTAGTCCTCCAGGGAAAGCTTCAGGGAGGGATCATGCTTGGGGGCCACCTGAAACTGTAGCCGCCAGGGATCCTCTGGCCTGGGTGGGTCCTGCAGGTAGAAGTAGAGGTGGAAGGGTTGATCGGTCTGGGCGCGGAGGATTTGATGCCGCCAGGCCTGCCACTGCTGGAACTGGTCTAGCCGCTCCGCCGTTGTCCAGCCGGGGCCAGCACCGGCCTGCTTGAGGGCGGCATAGATCAGCGAGTCAGCGATGGTTTTCTCGTAGGCCTGGGTGGTGGGGGTGTGGGTGAGGATGTCAGTCAGCAAGCACTCGGAGAAATGACGTAGGAGGGAGGGGCGATCGTAGAATACCGGGGGGTGGCCGATCTCCGCAAACCCCGCCCCACAGATCATTGGCATGGAGTCGACGTACTGTTGCAGGGTGGTTTCGTACTCTTCACCGATGAACTCCCAGCCGGGGTAGATTTCAAATCCAGGGGTTAGGCCGGTTTTGGTTTTAGTCTTAGGAATGGTTTTAGCCTGGCGGCGGCGGACCGGAGCGGGCTCCAGCTGGCGGTATTTTAGGGATAAAATATATTGATCCTTAAAGATAATTCGCTTCAGGGATTGGGTGAAGTGGAACCAGAACAGCAGATCCGACCCCAGCTGGATCTCGGTGAGCTGGTGCAGGGCCACGAAGTGCAGGTCATTCAGCAGGGGTACAACACCGTTGGCGGTGGATCGGCCACCACTACTAACTTTGACAGAGGCCAGGGTGGGATAGCAGGCCACCTGCCAGTACTCCAGGTCAAAGTGTTCTGGCAGACCCTCCTCCAGGTAGCGCGACAGATCCAGGGAGGGCAGGGGCTGCCCCGCCACGCTGGGCAGCAGGAAGAATTTGGGCTCAATCAGAGCCTCCAGGGTCTGGAGGTGAGGCGGCTTAAGGCCCAGGTCTTCCCCCAGCAGTCTGGCCAGATCTGGCCCCCTTAAGTGTC
>JBEIUS010000151.1:0-8067 GCA_040374235.1 Leptolyngbya sp. | reverse complement strand
GGGGATTGCCCGGGACGATACGGTACTGCTGTTTGTGGGCCGCGGCGCCAGTGACCCGGATGCCAATGGGGATGTCTACAAGCTGGCCCGCATCCTGTGGGAAGGCAGTCGCTACCAAACCCTGGAAATTTGTTTTATCGGCATCACCCACCCGCGCCTGGAGGAGGGCTTTCGCCGGGCCCGTCTCTACCAGCCCCAGCGGATTATTGTGCTGCCCTACTTTCTATTTACCGGGGTGTTGGTGAAGAACATCATGGAGATTACCCGGCAGCAACAGGTCGCCTATCCGGAGGTGGCCATCACTGCCCTGCCGGAGATGGGCAACCATCCCCAGCTACTCAAGATGCTGCGAGATCGGGAGGTGGAAACCCACCTGGGTCAGGTACAGATGAACTGTGAGATGTGTAAGTTTCGCCTGGCGGCCCGAGACCCTGGAGCCAGCTACCATCACCATCATGTCCATGCCCATGACCATAGCCATGGCCACGATCACCATCATGATCAGCCCTTGGACCTGTTCCCGACCCCAGAGAGTTACCACCAGCGGGCCTGGCAGGTGCCCTAGGGGGTTGGGGTATAGATCGGCGATCCTTAGTCAAAAGTCAGCACTCAGGAGCACTGGATAGGGTTATGCCAGGCTCGACTAGCCCGCTCCTGAGCCGCTTTGCCCATGGCTGTACCGATAGACCTGAGTGGAGTGGCCCGGGTTCCCTATAATGGGGGCTGATTCTATTAGTTGTTAGTCCCTACCTATGTCTGCCCCCGCCACCTCCCCCGGTCAGAGTGCCTCCAGCCTGGAAGAAATCCGCGCGACTCGTCTGCAAAAGGTGGCCACTCTGCAGCAGTTGGGGCTAAACCCCTTCGCCTACCGCTGGCCCGTCACCGCCCACGCCGCCGAATTACAGGACCGCTATACCGATCTAGCCCCTGGGGAGGAGGTGGGGGTAGTGGTCTCTCTGGCGGGTAGAATTGTGGCCCGCCGGGTGTTTGGCAAGTTGGCCTTTTTTAGCCTTCAGGATGAGACCGGCACCATTCAGTTGTATCTTGACAAGGCGGAAGTCCAGACCGCCATGGCGGCCATCGATGCCGACGCCTTTACCCACCTGAAGCAACTCACCGATGTGGGGGATATTCTGGGGGTCAAGGGTACGGTCAAGCGCACGGAAAAGGGGGAACTCTCCATCAAGGTGGGGGAATACGCTATCCTCACTAAGGCCCTGCTGCCCCTGCCGGACAAATGGCATGGGCTCACCGATGTGGCCAAGCGTTACCGCCAGCGCTACGTCGATTTAATTGTCAACCCCACGGTGCGGGAGACCTTTCGCCGGCGAGCCCTGATTACCAGCGGGATTCGTCGCTATCTGGAGGACCGGGGCTTTTTAGAAATCGAAACCCCGGTGCTGCAAACCGAGGCGGGGGGGGCGGAGGCCCGTCCCTTCACCACCTACCACAACACCCTGGAGATGGACCTCTACCTGCGCATTGCCACCGAACTGCACCTGAAGCGCCTGGTGGTGGGAGGCTTTGAAAAGGTGTTTGAGATTGGCCGAATCTTTCGTAATGAGGGGGTCTCTACCCGCCACAACCCAGAATTTACCAGCGTTGAGTTTTACCAGGCCTACGCTGACTACCATGACTTTATGGATCTGACCGAAGACTTGGTGGCTACCCTGGCCCGGGATACTTTGGGCACCCTGCAGATCACCTACCAGGAGCACACCATTGATCTTACCCCCCCCTGGCGCCGGGTGACCATGCATGATCTGGTGCGGGAGGAAACGGGCCTGGATTTTCACCAGTACAGCAGTCTAGCTGAGGCCAGGGCTGCCGTCGCCCCCCTCAACCTCCACGGGGTTGAGGATTGTGATTCGATCGGTAAGCTCCTGAACGAGGTGTTTGAGCAGAAAATTGAAGCCACCTTGATTCAGCCCACCTTTTTGACCGATCATCCGGTGGAAATTTCTCCCCTGGCTAAGCCCCACCGCAGTAAACCCGGTGTGGTGGAGCGGTTTGAGTTATTTGTGGTAGGCCGGGAAACCGCCAATGGCTTTTCCGAGCTCACCGACCCCACGGATCAGCGCCAGCGTTTTGAGCAGCAGGCAGCTCGTAAAGCAGCGGGGGATTTGGAGGCCACCGGCGTAGATGAGGACTTTCTCACCGCCCTGGAGCACGGGCTGCCCCCCACCTGCGGGGAGGGCATTGGCATCGATCGCCTGGTGATGCTGCTCACCGATAGCCCCAGCATCCGCGATGTGATTGCCTTTCCGCTGTTGAAGCCCGAACCAGAGAAGCCTGAATCGGAGCTATAGCCTAGGGCTGACCGATCGTAACCGTTCACACTCCCCCCACTTCTCAACGAGACATCAGGGGCTTCGGTCACTTTGCTAGGGGGGGGAGTGAATTATTACGACCGATCTAAGGGGTGAGGCTATTGCGTTCCCAAAACACCCCATGGGTGAAGCCTTGGATGGTGGGTTGGGTTTCCGCCAGTTCCAGGCGTCGTTCCGCCAGCAGGCCATACTCCTGGTCCAGCTCAATACCCAGGTAACGACGCCCCAGCTTTTTGGCCACCACTGAGGTGGTGCCGCTACCCAGGAAGGGATCAAGGACAAAGTCCCCTGGATTGGTGCTGGCTAGGATTAACTTAGCCAGCAGCTTTTCACTTTTCTGAGTGGGGTGATCGGTATTTTCCGCCATGGACCAGAAGGGAATGGTGATGTCTGTCCAGAGGTTGGAGGGGTAGGTATCGCGGAAGTTACCCTGAACGGTCTGTTGCCAGTCCTTAGGGGTGCCATCGGGCTGACGGTAGGGGGCAATCACCCGGCGCCGCAGTTTCACCTGGTCAACGTTAAAGGTGTAGGTGGAGGAGAGGGTGCAAAACCAGATGTCCTCGCTGGCATTCTTCCAGTTGGTTTTAGCACCGCGGCCCTTCTCCCGCTCCCAGGTGATGCGGTTTTGAACGATGAAGTGGGCCGCCGCTACGGGGAAGATGGAGGCGGAAGACAGCCAATCGCCGCAGATATAGATGGAGGCGGTGGGCCTCAGCAGGGGCTTCAGACTGGTGATCACCTGATCAAGCCACTGGCTATAGTGCTCCACGCTGGATCGGGAGAAACTGCGGCCGTTGAAGCACTTATTGAGGTTATAGGGCGGATCGAGGAACAGCAGATCAACCCACCTCCTGGGCAGCAGGGGGGCGACCTGCAGGCAGTCACCCTGGATGGTGCCGATTGGCACCGGGTCAAAGGGCTGGGCTGGGATAGGGGTAATCAGACGGGCAGACAACCGGGCCCGATCGACCCTGTCCAAGGTCAAGGTACGGTTGCGGGGGGATGGAGGAGAGGGGGAACCATCGGTCATGCCCCTAATGGCCCTTAAAGCGAATTCCCAGGAACAGGTCGTAAATAAAGCTGGCAAAGTCTTTCATTTGTAGCAACCCGAGGGATTGGGGCGACCCCTTAGCATCCAGCAAGGGGCGCATCACCTCGTAAGTGGGCTTGTACTTGTACCAGGGTACGGAGGGCCAAAGATGGTGAACGAGATGGTAATTCTGACCCATGATCATCAAGTTGAGGAGGGCACCGGGGTAAACCCGGGCATTCTTCCAGCGATCGCGCTCCTGGAAGGGGCGATGGGGCAGGTAATCAAAAAATAAACCCAGGGCAATACCCACCACCAAGGCAGGGGAAAACCAAAAATTAAAAATGTATCCTAAAAAATCAAACCGCCAGGCCGCTAGCACCAAAAGGCCCACCGCCAGGCGTCCCAGAAACCACTCCAGCAGTTCCCAATTACGCCATAGCTGACGCCTGAAAAAGTAAATTTCGTGGTAAAAAAACCGGGCGGCAATCAACCAGAGGGGCCCACCGGTGGAGACAAAATGATCGGGATCATTCTCTGGATCGTTAACGTGGGCATGGTGCTGCAGGTGCACCCGGGTAAACACCGGAAAGGAAAACCCTAAAATTAAGGCGCTACCATGGCCCAGGATCGCATTGACAATGCGGTGGCGGTGGGCAGAATTATGGGAGGCGTCATGGATAACGGTACCCGCCAGGTGTAGGGAGAGCACATTCATCAAAAACACACACCAACTCACCCAGCCCCAGAGAAAGTAACCCAGAGTTGACAGGGTAATCAACCCCGCCGACGCAATAAACATCAGAGTATTCGGACTCAAGCCCCCCTCGGTTTTTAATAACTCAGGGGGAACGGTTTTTCGTATCGTCAGGGGCTCAGCTGCCGCCGACATGTCGCATTGCTCCTACACACCAGTGTCTTCGGTAGTATACGTTAGGATGCCTAGATAATAAAGTTTTGTGACGGCTCCTCAGGGAAAAAATATTTTTCCCATCCTCCACCAGGGGCAGTTTTTCCCTAGACTTGGGTGGGGAGCTATTGGGAAATTCCCCCAAAGGTCCCATTGCATACCGTTATCTACCGGGCAATCCTGGATAGTTAAAGTGTGTTCTATAGGCTCCGGTCTTTTGCCTACCCTCTGATGTGATCTATGCCCTCTAACCTGTCCTCCTCTAATCGTCGTCGTACCAAGATTGTCGCCACCATTGGGCCAGCGACTCAAAAGCCTGAGGTGTTACGGGACCTGATCGAAGCGGGAGCCACCACCCTGCGCCTGAACTTTTCCCACGGCAGCCATGAGGACCACCAGCGGAGTATTCGCCTGATCCGGCAGGTCTCCTTTGAGCTCAACCAACCGGTGGGGATTTTGCAGGACTTGCAGGGACCCAAAATCCGCCTGGGTAAGTTTGAGGAGGGGGCCATCCAACTGGCTAAGGGCGATAGGTTTGTCCTCACCAGCCAACCGCTCCCAGGTACCCAGGAGCGCGCCTGTGTGACCTACGATAAGCTGGCCCAGGAGGTCCCCGCTGGTGCCAGAATCCTGTTAGACGATGGCCGGGTGGAAATGGAGGTGGAGGCCGTGGACTTGGCCGCCCAGGAGTTGCACTGTCGGGTGGTGGTGGGGGGTCCCCTATCCAACAACAAGGGGGTTAACTTCCCTGGGGTATACCTATCGATTAAGGCCCTGACGGAAAAAGACCGGAAAGACCTCATGTTTGGCCTCAATCAGGGGGTAGACTGGGTGGCCCTGAGTTTTGTCCGTAACCCCCAGGATGTGCTGGAAATCAAGGAAATCATTGCCAGTGCTGGCAAGCATGTGCCAGTCATTGTCAAAATCGAAAAGCATGAAGCGATCGAACAGATGGAGGCCATCCTCTCTCTGTCGGACGGGGTCATGGTGGCCCGCGGGGATCTGGGAGTAGAGCTGCCGGCGGAGGAGGTGCCGATTTTACAGAAGCGCCTGATTTTGACCGCCAATTCCCTCGGCATACCGGTGATTACCGCTACCCAAATGCTTGATAGCATGGTATCGAACCCCCGTCCCACCCGGGCTGAGGTTTCTGACATTGCCAATGCCATTTTAGATGGCACTGATGCGGTTATGCTCTCCAATGAAACCGCTGTGGGTAAGTTTCCTGTCGAGGCGGTGGCGACCATGGCCCGGGTGGCGGTGCGGACAGAGCAGGAGGGGATCATCCACCGAGATGCGGTGGGCTTCGGGGTGTGTTCCATTCCTAATGCCATCAGTCAGGCGGTGAGTCGGATTGCGGCCCAACTTAACGCCGCCGCTATTATGACCCTGACTAAAAGTGGGTCCACGGCTCGAAATGTCTCCAAGTATCGGCCCCAGACCCCAATTTTAGCAGTCACCCCCCTGGTGAGCGTGGCCCGCCAGCTACAACTGGTGTGGGGGGTACGCCCTCTATTGGTGCTTGATTTACCTTCCACCACCCAAACCTTCCAGGCAGCCATGGGGGTGGCCCAGGAAAAGGGTCTGCTGCAGGACGGGGATCTAGTGGTGTTGACGGCGGGGACCCTGCAGGGGGTGTCCGGATCGACGGACCTGATCAAGGTTGACGTGGTGACGGCGGTGCTGGGTCGTGGCGTGGGGGTAGGCGAGGCCTCCGTGAGTGGGCGGGCCCGGGTAGCCCACCATAGCCTGGAAATTCAGGACTTTAACGATGGGGAAATTCTGGTGGTACCCCATACTAGTGCCGACTTTGTGGATGTGATTCGACGCTGTCGAGGCATCATCACCGAGGAGGAAAGCCTCACCAGCCACGCGGCGGTAATTGGCTTACGCCTTGGTGTACCGGTGATCCTGGGGGTAAAGAATGCGACAGGAACCATTCGCGATGGCACCATCCTAACCCTGGATACGCGACGGGGGCTGGTGTTCTCTGGTGCCATGGCGCCGATCAAAAATACCCCTCAGGTGAGTGGGCTTTAGCTCGATCTGACTCTGGCAACCAGAAACCCTGACCGTATTTGTCAGGGTTTCTGTACCTGGTATCAAGTCCCAGCCCCACCTAGGAAGTTTATAGCTTCCACCCTGTTAAACGGGGCGGAAGCTAGCCAGAACCCTTAGGGTACGGTGAACCGGTCAAAGCATGGGCTGGGTAGGGGCTTTGCCAAGGCTATGTTTCCCGTAACATTAACCCTTCAAGACCGAGAACTTAACCTACTTATAAAGTTCTGTTGATAGACGAAATGCCAAAATACCGGGTACGAGAGCAAGGGCTAGGGCAATGAAGATCTGAGTATCGGAAAGGGCCATAGGAGTATTCCTCAAGGTTGGATGACAAGCAAAGCTGGATGATCAGTAAATTATTGCTCACCCAGGGTTGGTTGATATCGAGCTAGGCAGGGATCAGGGTTCCAAGAGTGGGTCTTGAGCCCCTACCTAGACCTGATTGTTAAACAAGAGGGTTAGTCATGGATTAAGGGTTGCCCCAACTGTTACACAGCTTAACGGTTGACTACAATTAGTTGAGATGTTGAAAACGATCAAATGGAGCCACCACGGCGATCGCGCTGGGGAAAACCGATTACTACACCCAAGTTAGTCTGTTGCAATGCTGGCATTTAACGCGAGGCTTCTATGGTTACTATTGGTTCCACTGTTGATCTGTTGATCTGACGTTATTACTCTTCTATTGCTACTGATATATTCCGCCAGTGAACACCACCCAACCTCAACGCACTGAATTTCAACGACAACTCCTGCGGGTGCAGCGTGACCTGTTGCGCATGGGCGCTTTAGCTGAGAATTCCTGTGTTTTAGCCCGCGATGCCCTCTGTGATCGCAACCTGGAGGCATTACAACGCCTGAAAATTCAGGACAAACAGATTGATCAATTCTATCGCCAGATTGAGGTGGACTGTATTCAATTATTTACCATGCAGGTCCTGGAGGAGGAAGATCTGCGCCGGATTGGAGCGTTTATCCAAATGGTCCGGGATCTGGAACGCATTGGCGATTACGCTAAGGACCTGGGGGAGGTGGCGATTAAGCTGTTTCCTTACCCAATCCATCCCCTCATGGGGCGAGTCCAGATTATGTTAGACCGGTGTCGTTCCATGGTGGCGATGAGCCTGCTAGCCCTGTCCGACTTAGATGCGGCCTCAGGACTGGAAATTAAACGGAAGGACGATATCGTAGACAGTGACTATCGCGATATTTATGAATACCTAGCCCATCAAACTGACCTGGTGGGGTCTGTTGAACCGACAATACTACTAATATTAGCCATTCGCTACATGGAGCGCATCGCTGACCACGCCACTAACATTGGCAAGCGAGTCGCCTACATCGTTACCGGTGAGCGATCCTAGGAGCCCAGGGGTTCGAGGAGGCCTCACAAAACTGCTGAGGTCAATTGCTTGTTGGGGTTACGAGCTCAGCCTGAGTTCTCTGAGGTATATAGCGTCTACAGAGCAGCATCCTATGATGTTTTTTGTTCTATAGCGGTTCTCGATTCAGTGAGATACAAATCATCTCGGCTTCAGACCCCCCAAGCTTTTCGACTTCTAAGCTCCGCCTCAATCTCCCCTTAATATGGGGGGTGAGGCGGAGCCATGTACTTCATTCAAGTCAAAACCTCTATAGGGAGTAAGGGTTAGAGGGATTTTGGGAGAAAGGTAGCGGTGGGGTATTGACAGGGAGGGGGTATAGGGGGTACATTAGTAAAGCGCCTGAGGGAAACG
>JBEIUS010000254.1:0-2542 GCA_040374235.1 Leptolyngbya sp. | reverse complement strand
TGGCGACTCTACTTTAAATTCCTACCCTAACTGTCTAGACAACGGGGTACACTTTAACCCTTCTCTCAAAACGTCCTCTAAGGATTGGTCACTCCTATTAACTTTTGAAAAGAACTAAAACCATTTAATAAAAAGGGATCTAGCTTAGGAGTAGTTCTCTATTAAACCTAGTTCTAATAGAACTAAAGCCGAGGTAATTTATTAAGTCTAAAAAATCACCAATTCTACTTACTCACTAAGCAGTATAGGCCGAGTTAATCCCAGAAATTTGGTTCTCAAGGATGTCTGCTTATCCTTGGGAAAAATGTCTGAAACCAGAGGATTCTCACCCTGAAGAGACGGATGATGGATTTAGTTGGGGTGGGAAAACCGTTGTAGGACCTGAAATGATTTCCCTTCGATGTTAGTTTTGGTATGAATGGGGAGAAATTGCAATGGACTTTAAAGCCTTAATCGAACAACCGCAGGTTACCAGTTTGCCTCCTTATCCAGGGCCTCTTGAAAATGATAATGGAGCTGGGGATAAGAGGTTGGAGATGGCTCAGGGCACCCACCCAGGCTTTGATGTCACCGATCAACCGGGTACTCAGGCTGCGGCCCAACGCTACAGTAATCAGCCCAACGCCCTGGCCATTCGACTCTTCAACGGTCTGCAGTTGCTTGCTGCGGAAGCCTACATTAATGGGTTAGAGCTGCCTGACCAGCCCCTCAAGCATCTTCTGGATGGAGTGCTGGATCGCGTACAAGCTCACTATCCCCAGCTGTTTGTTTCCTACGACTGGTTGCTGCGGGAAAGTGAGCAACTGGCGGAGGGCTCCCGGGAGTTAATGAAGATCCAGTACGATCTGCCCACCCGCTTATTTCAACTCATGTTGGGGGATAGCCCTAATTTTTACCCGAAATACACCATGGCCCTCTGGGAGCGGGGGGCGACCTGCCTGGAGGAGGCCCAGCGTCAGATGTTGGATGATGTTTTTGCCAAGGTAGGTGTGCAGGATGGAGATCGCATCCTTGACCTGGGTTGCGGCTGGGGAGCCTCTTGCAACTACCTGCTTAGCCAGTTTCCCAACTGTCGGGTGACCGGCCTTAACCTCAGTGGTCGCCAATGTGATTACCTGCGGGCCAAACAGCAGGACTCCACCAGCGCCCTCAGTTCCGGTCGCTTCACCCTCTGCGAGGAGGACTTTAACCAGGCTCACTTCGATCAGCCCTTTGACAAAATTTTGGCGATCGGACTCTTCGAGCACGTTGGCAACCTCACCCAATCCTTTGCCAAGCTAGCTAGCCTGCTGAAGCCAGAGGGCCGGGTATTCATCCACTTTATCTCTAGCCACTTACCCTATAGCAGCTATAGCCCCTTCCTCAACCGCTATATCTTTCCCCGCATGCGGATCTGGAGCTACGACGAGGTACCCCAGCACCGCGAGCACCTGGTGACCCGAGCCCAGTGGTATCTGAACGGCGCCAACTATGCAAAGACCCTGCAAGGCTGGCTGGCCAACTTTGATGCCCATCAAAAGGAGATTTCCCGTCTAGACGTGGGCATGGACTACGCCAAGTTTCGCCGCATCTGGCGACTCTACCTGATACTTTGCATTGCCTACTTTGATATGGACGGGGGGCGGTTGTTGGGCAATGCCCAGTATCTCCTAGAGCCGGCTCGGTGAGTGGGCTGAACCCAGGGTGGGGGAGGGAAGAAATCTCTAGACCAAGGGATCAAGGAAGGTATCACTATGGAATACTACGACACGATTATCGTTGGTGCTGGCCCCGCCGGTAGCACCTGCGCCTGGAAACTTTCCCAGGTGGGGCGATGGACTCCGCCGGACTGGCCACCCTTGACTTTGGCGAAGGGATTTCCCCAGCGATTAAGAGTGGCCTGCTGGCCGCTGGGGAAATTTTAGGCGAAACGGTCTATACCCGTGAAGCTATTTTTAACCGTAGCCTGCGCCCCGGCTGGCAGTGGCTGCGGTGGCTCCTGCCCCGGTATAGCCCTACCCCCGAGCAACGGGGGAAAGACCAGCCAGAACCCCTGGCCAGTCCTAACTTTCCCTAATCAACTCCATCCTAAGTACTCCTAACCCCATGACTGCTCTGGTCCTTCTTAGCCTGATAATATTTTTAGTCATTCTGACCCTGGCCACCGGCCTTACCCTCATGGGTCGCCTGGGGCCCTGGGGAAAACGCCTGATCGGCGCCCTATGCCACACCCCAGGGCTAGATTTGGTTTTGATTGTGATAGTCTGGTTACCCTGGTTAGGGGGCTTTCTCCAGGCGGGGTGGGGTGGGGTTCTCAGCGCCCTGGTGGGCCAGGTCCTGGCTACCCAGGTTTGGATCTGGGGCCATCAGTGGGTGTATCGTCACCAGCGTCCCCGCCTGGGGATTAACGGCTACCTCAGCCAGCGCTATGGCTGGTGGCGTAACCATCTCGCCCTTTGGGTTACCGCCCTGGTATTGCCGGTATTTTTCCTGATTCGGGCAGCCCAGGTGTTGCTCTATCCCTGGTTAATCTGGTTGCTAGGCTTTAAAGCCTACGATCAAC
>JBEIUS010000182.1:0-5980 GCA_040374235.1 Leptolyngbya sp. | reverse complement strand
TCCTGAACCTACGAAAAATGACTGAGCTGGGAATAACTTTTCAGTTCATAACTCTGAACCATGCGCTTATGCTTCGCCAGGGGAAGAACTGTTATAAAATAGAATACATAAAAACGTTTAAGAAAGCTTTAATTTTCTCAATTTTATCAAAAACATCGCTGATTAAATAAATTATAATAATCGAAGAATGTGTTTTGATTGGTGATTACGATCATAGAATAATTTTTTACATGTTACCAGGTAATTACCTAGTAGTACTAAGCTTATCCTTGTTTTGTCACTTTTGCGAGAGAGAATCCAGGATGTCCAGATTCCTGGGACAACTAGTCGGACTCACGGGCCCGACAAGATCTGCTCATGCGATGTCTAAGTTTCCTCCAGATATAGCGGTTCCTGTCTGCTAAGCAAGCACTACTATGAGCTTACTTACCCGTTTTCGTAGATCGACTTGGTGGCCTGAATTACCTGCAGACTACCACCAGCGTAAAGTTGTCTATGGCGATCAATGAAGCCCAGATCAGCCAATTCCTGTTCCAGGTCCACCGCTAGCATGCCCCAGGCGGTGTGGGTTTCAAATAGCCAAAGGAAGAGAACCAGCCCTGGCCAAAATAGAGGATTTTGAGGTCGGTGAAAATCCACCAGGACAAACTGACCACCGGGTTTTAGTACCCGCTCCACCTCGGCAAAAATGCGGCGTCGTTGATCGGGCTCCATCTCATGGAGGGCGGCACTGCTATGCACCAGGTCAAAGCTGGCATTCGCCAATGGCATGGCCTCTGCCCAGCCCTCCACAAAGGTGGCCTGGGGAACTTGACCTCGAGCCCGCTCAATCGCCCTCGGGGAGGCATCTAAGCCGGTTACCTGAGCACCAGAGCGGCTCAAAAATCTGGTGGTCTGGCCCCCGCCACAGCATAGATCAAGGACCGCACTAGTGGGGGTAAGCGCCACATTCTGCAGTGCCAGGTTGCGGAAACGGCGTTCTCCACCAACGGTGAGGGCGGCGGTGCGGGAAATCCCGTCGTAGAGCCAGGGGTAGCGATAACTCAGAAAGCGTAGGGGAGTGGCCATGGGAAAATTGCCGTGACGGATTTTGAGGATTAAGATTTAATGAGGATATGAGCCGGCCTACTTGAGTGCCTAAACCCTTGGCCCATTAGGGGTAAATCCTCGGAAACTGTTATGGTCAATCCTAGCCTATCCCCAGCCATTGCCCCCATCCTGGCCCTGCTCAGGGAGTATAGCTTTGACATCGGCAACTACCAGACAGAAGCCCTGATTAGTCATTGGCTAGACCAGTTTGGCCCGGTCTGGGTTGGCCACGCCATTACCGAAGCCCTCTACCAGGGCCGCTACAAGATAGTTTCAGTAGACTACATTCTGCAGCTATGGCAGCGCCGCGGGACGCCCCTGCGGCATTTCAATCGAGAGTTTGAGTCAATTGTTTTAGGTCAAACCCTGCTGGTTAGCTCTGAAGTCCCCACCGAACCGACTTTCTCCCCCCGCCCCGCTATTCCAGCGCCGACGGGCCATACCGATACTGCTACCCCGCCCACCGATTTAGAGACCCTGGTGATCTGGCCTGGTCCGGCTCAGTCTCGCCCCATGCCCAATTTTCGGCCCCTGGGGGAACTGGCCGCAACTCGGGTCACATCCTCTTCCCTTGATCCCATTCCCCCCTTTGTGCCTCGGCGGCAAACCTCCGGTCTTCATCAGCGGTTACGATCGGTGGTACACGCGGATCTAAGTTCCTAGGGATGAACCTGGCTAGGAAATTGAATCCTTTTCTGAAAAGAACTATATTTAATTAGTACATTAAAACTATTTACCATGGTTAGCTATACCCTAGCCCAGAGTCCTGAAGTAGTATTAACAGTGCCCGGAAAAGATTCCTCCAAGGCTCGGGAGAAAGCAATGGACCAACTCATTACCCTGCTTGACGATGGCGATCTACCTACCCCTTTGGCCGATGGCTTTAGTGCTGACCAATTGGTTGAGGTGGAGCCACCAACCCCCTCAGTTGCTATCCAGCAACAGGAAGAGTCGGTGGTTCAAGCCATTCAGGTACTGCACCAACTGGCCAGCCTCAAGGTAAAACTCCAGGGTTCTCGGGATCAGGCTCTGCAGGTCAGGACTTTAGTCGATCTGCTGTTTAGCGAGGAGCCGATTACTGACGATCAGCTCGCGGAGTTAAAGGATGGCTTCAAGACGTTGAAGGCCTTTGCCCAGAGTAATCTTCGTTTTCGCGAAGCCCGCAGTCAGGCAGAGCAGGCTCGCCAGGTGTTGGATCAGGCATTGAATTTTTGAGGCAGTTTGGGGGAAAGACCCTGCCCAAGGCCTCCTTGGAAACCAAACCCCATGACTCGATGCTCCACTATAGCTCTCTACCCGTCATCCACCACCACCCTCCCTGACCCCTTAGCCTGTGGTCTTCCCAGGTCTTTATGTACTAAAGTGGGCTCAGGCATAGATAGGGGTTAGGAAACGGCGATGGATGAGGGACAGCAGGGGGGCGGGTCTGGCATAAAGTTGGGAGTGATCGCTAAAACCACCTTGGGAATTGTGGCGATCGCCGGTTTGCTCCCCATCGCCAGACCCGTCTGGGCCCTGGCTACTTCCCTGGCCGCAGAGGGCATTGATGCCCTGCGCCTGCATGGGGATCCGTACCACCTGACCGGAGCCAAAATCGCCATTGGCCAGGTGGAAATTGGCCGCCCCGGTCAGTTTGGCCTTGATAAGTTGGCCTACGAGCATATGCCGGTGGCGGTTCGTCGGGTACTGTGGTTGAACCGGTGGGCCAACCCCGATGATTACGTGGATGGCCATGCCGCCAACGTGGCTAGCGTCATGATCAGCCACGATAAGCGTTATCCTGGGGTGGCCCCCGACGCCCTACTCTATTCCGCGGCCATTGGCGAACTGGGGGAGGTGAGTAGCCAACCCCAGGAATGTCTGGCTGCCCAGGCGGTGGCCAATCAGAATGGGGGAGATGTACGGGCGATTAACTTTAGCTTTGGGGAGCCCCTCAGCCGTGACCCCCGGGACCAACCCCAACTGGATGGGGATGCTCTACTTACTCAGTGTATTGATTGGTCATCCCGGGTCCACCAAACCCTCTACGTAGTGGCCGGCAACCAGGGATTGGGGGGGATTCCCATTCCCACCGATAACTTTAATGGCATTAATGTGGCCTACTCCCGCCGGCTGGAAGGAGTATTTAGAAAAATTGACTTTGCTAACCTGGGTAGTGAACCAACCGTAAGGTCGCCTAGATCACCGGCCAGTGAAAGCAACGAGGGGCCGCGGCGGTCTATCAATCTGGTCGCCCCCGGCAGTCAAATTACCCTGATCGACCCCGATGGTCAGATCACCACCGGCAGTGGCACCAGCTTTGCCGCTCCCCATGTGGTGGGTACCGTGGCCCTGCTGCAGCAACTGGTGGATCGGCAGCTGCGGGCCGGGGTAGAGCACAGCTCCTTAGACGGCCGCCACCCCCTGGTGATGAAGGCGGTTTTACTCAACTCCGCCGATAAGTTGGAGGATCGGGGCGATGGCCAACGACTGGGTATGGGGCGTACCCTGCTGGATGCCGATAACCGCACCTGGCTTGATAGCGACGCCTACCGCGATCGCACCATTCCCCTACATCGGAATCTGGGCACCGGGCACCTCAATGCCTACCGGGCCTACCAACAGTTGCTGCCGGGCACCTGGGGGCCCGGCGGAGTACCGGCGGTGGGCTGGCACTACAGTGCGTCCCCTGAGCAGGAGGGAGCTCGCTTTCAGGATTATCGTTTCACCGATCCCCTGCAGGCGGGTAGCTACCTCTCGGCCACCCTCACCTGGCAGCGCCAGGTGGACCTGGTGGATAGCAATGGTAACGGTAGCTACGACCTGGGGGAAGGGTTTAGGGCTGCCCCCCTGGCCAACCTCGATCTCTACCTCCTGCCCGCCGATGCCGATGATCTGAGCCAGAGTGTCTGGGCCTCCACCAGCCAGGTGGATAGTGTGGAACACATTTTCTATCCCATTCCCAAAACCGAGTCCTATAAGTTGAGGGTGGTTTACCCGCCATCGGTGGAGCCCTATGCCCTGGCCTGGTGGGCCCGGCCCGCCCAGCCCTAGTCCGTTAAGCCACAATCAACCCTAACCTCAACCCTGGGTTACCCTATTCTCTCCCCAGCCGCCATGACCGACTTTCTGCAAGCTCCAGACCCCCAGCCATCGTCCTCCCCCTCCCCGCTGCTACGGTTTTATCGATCGCCGATTGGCAAAAAGTTAGCGTCGGGCCTTACTGGGCTCGCCCTAGTCACCTTTGTGGTAGTCCACTTGGTGGGCAACCTGTGGCTGTGGGCCGGGCGCCAGGCCTACAATGCCTACGCCCATCGGCTGGAGAACTGGGGGGGAGTACTCTACGCCATTGAAGCCCTACTGCTGCTAGCCCTACTGGTGCACATGGCGGTGGGCCTAGAGATTTTTGTGGGGCGGCTACGGGCCAGGCCCCAGAATTACCAACGGTACCAATCGGTGGGGGAAGACCGTCTCCAGTCCCTCGGTTCCCGATCCATGGTGGCAACCGGGGCGACCCTAGGAATTTTTCTAGTAGCCCACCTGCTCACCTTTAAGTTTGGCCCCTACTACAGCACCGAGCTGCAGGGGGAAACCGTGCGAGACCTGGCTCGATTGGTGGTGGAGGTGTTTCGCCAACCAGCTCCCACCCTGGTCTACTCCGTCGTCCTGGCAGGACTGGGGCTACACCTGCGCCACGGGCTGTGGAGTGCCTTGCAGTCCCTGGGGTTGTTGCAGGGCTCCCAGCGGTTACTGGCGGTTAGTGCTAGCTTGGTGTTGGCGATCGCCATTGCCCTGGGGTTCGGAGTGTTACCTTGGGCGGTTTTCCTGGGGGCGATCGCTTGATAGTCGAGCTAAAATAAAACCATCCCCAGCATTGGTGGAGGTTAGTACCATGGGACAACGGTTAAAACGCTGGGAATCTCCCCGGCAAGCCGGTCGCAACAGCAAGGGTCGAGGTGGCTCTGCCCGCCAGCGCCAATTACAGAAGCGCCAGCAAACCTGGCGTCAGCGCCTAAGCGATAGAGGCAAAGATACTTTAACCCAGAGCCAAACCAGTCAAACAAAACGGGAGGGTGAAAATCCTCCCGTTTTTGCGTTAACACCTGTAGGCTTACTTAACCTACCATTGGTGGCATCAGCGGTAACTAGGCATCATTAGGGGTAATCAGCTGACTAGAGAAAGCATCTCCGCCATAGGCAGGCACCCGCTCACTGAAATCCGTGGATTGACCGGTAATCGATTGGGCTAGTTGCTCGAAACCAGGGGAGCGCCAGTTACGTTCGTGGATGGGTTTAGTTTGTTCGCCCCTAAAGTAGGCTTGGGTACCGATCAGCGCTGCCGCAACCCAACCCACCAGTAATACACAAAATAGAATAGCTAACATGGAAAACCTCCTAGCAGTTACGGGGTAGTGCTGGTCTAGTTGTTACCCGCCTGAGTCGCAAACCTGGTCAAACCAACACTTGTATATATCATTGTAACAAGCTAATACGAAATGTAAATGCTTCTTGCCTTCCGGATCGGGTGGTGATATAAACACTGCCCATTACGGTTTTCCCGCAACTACGGCTATACTGAGCTTGGCAGGCCTGCTGGTGTGGGGCCGGAGATTATAGCCTGCTCGCTAAACCTATATATTTCGAAAGATTAAAACCTTAAATTTTATGCATGTTAAATTTTCTCAAGAAATTAAAGTTCTTTTAGAACGGCTGGCTCACCAGCCCCTCACCCTGGCGGATTTGTTGGCGGAGACGGCGGAACGGGGGTTTAGTTTGGTGATCGGGTTGCTGGTCTTGCCCTTTCTCTTTCCCATGCCGCCGGGGTTTACGACAATTTTGGGCTCCGCCTGTTTGTTGTTGTCTCTGCAGATGAGGGTGGGTCGTCGTACCCCGTGGCTACCCCGGCGGGTGG
>JBEIUS010000118.1:0-11018 GCA_040374235.1 Leptolyngbya sp. | reverse complement strand
TAGTCCAAAGTCCAGTGAGGTTAAGTCCCGCCTCAGCCAGGAGGATGTGGATGGGTTTTTAGACACCCTTAGCCGGTTTCGTCTGGCCTTTCCCCACCACGGCGATTACCGCATCTACGGGGCCGTCGCCGCCATTGAAATCGATCGCGGTGTGGATCGCTACGCCTACCAGCCAGGGCTCTGGGTGATTAAACAAACCGGTGACACCGTTACCCTGGCCAATGACCTAAGTTTTCAGCCGCGATCGTGGTGAGCCATGGGAAAGGGATTTAGGGTGAGGGGTGCAAAACTGGGCTGCATCCTAGTCTCCCCCCTGGCTGCTGAGTTCTAGATCTCTCCTACTGCACCTGGTCGGGGTCAACCCCCAATTCCCTTAGTTTAGTCGCTAGGCGATCGGCCCGTTGCTGATGCTGTTCCTTGGCTTGGCGTTCTCGTTCCTTGGCCCGGCGTTCCTGTTCCTTGGCTTGCCGTTCCTGCTCCTTAGCCCGGCACTCCTGCTCGGCTTCGGTCAAGCACCATTGACCGTCTTGGTCACACCACCGCAACCACCGCCCCGGCGTGCGTTGAAACTCCCCCGACCAGATCCCTAAGCCCAGGTGCAAATCCGGCAACCAGATTAGAGGGGGCTGGGGAGCCAGGGGTTGCTCTTCGTAGCGCCCCGCCACCCACTTGAAATAGCGCAGCGTCTGGCTGTAGCGACTGTAGACAATGTAGTGGGGCACCTGCAGGTAGCGCTCGTAGACCTCCAGCTTTCCCGGCGGTGAGGCGGAGCGCAGGATGGGCTGGGGGCTGGGGATTTCATCCCCCGTCTGGAAAAACCGGCCCAGGTCCTCCCGCTCCGTGCCCGGCGACAGAAACTCCACCACCACCTCCGGCCCCTTGCCCTCCTGCCAAGTCACATAGCTGAGCCGCAGGTCCTGGCCACCGTAGAGCCAGGGCACCCCCACCGACAGCATCCAATCGGGGCGTTTGTGCCAGAGGGGATGCTCGGGGTCGTAGTAGAGGTTCAGGTCCGAGGCATCGCAGTAGTTATCTCGGCTGTAGTCCGCCAGGTGCAGGGTCTGGCTCAGCAGTTGGGGCTGCAAATCGTGGAAAACGTCAGGCAAACCCGGCTCCTCAGGAAACTCACTGGGTAGGTCGTACATGGTGGGCAGCCCCGGCTGCAACGGGGAGCCTGCCAAGGGTTTGGGACGGGGCAAGGGGGTCATGGATCAGCCACCGGCAACATATCCCCATTCTATCGCGGTAGTTTGGGAAGGGAGTCAGGACTCAGTGAGCAGGAGGTAAACAGAATAGGCACTTCTGGCTACCGACCTGGGGCCGAGCAGCAGAAAACGGTCTACCGCTCCTTGAATTGAAATAAACGTCAGGTAGATTTATGCCACGAAGTATCAGGGGCGGCACCGAACCTAATGGCTCTTGCTTAAGGTAAAGAATAGTGTCCTGATCGGAACAAGACCGATGGGTTTCGGTCACAATGGCGTTAGTATATTTTTGATTTTCCTTTGGTTTGGCCGGTTCAGGGTGTTTCGGCAAGCTCACGCTGACCACTGCCACTAAGGAGACTAACGTTATGAAACTGGCCTACTGGATGTATGCGGGCCCTGCCCACATTGGCACCCTACGCATCGCCAGTTCTTTTAAGAACGTGCATGCCATCATGCACGCTCCCCTGGGAGATGATTACTTTAACGTTATGAGATCGATGCTGGAGCGCGAGCGGGACTTCACCCCCGTCACCGCCAGCATTGTGGATCGCACAGTCCTAGCCCGAGGCTCCCAGGAAAAGGTGGTGGATAACATTGTTCGTAAGGACCAGGAGGAGCACCCGGACCTGATCGTGCTCACCCCCACCTGCACCTCCAGCATTCTCCAGGAGGACCTACAAAACTTTGTTCAGCGAGCTAGCCTCAGCGCCCAGGGAGATGTGCTGTTGGCGGACGTCAACCACTATCGGGTCAACGAACTGCAGGCCGCCGATCGCACCCTGCAGCAAATCGTTCAGTTTTACACCGAAAAGGCCCGCAAACAGGGCACCCTACCCCAGGGGAAAACCCCCCAACCCTCGGTGAATATCCTCGGTCTCACCACCCTGGGCTTCCACAACAACCACGACGCTCGGGAACTGCGGACCCTGATGGCCCAGTTGGGGATTACCGTTAACCTGGTCATGCCGGAGGGAGCCAGGGTAGATCAGATTCAGGAGATGGGGCGGGCCTGGTTTAACCTGGTTCCCTACCGGGAGGTGGGGTTAATGACTGCCCAGTACCTGGAGGCGGAGCTGGGCATACCCTACGTAGACATTACCCCGATGGGGATTGTGGAAACCGCCCGCTGTATTCGGGCCATCCAGGCCCTATTGCAGCAGCAGGGGGCAACGGTGGACTACGAACCCCTGATCGATGAGCAAACCCGGTTTGTTTCCCAGGCGGCCTGGTTTTCCAGATCGATTGACTGCCAAAATTTAACTGGCAAACGGGCAGTGGTGTTTGGCGACAACACCCATGCCGTCGCCATGACTAAAATTCTGGCTCGGGAGATGGGTATCCGGGTGGTGCTGGCGGGCACCTACTGTAAGTACGATGCCGACTGGTTCAGAGCCCAGGTGGAGGGGTACTGCGACGAGGTATTGATCAGCGATGACAACGGGGCGATCGCCGATCGCATTGCCCAACTGGAACCCGCCGCTATCTTTGGCACCCAGATGGAGCGGCACGTGGGTAAGCGCTTGAACATCCCCTGCGGAGTGATTGCCGCCCCCATCCATATTCAAAACTTTCCCGTGGGTTACCGCCCCTTCATGGGCTACGAAGGGGCCAACCAGATTGTTGACCTGGTGTATAACTCCTTTACCCTGGGCATGGAGGATCATCTGCTGGAGATCTTCGGTGGCCACGACACCAAGGAGGCCATCACCGCCACCCTCAGCGCCACCGCTGACCTGGGTTGGAGCCCCGACGGCCTGACGGAGCTGCAAAAAATCCCGGGCTTCGTGCGGGGTAAGGTGAAGCGTAACACCGAAAAATTTGCCCGGGACCAGGGCATTGGCCAGATCACCGCCGAGGTGCTCTACGCCGCTAAGGAGGCGGTGGGGGCCTAGGGGGTTAGAGGGTGCCGGGGAAATGATCGATCTGGGCGTAGCCGCTAAGCACCAGCTGCTTACCCTGGGTTTCCAGGCGATTCACCCGCAGTAGAACCCCATCCAGGTTAAACCGCTCCAGATCCACCATGCGATTTAGGATGGCGGCGAAGCCTTCGGTCATCACCGCCGACAGGCCCTGCACTACTTCAGGAATACCATCGGCCAGGAACTCAGGGTTGGCAAAAATGATTCGGCGGCGTTTTTCCACGGTCACTTGGGCGGCAAGCTGGACCGGTACATCCTGGCGGTTAGGCAGGTCGGTTTTGGCAGCAATGGTGACCCGCTGATCGGGGTACAGGGTGAGCTGGATGTCTCGGAAGCTGACCGGTTCGCCGCCGGAGAGATTAGTCAGGGCCTCATCGGTGAGGTTTTCCAGGTGTTGCCGCACCAGATCAGCCTGAAAGGCCTGGTTGATGGCGAGCTCGGTCAATACCACCTGGGCGATCGCCTGGGTGGGTTGGCGCAACCGCACCTTACCGCCCAGCAGGGCCCCAATATCAATGGCCACCGCATCGGTTTCAAATATCATCTCGGCGGTCTCAAACTGCTTACGGATCACCAATCCGCGACCCTCCATTCGAAAGCTGTCAATCACTCCCTGCAGCAACTTACTAGGAGGGGAGCACCGCACCGCTACATCGATAAACTCACTGCGGGTAAATAAATGACGCAGGGACTGAGTGACCACGGAGTTAATTGTCCGTTCCCCAAAGTCGCCTGTCGTGTTGGCCTGGAATCCAGTCAAACTACGTAGCATAGAACTCTCTATCCCAATCCAACGTCTATAAACTGTTCTAGCGAAGGCTGCTCTAACGAGAATGACAATAACTACTGTAACAAAATATAAAGAATTGCAACAGAAAATGGGTGACGGTTTTATCGGTTGGCGGGGGTAAAAAGACCCAATGGTTAAATCTTACCGGCTGTTTCCTGGAAAATCAGGACTAAGGGTTTACGCTAAAGAGCTGAAGCCTGGTTTGATGGCAGTGCCGTCACAACGTCATCCGGGCTTGCTAGTATAGCTCCAGCCCTCTGCAAGGGGGTGGAGGATAGCCAGAACGCCCTTTCGCTATCAGCTTTGACCGATCAACGATGCTCTAAGCGTTGTGGCCAAGGCTATGGGAGCTCTTCTTAGTGGAACGGGTGGGGAACGCAAAGGTCCGCCCTTGGTTGGTTTACTTGGCTATCCCCAGGGCTAGCGCTGATGTAGTTGGATCCCTAGATGCGTTTTCCTATGATTTTTGACCCTGGCGATCGCTCCGCCTTCGCCCTCACCACTCCACTTTACTACGTCAACGACTTGCCCCACATTGGTAGCGCCTACACCACTATTGCCGCTGATGTGCTAGCTCGCTTCCATCGTCTCACCGGTCGGCCGGTGCTGCTAGTCACTGGCACCGACGAGCATGGCCAGAAGATTCTGCGCACGGCTCAGGAGCGGGGAGTGGATCCCCAGACCCACTGTGATCAGGTCGCCGCCGGCTTTGTGGAGCTTTGGCAAAAGTTAAACATCGCCTACGATCGCTTTAGCCGCACCACTGACCCCCGCCACGAAGTGATTGTCCGGGAATTTTTTCAGCGGGTCTGGGAACGGGGGGACATTTATAAAGGGCAGCAGCAGGGTTGGTATTGCGTTGCCTGCGAAGAGTTTAAAGAGGAGCGGGATCTGCTGGCGGAGCATCGTTGCCCCATCCACACCAATAAACCGGTGGAATGGCGCGATGAAGAAAACTACTTTTTCCGGCTATCCAACTACCAGGATCGGCTGGAGCAGTTCTACGCTGACCAGCCCCAGTTCATTCAACCGGAAACCCGCCGCAATGAGGTACTTAGCTTTGTAAAGCAGGGCCTGCAGGACTTCTCCATCTCCCGGGTCAACTTGGAGTGGGGCTTTCCCGTCCCCAATGACCCCGATCACACCCTCTACGTCTGGTTTGATGCGCTGCTGGGCTACGTCACCGCCCTGCAGGATCCAACGGAGCCCCCCAGTCTGGTGGGGGCGATCGCCCAGTGGTGGCCGATTAACCTTCACCTGATTGGCAAAGACATCCTCCGCTTCCATGCCGTTTACTGGCCCGCCATGCTGATGTCCGCCGGTCTGCCCCTGCCCGGTCAGGTGTTTGGCCATGGCTTTTTGACCAAGGACGGTCACAAGATGGGTAAAAGCCAGGGCAACACCCTCGACCCCGTCGCCCTGGTGGATCGCTACGGAGCCGACGCAGTGCGCTACTACTTCCTCAAGGAAATCGAGTTTGGTAAGGATGGGGATTTTAACGAAACCCGTTTCATCCATGTCCTTAATGCCGACCTGGCCAACGATTTAGGTAACCTGCTAAATCGCACCCTGAACATGGCGGGGCGCTACTGCGGCGGCAAGGTACCGGCCATCGAACGGGCCGCCATCCCCACTGATCACAAACTTAAAGCATTGGGCCAGCAACTGGGCTCGATCGTGGAGACCGCCTATGGCCAGTTAGCCTTTAGTCGGGCCTGTACCGCCATTCTGGCCCTGACCCAGGCCAGCAACAAGTTTCTAGACGAGGCGGCCCCCTGGACCCTCTACAAACAGGGCAGGCAGGCAGAAACGGAACAGGTGCTCTACACCGTGCTCGAGTCAGTGCGACTGGCCGCCTACCTGCTCTCACCGGTTATTCCCCAGATCGGTACGGCCATTTACCAGCAGTTGGGGTTTAGCGTGGATCTGAACCAGAAAACCATCGGTCAGATCCTGCCCTATAAGGACCATGCCGCCTGGGGGGGGCTCCCTCCAGATCAACCCCTCGGTCAAGCCCAGCCGGTATTTCAGCGCTTAGAGCCTGGGGCAATCTAGCCCTGGCTGGAGGCCTCCTCCAGGGGGCTGGCCAACCTAACCGTCTCCACTAAATTCATAAAAATCCAAATTTAAGAACCCACCCCCACTACGTCCCCATGATTGAGTCCCACTCCCTGCTTAGCGAAGATACAATTTTCACCCCCGAACAGGTGCTCGATAATCGTGGTCGAGTGGCCATTTTTATCGATGGCTCTAACCTCTTCTATGCAGCCCTCCAGTTGGGCATCGAAATTGACTACACCAAGTTACTCTGTAAACTCACCTCCGGATCCCGCCTGTTTCGGTCCTTTTTCTATACCGGCGTCGATCGCAGCAATGAAAAGCAACAGGGCTTTTTGCTATGGATGCGCCGCAATGGCTATCGGGTGATCGCCAAGGACCTGGTGCAATTGCCCGATGGCTCGAAGAAGGCCAACCTGGATGTGGAAATTGCCGTTGATCTGGTGGCCCTGGTGGATTATTACGACACTGCGGTGGTGGTCAGCGGGGATGGCGACCTGGCCTACGCCGCCGATGCCGCTAGTTACCGCGGCGCCCGGATTGAGGTGGTGAGCCTGCGGTCCATGACCAGTGATAGCCTGATCAATGTGGCCGATCGCTACATCGATCTGGAAATGGTGAAGGACGACATCCGCAAAATTCCCCGAAGTTCCCAACCGGGCTATGGTTACCGGCCCGTTACCGAGCTCAGTCCCACTGCCTCCCTGTCCACCGAGGGTTAGGGTCAGATTTAGATGGTTAAGACCTGGCGACTAGGGGCCATGGCGGCGATCAGCCTGGCGATTGGCCTGGGGCTATACCGCTGGCTGACGCCCCCGCCGGTCAAACCAGCGACCGATCAGGAGGAAGCGGTGGAGGCTGGCCTCACCCTGCGGGATGTTACCCTGCAGCAGCCCGACGAAAATGGCGTGTTGTTATGGCGTCTCCAGGCGGAGACTGTCACCTACAGCCCCGACCGAAAGGTGGCAATGGTGACCCGTCCCGTTAGTCAGCTTTTCCAGGATGGGGAGGTAGTCTACAACGTCACCGCCGATCAGGGGGAGATCCTGGCTAACGGCGATCGGGTGTTTCTGCGCGGCAACATTGTGGCCACCGGAGTAAAGAACGGCTCGGTCCTACAGGGGCAAGAGTTAGAGTGGTTGCCCCAGGAGGATGTGCTGATTATGCGCCGACAAATTACCGGTACCCATCCCCAGATGCGGGCTACGGCAACGGAGGCGCGAGTCTACAACCGCCAAAAGCGTATGGAACTGAAGGGCCAGGTGGTAGCTAGCACCGTCGTCAAGGACCCTAAAACCGAGCCCTGGCTAAAGCTACAGGCCGATCAACTGGTCTGGTTGTGGGAACAGCAGCACATCCAGAGTGACTCTCCCCTACGGGTGGAACAGCTCAAGGACAAAACCATCACCGCCGTGGTTACGGGACGGCGAGGTCGGGTGGATCTGGCTAAGTCGGTGGTCACCCTGCAAGAGGCGGTCACCATGGATATGCTGGATCTACCCCTGCAACTAATCAGCACCGCCATGGAGTGGCGGGTGACGGAGCATCGGGTTTTGGTTAACCAACCCCTGACGGTAGTCCACCCTAAGGAAAAGGTACGGGTGACCGCTCGGCAGGGCCAGATGGATTTAAAGACCCAGGTTGTCATCCTGCAGGGCCAGGTGGTCGCCCTGGGGGAACGCAACCAGTCTCACCTGACCACCGATCACCTCACCTGGAGGGTTAAGGAGCAAAGTCTCACGGCCCTGGGGCAGGTGCGTTACCAACAGACTAACCCCAGGCTAAACCTCACCGGTCAGCGAGGGACCGGTCAGCTACAGGATCAGACCTTTAGGGTAGATGGTGGACCGGTGGTGACGGAAATCCAACCCAATTAGTCTGGTTGTCACCCAGCAGGACCACAACATTTGGCGGTAGGGTTAGTATTTTTCCAGATCATGAGCCCGTAAATCCATTGGTTCTCAACGAATGGATAGAATCACAGACGGTCAGGAAGTGTAGTGGAACTCAATTATCGGTGTGCCGTTTCCCTAGTGTATCTATTTTATCGATCAACCCTATCTTAAGTATTTTGGTCAACGTTACAATAGTGCAGCCCAGGGGTCAACGCCTCTCGCCAAGCCCCAATGGAAAGCTTCCTAGGAAGGTTCAGAGTGTGTCTATGGTTACCAGTATCCCCGGTCTTACTATTCTGCAAGAACTGCGGCCACTGCTACTGAAATCCCACAAAATCTTGATGGAGGCGGAGAAAGACCGTTATGAGGCCACCTTTGGCCCCATTGTCAGTAAGGGAGAATACTTACGTCTGGTGCTGCACCACGAACAATTTAGCTGGTTGCGCCCTATTTCCCAACTGATTGTCGAGATTGATGAGGTGCTCATGGCCAGAACGCCGCCGCCCTCGGAGCGGGCTACGGAGGTGCTGCACCAGGCCCGTACCCTGCTCCAGGTGGGTGAAATTGCTGAAGCCTTCTACAGCTATAGTGAGCAGTTGAGCCACCAAGACCCAGACCTGGGTCCAATGGTAGTACGAGTAACAGAGCTTTTAAGTTAGGGTAGCCTGTCGTTGATTCGAGTCCGATTAGGACAATACGGCGATGCTATTTGCTATAGGCTGAGACCTAAAGTTTTAAAGCTATAACTTGGTGCCACACTGGCTACAGAAGGTACTGGCGGTGGGGTTATCCTGGCCACAGCCCTGGCAACGGATCGCCCCAAGGGTAGTACTGGCTGAGTTAACTTCCGGCAACCCAAGCATCTGGTGGTTACCCTTACCCGGAGCCACCATGGGGTAGCAGTTTTCATCCCGACGGACGCGCACATCCATCAGCACCGGGCCCTCGTAGTCTAGCATGGCAGCCACAGCACCAGCCAGCTGGGAGCGATCGCGCACTACCATGCCCTTAATCCCGTAGGCCTGGGCCAGCAGCTCAAAGTTGGGCATGCCGGGCTCCATGTTAGAAGAGGAATAGCGTTCCCCATGGAACGCCTGCTGCCACTGGCGCACCATCCCCTGCCAGCGATTATTGATGATCACGGTTTTGACCGGAATGTTGTAATGGGCCAGGGTGCCCAACTCCTGCAGATTCATCTGGAAGCTGGCATCACCACTAATACAGATCACCGTTTCATTCGGTAGGGCCACCTGGGCCCCCATGGCCGCCGGCATGCCGAAGCCCATGGTGCCCAACCCGGAGCTGGAAATCCACTGGCGGGGGCCATTTTTGAGGAACTGGGCAGCCCACATCTGGTGTTGGCCCACATCGGTGGTGTAATAGGCGTGGGGAGCTTGCCGCCCCAGCTCCGTAACCACCTCCTGGGGAGCCAGCACATCGGGATAACTGGGCACCACCAGGGGGTAGTCCGTCCGCCAGCGATTCACCCGTTCCCGCCAAGCCAGAGTTTGGTTGGGGGGAGGCATCAGGCTATCTTCCTCCAGGCGATTGAGTAGGCTGATCAGCACCTGTCGCACATCCCCCACGATGGGCACCTGGGGCGTGCGGTTTTTGCCCACCTCCGCCGGATCGATATCAATATGGATTACCTGGGCCCGGGAAGCAAATTCGTCCAGCTTGCCGGTGACCCGGTCATCAAACCTCGCCCCCACGGCGATCAGCAGGTCGCACTCACTAACGGCAAAGTTGGCATAGGCGGTACCGTGCATACCCAGCATACCCAGGGCCAGAGGATGGTGCTCATCAAAGGCCCCCTTACCCATCAGGGTAGTGGTGACCGGAATCTGAAAATAGTCCGCCAGACGGGCCACCTCGTGATGGGCACCGGCAGTGATGGCACCACCGCCAACGTAGAGTAGGGGCCGCTCACTCTGGCGAATCAATTGAATAGCGTGGGCAACCTGGCGAGGATTACCTTTCACCGTGGGTTTGTATCCCGGCAGGTTGACCTGACTGGGCTCCACCGGGACATAGTCAAACTCCTGGAGACCAATGTCCTTCGGGATATCCACCAGCACTGGACCGGGGCGGCCGGTTTGGGCAATGTAAAAGGCCTCCGCCACGATCCGAGAAATTTGCTCCGGGGAACGGGCCACGTAGGAATGCTTAACGATGGGCAGGGTAATGCCAAAAATATCGGTTTCCTGAAAGGCGTCACTGCCAATGGCGTGGCTGGGCACCTGGCCGGTAATCACCACCATGGGGATAGAATCCATCTGGGCGGTGGCAATGCCGGTGACCAAGTTGGTGGCCCCCGGCCCGGAAGTACCAAAACAAACCCCCACCTGGCCCGTGGCCCGGGCATAACCATCCGCCGCGTGGGCGGCCCCCTGCTCATGGCGGACCAGGATGTGGCTAACATCCCCCGCCGCCTCAGCCCGGTAGAGCTCGTCGTAGATGGGCAGGATAGCTCCGCCGGGATAGCCAAAGATATGTTTGACGCCATGGCGCTTAAGGCTGTCAATCAAAGCAAAAGCACCGGAGGCGCGGCGAACCAGAAGATCACTTTGGGTGGCGACGGGGGTGGTCATGGCGGGGAAGTTCTAGGGGTGAAAGACAATCCTTGGACTACATTTAATCAAATTAGGGTGAAAAGTCCTTGGGGTTTGAGGCTAATCCGACCCTACCAAACTGTTAAGTAAATAACAACTGACCATCCTCTAATTTTAGCAGTAGTCCCTCAGCTGTCCATAGCCAACTGGTCCCTGTTTTTTTTGGAGTGGGTCAGCACTAAGAGAACTCCATAGAAAATATAATCCAATAGCTAAGATAGTTTACCAGTGATTTCCACAAACCACTTCGGCAAATTAGGCAGTCGCTTAATCTGTTGTTCCAATTAAGCCATTGCCTGTTGGATCAGTTTCACTCCTATTTTGTAGACTGTCTCAACCAGGGTAACGACAGGTCGTTGACCTTTGAAAGTTAGGGTTTCGGCAAAGTGCAAGACCGTCTCTACGGTATCGAATTCTCGTTCTGCCAGGGTTTGGCCACCGATGCCTAATCCTTTCACCACCTCTGCCATGAATTGTCGTCGGTCACTCCCTTTGAGCTTTTGGGCAGTTTTAATATACAGAGACTTGAGCGTATC
>JBEIUS010000220.1:0-4181 GCA_040374235.1 Leptolyngbya sp. | reverse complement strand
CCGGTACGTCGAGAGGTGATGCTGCGGGATGAATTGGTGCCCCTAACGGCACTGGAGTTTGATTTGTTACACTTTCTGGCCAGCCATCCCGGTAAAGTTTGGCGACGATCCGAACTGATTCAAAAGGTTTGGGACTACGACTATGTCGGTGATCAGCGGGTGGTAGATGTCCATGTTGGCCAAATTCGCAAGAAAATTGAGAAGGATACCAACGAGCCTGCCCTGATTCAAACCGTGCGGGGGGTGGGGTACAAATTTGAGCCTCCCCAGGTTGATAATCCCTTTTCCCCAGGCACGGTTTGATCCTTATCTAAGCAGTTTAGTCCTCCCTGTCCTCAGACTTTTGATTTCGGTACTGCCAGGCCTGCTTGAGCAGTTTGGTCCAGGTGCGGTCAACTTTCTTAGGGGTCCATCCCAACAGTTTGGCAATTTCCTCCTGGTCCTTGGCCATGTTACTCTGCTTGATCTCAACCAAGCGGCGCTGATCCCGAGGAAGGGTGGCCAAAAAGATTGCCCACTGCTCCGGGGTCATGCCAAAATTATCCTCCAGGTTGGCCCCTAACCATTCGTGCACTAGTTCCCACTCATACTGGCGGGAAAAGCGATCCACATGGTACCTAAAGCGTTGCTGTAAATAGTCTCGCTGCCGTGGGGACAGACCTAAAATTGCTTCAATCTCTGAGGTGGAACAATCCTCTAACTTCAAGGCTAGAAAATCTAGGCAGTCAGATTGCTGCTGAGCTTTGAAGTAGTCCACCAGGGCGGTAATCACCCGATCGCGCATGGCGGCATCTTCGGCGGTATCCTCGTCGGTCAAGGTAATTCTTTCCCGCACCTGCTTGATTACGGCAGTATTGTCCCCCGCTTCAGCCTTGGGGGCATCCACCAGGGCCAGGTCGATGGAGGTTTCCGCTGGTTGGCGGCGGGCAAAGGTCTGGGCTCGCAGCACGATCAACTGTTGATGGCGACCGTTGGGGAGGTTAATGGTGCGCTTGGCGTACTGCTCGCTAAAGGCCATGAACTCCGCTAACTCCAGGCGGGTGCGGGGGGTATAGGTGGGGGGGAGTTGGTGTTCCCGCCGAAAGCTGTTCAGGGCTTCGATGTAAAAGGTTTGTAGAAAATCCTCTATTAGAACATAGCGACCCTGGAAGCTGAGGGAGCTGCCCTCCGGCACGATAGGGCGGTAAACCATGGCACTTAGGGTAGCATGGAGCTCCATCCGGCCCTGGGCTGATCCCAGGTGATAGTAGGCCAGGCACTTGTCCAAGCGGTGCTGGATCAGGTTTCTTTGCCAGTGGCGAATGTTGCCGGAATCCTGGATGCGATCGCTGTGGCTACAGACCCGTTCCACCTCCAACCTCAGGCGGGTGAGAACCCCCTCCAGGCCACCGGGGCGATGGGCTAAACGATCCTTCAATAATCCCTCAACTATTCCCTGTAGATCGGCGCTTATCCCCGTTGCCAGGGGCAACGACGGATGGCCGGGTTCGGGAGGGACTCCAGGGGAGGAAGATACCATAACAAAACAGGTAGATGCCACTTTCATAAATATCTAGTCCTTAACAATAGCCCCAGGGCTTGGCCGCCGTGGTGGCAGCTTGGCCCCGGGCTTCTCTACTCACTTCATCAGCGGCCCCAGGGAAAATTTCTGGGCCCCTATGGCAGTGGTGGAAGTGGCTAGGGTAGGAATCTAGGTATGGATCTAGTTTAAGAGGGGGGCGACCCCTTGCTTACCTCTGTGATCGGCGTGCCAACCCTGCCAACCAGCGGGGTTTCCCCCTGTTTAGGGCCATCGACCCCGTCTCGGTTGCCCTGCCCGGAACGGGGTCACCCGGGTCATAGGTAATGTGGCGATTCTTCAATTGTCTTGGCTCCCCAGCTTTGGGCCAGTTCCCAGCCCAAGCCAGAACGCAAAATCAGGGGGGGGGGCGGCGGTCATGTCCAGGATAGTGGAAAGGCCGGAGGTGAGGGGTTGATCGTCATCAATAATCAGGTCCACCATCTTCTCCAGGTAATCGAACAGCTCCGCCTTATTGAGGCTGAGGCCGTCCTCATTGTCCGCCCTGGACGCCACCAAGGAAAGGGCGGAGGTTGAAATGATCGGATGCTCCAGGGCCGCCACCAGGGCCAGGCAAATGGGGTTGCCAGGCACCCGAATACCCGTGGTGCGCCGTTTGGGGTTCATCACCAGCCGCGGCACCTGCTTGGTGGCGGGTAATAGGAAGGTGAAGGGCCCGGGAATCAGGCGACGAATCATCCGATAGGCCACGTCACTCACCATGGCGTAGTCAGCGATGTTGGAAAGGGAGCCACAAAGAAAGGTGAGGGGCTTGTCGTTACTCAGTTGTTTCAGCTGCCGCACCCGTTGTAGGGCGCCGCGATGGTTGAGGTCACAACCAATGGCGTAGACTGTGTCTGTGGGGTAAAGGGCCACTGCCCCCTGCTGCAAGGCCTTGACGATCTCCACTAATTTACGGGGCTCGGGGTTGCTAGGGTGGAGGCGATAGAGGGTGGCCATGGCGCTAGGTATTCTGACTGGTATGAAAACAATAGCCTACCTTGACTGCCCATCGGGAATTTCTGGGGATATGTGCCTGGCGGCCCTGATCGATGCGGGGGTGCCCCTGGCTTACCTGCAGGATCAGCTGGCGGGCCTGGGGCTGACGGAACCCTTCGATCTTCAGGTAGCCCCTACCCAACGGCAGGGGCAGCGGGCTCTCAAGGTAACGGTGCAGTTGGGCTCTGACCACGAGCCCGCAGGGCATCACCATGCCCCACCGCATCGCCATCTGCCGGATATTCAGCGGCTGCTCACCGTCGCTAACCTACCGGCTCGAGCCAGGGCCTGGAGTTTGTCAGTCTTTCAACGGTTGGCGGAGGCGGAGGCGGCGGTGCATGGCATTGCGGTGGAGCAGGTGCACTTCCATGAGGTGGGGGCCACCGATGCTATCGTCGATATTGTCGGCACCTGTTTAGGCCTGGACTACCTGAACATTGACCAGATCTACTGTTCCGCCCTACCCACCGGTGAGGGACGGGTGAAGGCGGCCCACGGGTGGTTACCCCTACCGGCTCCGGCGGTACTGAAGCTGATGGAGCAGCGGGCTATGCCCCTCTACAGCAATGGCTGCCAGGGGGAACTGGTGACCCCAACGGGGGCGGCCATTGTGGCGGCGCTGGCCCAGGGGTTTGGCCCCCCCCCGGCCCTGTCCCTGCAGCGGGTGGGGTTGGGGGCAGGGGCCAAGGATCTGCCCCTGCCCAATATTCTGCGCCTCTGGATCGGTGGGGAGTGCTCCCTGGGGCTCCAGGCCTCGCCCCCCGCCCCCGCCCAGGACAGTCCCCCCCCGGGGGAGGAAACCGTGGTGGTGCTGGAAACCCAGGTGGATGACATGGTTCCCCAGGTGATCACCTACCTCTATGACCAGCTATTTGCCGCCGGTGCCCTAGACGTGTTTACCCAGGCCATTGCCATGAAAAAGTCCCGTCCAGGGCTGTTGATTACGGCGATCGCCCCGGTCACCGCCGCCACCGCCTGTCGGGAGGTGCTCTTCGCCGAAACCTCCACCCTGGGGGTACGGCAGCGGCAACAGCAACGCACGGTGCTACGGCGGGATATACAGGTGATCCCGACTCCCCACGGCCAAGTGAGCATCAAGCTGGCCTACCATCCCCAAACCGGTGAACTTCTAAATGTGCATCCCGAGTATGAGGATTGTGCCAGCCTGGCCCGCCAACACCAACTGCCCTGGCAGACCATCTACCAAGCGGCCCTGGTTAGTTGGTATCAGAACTTAGGCATTAGGAGTCAGTAGTCAGAAGGTGACCAGGCGTCTGGCTAAGAAACCCAAGGATTCGACACCCTAGGCCAATTGAAAAGTCGCCCCTAATCCTACGCCGATTTCCGCCAGGGAGAGTTTGCCGTCGTGGTCAGAGTCTAGGGCATCAAAGACCGCATCGGTGCCTAGCCATTCCTCCCGGGTAATAAACCCATCTCCGTCTAGGTCGTAGGCCTTGAATAAATCGTCCCGGGCGTGGGAAACCATATAGCGGTATTCGAGCTGGTAAAGTACAACGGTAGATGATATTTGTACATCTCTACTCGACAGAAAGCCTTACCATGCAACCCCACTCCTCCGATTTACGCCAACGTATTGTCGATCTCTATGAGCAGGGAGAGGGGT
>JBEIUS010000023.1:0-27014 GCA_040374235.1 Leptolyngbya sp. | reverse complement strand
GGTACAGGATATTTTGGTCAAAACCCGGTTTTCCCCCCACCGCTTAAAGCTGGAAATTACCGAGGGAGTCTTAATTCATCACTCCGAGTCGATTGTGGCGATTTTAGAACAATTGCGGGCCATGGGCATCGGGTTGGCGGTGGATGACTTTGGCACTGGCTACTCCTCCCTCAGCTATCTCCATCGCTTTCCCTTTGATTGCTTGAAGATCGATCGCTCCTTTATTGAAAATGCCGATCAGGACTTTGAGAAGCTGGAGATTCTACAGTCGGTTGTGCGGTTAGCTTGGAATCTAGGGCTGGATGTGGTGGCCGAGGGGGTAGAAACCCAACGCCACTATGCCCAACTCAAGGCGCTGCGCTGCGAGTCAGGTCAGGGCTACCTCTTTTCCCATCCCCTGCCGCCAGAGGGGGTTGAGTCACTGCTCACAGACCATCTGACAGTCCAGGTGATGTGACCCTAAGATCCATTAAGGTCTAAACTAAATCCAAATCAAATTAGGTTATCTTAAAGGGCGTTTGAAAAGTATTCAGCGGTTAAAACCACTATTACACAAACAAAGTCTGCCGACGTGGACTCAGTAAAATCAAGGTTTTCAGTAATCTGCGTCGGCAAGTTTTCTCTTTATAGCCCTAACTTTAGCGCCAGTCTGGTTATGGCTATACCAGGTTAGTTCCTCGTCAACCCCAACTGGTTGAAAGTATTAAAAATATTATGTTATGACCCTGGACACCCTCACCTATGATCCCCCCGAGGGGACTGCTGATTGGTGCCTGGTGGCTTTGCACGGCTGGGGAGCCAACGCGGCTGATCTGGGCAGCCTAGTCCCCTACCTGCGAGTACCGGGATTTAGGCTGGTGTTACCGGAAGCCCCGTTGCTCCATCCCCAGGTACCAAAAGGACGGATGTGGTACAACTTTCCGCCAGGTTATGACTTTCGCCAACTCCATAATTTTGGTCAACAAGCTGATCTGCAGGCTAGCCGACGGGCTCTGGCGGAATGGTTGCAGGCGATTTCAAACCCCAGCTCGATCCCCCTGGAGCGGACCGTACTGGCTGGTTTCTCCCAAGGGGGGGCGATGACCCTGGACGTGGGCTGGCAACTGCCCTTGGCGGGCCAGATTAGTCTGAGTGGCTACCTGCACGGACCGGTTTCAAAGCCGGTCAGCCCTCGCCCCCTTACCATGGTGCATGGCACCTTTGACCCTGTGGTACCGATTCAATCTGCCTACGCCGCTCGTTCCCAACTAGAACAGCAGGGACAACCCACCCACTTCCACGAGTTGGCCATGGGGCATGAAGTTTCACCGGAGGTAATCGCCCTGGTTTTTCAATTTTGCGAAGATTTGAGGCGGAGCTAACGGGGCTGGGGCTTTAGGTTCTATCCTAGAGGGGTGATCTGTTAGGGTCGATCCCCATCTGCCAGCTTGGCAGAGGGCATCGCCAAGGGAGAAGGGCAGAATGCTGAGCGTACATGTTTCACCGAAAATGGTCTCGGAAATGACGCCCGACAACGTGGCGGACTTAGCCCGACGGTTGGAAAGTGATGCCTACGATAATGCCTTTCAGGGGTTACAAGATTGGCACCTGCTCAGGGCTCTGGCCTTTCAGCGGCCAGAACTGGCAGAGCCCTATCTTTATCTGCTGGATTTAGAACCCTTTGATGAATCCTAAGGCCCCTTGGCCTATAATTTAATAATTGGGTCTTAGTTGTTAGGATGTAGGAAAACCAGACCCCGTCTATACAGATTGGCTTGGTCAGAGTTGGTGCTGGCAAGGTAGAGTGGCTCGCTCACCCCCCGTTACCATAAGCTAGACCCATAGCTGATAGCTTAAGGAGCAGGTCCACCTAGCCTAAAATTAGGTGGGGGTAAAGCTTAGCAGGAGCGGGACAGAGGTGTCTGAACCGGATCGGGTTTTAATTGGCATCACTGGTGGCATAGCCGCCTATAAAGTGGGATTAGTGATCTCTGATCTGGCCAGGGCGGGTATGCAGGTTCGGGTAATCCTGACTGCCTCCGCCCAGAGTTTTATCACGCCCCTCACCGTCGCCTGTTTATCTCGCCAGCGAGCCTATACTGATCAGGATTTTTGGCAAGCTAGCCAGGGACGCCCCCTCCACATTGAACTGGGGGAATGGGCGCAGGTGCTGCTGATCGCCCCCCTCAGTGCCAATTCCCTGGCTAAGTTAGCCCATGGTTTGGCGGATAATTTGTTGACCAATACGGTGCTGGCCTCCACCTGCCCAGTTCTGCTAGCTCCTGCCATGAACACCGACATGTGGCAACAGCTGGCGGTGCAGCGTAATTGGCAGGCTCTGCTCGAGGATCCCCGTTACCATAGTGTGGGTCCTGATGATGGGGTGTTAGCCTGCGATCGCCGGGGAACCGGCCGCATGGCGGAGCCAGAGGATATTCTGCCCTACCTCAACTCCCTACTGCACACCCAGGGCCGACGGGATCTGATCGGCAAATCCCTGCTGATCAGTGGGGGGGGCACCCAGGAGTACCTGGACCCAGTACGGTTTATTGGTAACCCTGCCACCGGCAAAATGGCCTTGGCCCTGGCCCTGGCCGCCCATCATCGTGGAGCTAGGGTTACCCTAGTACATGGGCCTATGCATCCTACCTTAATACAGCGATTGGGTGAAGTGCAAACGGTGGGGGTCACGAGTGCTGCGGACATGCATCAGGCTCTCATCACTCATCAGCCCGAGGCCAACTGGGTAATCATGGCGGCGGCGGTGGCAGATGTCAGACCCCAGGCCCGGTTTGCTAACAAACTGACTAAGCAAGAAATCCCCTCTCCCTTGCCCCTAGAGCCCGTTGTCGATATTGTGGCTGACCTGGTGCAACGCCGCTTGCCCCACCAAACTGTAATTGGCTTTGCTGCCCAAACCGGGGAGATGCTCAAACCAGCTCTGGAGAAGTTACATCGCAAGGGTTTAGATGCAATTGTGGCTAACCCGATTGATCGGCCCAACAGGGGCTTTGGCAGTGATGTTAATGAAGCAGTTTTACTCTATCGTGATGGCGACACCTTAACCATACCAGTCTGTTCAAAATTAGAAGAGGCCCACCGAATTTTCGATGGGCTGATGGCCAAAGGTCTGTAATTGTGATGGCATCCCACTTCACCCGAGTGGAAGCCGCTGTAGACCAAAGGCCACTCAAAAAATGCCTAGAACTTGATGAGGGTTGGCACTTATCTAATTTGAAACCTGGAGTTTTCTCCACCCAAAATTCCTCTCCTGAGGAATTTTGGGTGGAAGGACGGGAGTGAGGGGGCAGGACTACGGTTTTTAACATGGACTTGGTTTAATATTTCTTGATGCTATGGTTTTGATTGGCAAAATTCTTTAGCAATTTCTCTGCTCAATGTCTGCATACCTGGCTCGGATTGATATTTTTCCGATTAAGTCCCTGGATGGGGTATCCCTTACCCAAGTTGCGGTCCTGGCCAGTGGGGCACTGCAGGGCGATCGCGGCTATGCCCTGTTTGATCGCCACCATCGCTTCATCAACGGCAAACGTAATGCCGCTGTCCATAGCCTACGCAGTCGCTTCGAACCACCGGGCCAGGTCGTTCACTGCTCTCACCCAGGTCAATCGGAGGACACCCGCTTTGATCTCGAAGCAGACCAGGAGGCTTTAGAGACCTGGCTGACCGCCTACTTCCAGGAACCGGTCACTATTCAGGAAAACCCTCAACAGGGCTTTCCTGATGATACCCAAGCGGTGGGTCCGACCGTGATCAGCACCGCCACCCTGGAACAGGTAGCCTCCTGGTACGGTGATCTGAGCCTTGCCGACCTGCGTCGTCGGTTTCGCACCAACCTGGAGATCGGTGGAGTCCCCCCCTTTTGGGAGGATCAATGTTTTAGCTCCGATAGCCAACCGGTGCGCTTTAGGATTGGGGAGGTGGTGTTGGAGGGGGTTAATCCCTGTCAGCGCTGCATTGTGCCGACCCGAAATCCTGACACCGGTGTCCCCAGGAAAAACTTCCAAGTCACCTTTGTTAGTCAACGGGCCGCCTCCCTACCCCCCTGGGCACCCCGCTCTCGGTTCAACCACCTTTACCGCCTGGCGGTCAACAGCAATATTCGGGGGCAGGCGGGCAAAACCCTGAGGGTGGGGGATCGGGTAACCATCGGCGATTAATGGGGACCCTATAATAAATTAATCCTTAATCCTTGCCCTAGATTATCTATGACCCTGTCCTTTCTACGCGCCGATCTACTTGAACTGGCCGCCTATAGCCCTCACCCCCCATCCGGCGGCCAGGTTCCAAATCAGCCAGAGGGGATTGTTGATCCGCTAGATACCAATGAATCTCCCTACGACTTACCTGCCCAACTCAAGCAAAAACTAGCCTGGATGGTGGAACAGCAGATCGCTGCTAATCGCTATCCCGATGGCGCCTACGGGGAGTTAAAGGCGGCGATCGCCGATTATGTCAACCAGTCAGCCCAGCTACCCGGGACCTTTACCGCCCACCACGTTACCGTTGGTAACGGCTCCGATGAACTGATTCGTTCCCTGCTGATGGCCACCTGCTTGGGGGGGGAGGGCGCCATCCTGGTGGCTAACCCCACCTTCTCCATGTACGCGATTCTAGCCCGCACCCTGGGCATTTCCGTAGTGGCGGTAGATCGCCGGGAGTCAGACTTCGCCATGGATCTGGAGGCCGCCCAAGCCGCTATTACCGATGCCGCGGCCCCTCCCATTCGCGTCGTCTTCGTAGTGCACCCCAACTCCCCCACCGGTAATGGCCTGACCGCCGCTGAGCTCGACTGGTTAGAGCAACTCCCGGAGCAGATTCTGGTGGTGGTGGACGAAGCCTACTTTGAATTTAGCCAGCACACCACCGTAGCTAGGGTAGCGAGCCGGCCCAATTGGGTGGTCCTCAGAACCTTTTCTAAGGCCTTTCGGCTGGCGGCCTACCGGGTGGGCTACGGCGTTGGTCACCCAGACTTAATTACTGCCCTGGAAAAAGTCCGACTCCCCTACAACCTACCCAGCATTGCCCAGTCCGCCGCCAGTCTAGCCCTGGCCCACCGCCAGGAGTTGCTGGCGGTGGTACCCACCATTCAACAGCAGCGACAGTTGCTCTGGACCACCCTGGCGGAGCAAACCCCCCTCCACCCCTGGCCTAGCGTGGCCAACTTCATTTACGCCCGTCCTCAGCCAGGGCACAGTTCCCTGGTAGATTGGTTCGATTACCTGAGGGCTCAAGGCACCCTGATTCGCCATACCGGCGGCGGATTGCGGATTACCGTGGGCAGCCCGGCGGAAAATCAGCGCACCCTCAGTCGCATCCAAACCAGGGTGCTATAGGAAGGCCCTAGCTCGTCGTACCGTGGGGGGCAGTACACCAACTAACAGGGCAAAGGCTTCGTCGGGTACTTGATCAACAATGCTCTGATCGAAGTAATTCTTAAACTGCTCAAGAATCATCCGGGCCCGATCAAGGGGAACCGGTTTATCGGTAAAATTTTGAGTTAATCTCACCCATTGCAGTCGGATGCGGAGAGCCTTTTGCTGCTCCTCAACTGACGCCGGGGCCACCAGAGATAGGCTGCCCAGGGCAATTACACTGCGACAGTCTGCATCTAAACTACCGCCGATAGCGGCTCCTGGACCGGCAAACTCGGTATAAAACTCTTTATGGATAATTAGTCCATTGCGACGGCGACTATTCACCGTCCAAAGATCCTGGCCCCGGATTTTGGCTATCACATCTAATTCTTCCTCCACCGGGGCGCTGGGGGAAAGGGTGGAGCAGATGGATTGATAATGAGGAGTAAAATTATTGACTACTTCAACGTTGTCAGAAAGGCCATAGCCCTGGGATAACCAGGGACGCTGTAGAGGATGACCTAAAATACTTTGCTCTAAATTGCGACTCATGCGCAGTACTAAGATTAGGGAAAAAACATAGCCACAAACTATTACCCTCGCAAAATTATTTTAGGACACTAAACTCAGAACGTTGCGATCGCAGGGGCTTCCATACCTAAAACCAGAATAAATTTTTGGAGCATAACCTTAAGGTTTTTATAAAGTTGGGGCGAACCCGCCAGATATCAGCTATCGCCTCAAGGTCTTGCACATTAACAGACGGCGAGGCTGGTGCCCTGGCCAGGGGGTCCAATTGGGCTCAGCCTCAAACAGGCTAAACCCAGCCCGACTGTAGAGCTGACGAGCCTGCCGGTTATCCTCCATGACATGGAGATAGAGGTGCTCCATTTGCCAGCCCTGGGCAATGGTTTCACAGACCGCTAGCAGATGACGGCCAATCCCTTGGCGGCGAAATCTATGGCCCACCGCCAGGTTGGCCACGTAGCTATAGGGAGCCTCCAGGGTTTGCCAGGGCCAAGGGTAGCGCTGAGACAGTTCTACGGTGCCGGCAATGGTGGGCTCCCGGGATAATTCGCTGGACGGCGATAGGAGGATAGCCGCCAGACAGATGTAGTTCAGTCGGGAGGATTGGATCCGATTTTGCAGATCGGTTTGAATGCCTAACTTAACCAGGGGATAGACTAACCCCGCCCACCCCATTGGGTTATAAAAGCTACTGGCGAGAATCTGGCTGATGCCTGGAATATCCTGACCCCGGGCGGGTCGAATCACCGCCCGGGCAACTGCGGCGGGGGTGGCCCCAGAGCCCGCTGCCTGGGTTACCCCGATCTCCCCGGAATCGAAGGCACGGTGAGTCATTAATTCAATACCATGGTGAGTAAGGCCATGAAGAGGAGGTTAAGATGCCCTAGCCCCGGACCGAGAAACCCTCATATTTAAAGTTTTACATTTACTATGCCATGACTGCTTCGGCCTTTGTCACTAGAATTGAAACCCACCGCGACCCCACCCTGCTTTGGCCCCTAGCCGGGGTGCTTTCAACGGTGGTGCATGGCCTGCTGTGGTTGGGGGTCCACCCCCTGAGGATTACCTCCATGCCCAGGGTAGAGGCAGACCCCATACCGGTACAACTGTGGCTGGATAACCCCGGCGCCCCTGACACCGAAGCTGTAGAACCCTCTCCATCTAGGGCGGTAGCCGCTCCCCCTGCCCCTGCTACCGCCGGGGACTCCCCAGCGCCTCCGAACGCCCCCGCCGCTAATCAGCCCCCGCCAATCCCAGCCCCAGAGGTCTCGGCCCCACCCCCTGTCGCCTCGCCCCCATCCGCCTCCCCCCTAGCTCCAGTGGTGGAACTATCCCCGCTACCTTCCGTAGAACCCGTGCCGCCGTCACCAATCACTCCGGCGGTGCCATCCCCTGCCACTGCCCCCCCGGTGATGCCACCTGCACCGGTTGCCCCAGTCTCCCCCCCGGCGGCACCCGCCGCCGCCGCCCCCCGCTTGGCTGGGGGCGGGGAACTCTCTCCCGTAGGACTTTATGCCGCCGCCTTTGGCACCGACTTCCCCGACACCCCACCTAAGTTGCTGGATAACACTAGTCTCAACCTGCAACCCTGGCTGGCCACCTGTGGGTGGCAAAACCTAGGGGCGATCGCCAGCCCCGGTCTAACCGCCCGGGTGCAACTCCAACTCCAGGTACAGCCGGACGGCACCGTTGCCCAGGCAACGGTGGTGGAGGGCACCGGTAATTCGGCCCTGGATAATTTAGTCAGCTGTGTGGTGCAGCACCAACTGCGGTTGGAACCGGCCACCACCGCTGGCATCCCCCAGCTGACCGATGCCTTCATCCTCGACACCCAGGTAAGCTTTTAATTCCCCCACTCCCCCCTATGGCCCTGTTCACCCTGCGATCGCTACGAAAAGACTTTGGCATTAAGGAGATTCTCCGGGAGGCTAGCTTTAGCCTGGAGCCCGGGGAGAAGGTGGGGCTGATTGGCACCAATGGCTCCGGCAAATCCACCTTGCTAAAAATGCTGGCGGGGCTAGAGCCCTGGGATAGCGGTGAACTATGGGTCAACCCCGCTGCCCAGGTGGTCTACCTACCCCAGCAGCCCGACTTTCAAGAGCAGGCCACGGTGCTGGAGCAGGTGTTTCGCGATGCGGGCCCCGCCATGGCCCTGGTTCGCCAGTACGAGGCGGTGTCCCACCACCTGGCCCAGGCCCCCGCTGAGACTGACCGCCTGATGGCCCAATTGGCCCACCTGACGGACCAGATCACCCATGCCGGGGCCTGGGACTTAGAAACCCGCGCCAAGGTAGTTTTGACCCAGTTGGGGATTACCGACCTAGACGCTCGGGTGCAGGGCCTCTCCGGCGGTTACCGCAAGCGGGTGGCAATCGCCGCCGCCCTGCTGGCGGACCCCGACGCCCTGTTGATGGATGAGCCCACCAACCACCTGGACGCCACCACCGTGGAATGGTTGCAGAGCTATCTCAAGGGTTTTGCCGGCACCCTATTGCTGATCACCCACGATCGCTATTTCCTTGACCAGGTGACTAACCGGATTCTGGAGATGGACCGGGGGGACCTCTACAGCTATGCCGGCAACTACGCCTACTACCTGGAGAAGAAGGCCGCCGCCGAGGCCGCTGACCAGAGCCGTCAACGCAAACAGGCGGGCATTCTGCGCCGGGAGCTGGTGTGGCTACAGCGGGGAGCTAAGGCCCGCAGCACCAAGCAGAAGGCCCGCATCGATCGGATTGAGGCCATGCAAAATCAGTCCTTTAAAGCAGATCAGGGCCAGGTGGCGATCACCACGGCGGGTCGCCGCATCGGCAAAAAGGTGGTGGAGCTGGAGGGGGTGGGCAAGGGCTACGGCGATCGCCGGCTATTTGAGGATTTCAGCTACGCCTTTACCCCCCAGGACCGGGTGGGTATCATTGGCCCCAATGGGGTGGGCAAGTCTACCCTGATGGATATCATTACCGGTCGGTTAGCCCCCGACCAGGGGCGGGTGGAGATGGGCGCCACCATCCACATCGGCTACTTCGACCAGCATTCTGAGGACCTGCAAACCAACCCAGAGCAGCGGGCCATTGACTACCTGAAGGAAACCGCTGAGCTGGTGACCACCGCCGACGGCAGCGTCATCACCGCCACCCAAATGCTGGAGCGCTTCCTATTTACCCCCAACCAGCAGTATGCCCCCCTGCATAAACTCTCCGGGGGGGAGCGGCGGCGGCTATTCCTGTTGCAGGTGCTGATGGCCGCCCCCAACTTACTGATCCTGGATGAGCCCACCAACGATCTGGATATCCAAACCCTGGGGGTGTTGGAAGACTACCTGGAGGCCTTTAACGGCTGTGTGATCGTGGTCTCCCACGATCGCTACTTTTTAGATCGCACCGTTAACACGATTTTTGCCTTCGAGGAGGGGGGCCAGTTGCGGCAATACCCCGGCAACTACTCCCTCTACCTGGACTACCAACGGGCGACGCCGGTGGCCCCGGCTCCTAAAGCTGCGGGCAAAAAGCTTAAACCCGCCCCTGCCCCGGCCCAATCTCGCCCCCTCTCCTTTAAAGAAAAGCGGGAATACGAGCAACTGGAGACCCAGATTGAGGCGTGGGAGGCGGAGAAACAGGGCATCGAAGCTCAACTCTACGGCCAGCCAAGCCCCGAGTATGGGGAGGTGACCCGGCTCTCGGAGCAACTGGCAGCCCTGACCACCGCCATTGATCAGGGCACGGAACGCTGGTTGGAGCTGGCGGAACGGCTAGGGGCCTAAGGCCTCCCTACCCCTGGCCGTCGGAGGGAAATTCCCGTAGGCTAGAGGAAAACCACCCCCCGCCGCCATGACCACCGCCGCTGCCCTTACCATTACCTGGAGCCACCGCCTGGAGGAGATCCCGGAAGCCGCCTGGGATGCCCTGGCCCAACCCCTGACCACGCCCTTTCTAGAGTGGCACTGGCTGGTCAACCTGGAGCGATCGGGTAGCATGACCGCCAACACCGGTTGGCTCCCCTGCCACCTCACCCTCTGGCGGGGCACTAACCTGGTGGCCGCCGCTCCTCTATACCTGAAGGGCCATAGCTACGGAGAGTTTGTCTTTGATCAGCAATGGGCGGACCTGGCGGACCGCCTGGGCATCGCCTACTACCCCAAGCTGTTGGGCATGTCCCCCCTGACACCGGTGGAGGGCTACCAGTTTTTGATCGCCCCGGATGAAGACCAGCAGGCCCTCACCCTGGCCATGGTGGAGGCCATTGACCGGTTCTGTCTGGGCCAGGGGATCTCCGGCTGTCACCTCCTCTATGTCGATCCGGCCTGGCGCGATCGCCTCACCCAGATGGGCTTTAGCCCCTGGCTCCACCATAACTACCTCTGGCAAAACCAGGGGTTTCAGAGCTTTGACGACTACCTGGCCCAGTTCAACGCTAACCAGCGCCGCAACATTAAACGGGAACGGCGCTCCCTCACCACCGCCGGGTTAGAGCTGCGGCCCCTGAGGGGGGATCAGCTGAGCCGCTCCCTCTGTGACCTGATGTACGACTACTACGCCGACACCTGTGACAAGTTTGGCTGGTGGGGCAGCAAGTATCTAACCCGGGAGTTTTTCCACCTGCTCCACCAGCACTACCGCCAGCGGCTGGTGTTTTTTGCCGCCTACGGCGAGGATCGGGACCGACCGGTGGGCATGTCCTTTTGCCTCACCAAGGGCGATCGCCTCTACGGCCGCTACTGGGGTTGCCAGGAGGAGCTCAACCACCTGCACTTCAATGCCTGCTACTACGCCCCGATTGAGTGGGCCATTGGCCAGGGCATCCAGGTGTTTGACCCCGGTGCCGGTGGTCGCCATAAGAAACGTCGGGGCTTTCCCGCCACCCCCAACTATAGTCTGCACCGCTTCTATCAACCCCGCTTGGAAACCCTGCTGAAGCGCTACCTGGTGGAGGTGAATGAGCTGGAGCAGCAGGAGATCGAGGCGATTAACGCTGATTTACCCCTCAAAACCCAGCCGTAGTCGGGGCACCGCCTGGGGAACTCGGCCCTTCACCCCAGTAGCTGCTACCCTGGTAGCTGGGCCAAATCGCCCCCCACTGTTCAGCCCCTGAGGAAGTCCATGTCTGTTATCCGCCAACTGCATCAACAGTTAGTCAGCAAAACCCGATCGGCGGTGGAGATTACCCAGACCTATCTGGATCGGATCACCACCCTGGAACCCCAGTTGCGCAGCTTCCTGACGGTGACCGCCGAGGTGGCCCTCGCCCAGGCCGAGGCGATTGACGCCCAGCTGGCCCGGGGAGAGACCCTGGGGCCCCTAGCGGGCATTCCCATCGGACTGAAGGATAACCTCTGCACCCAGGGGATTCGCACCACCTGCGCCTCTAGGGTATTGGACAATTTTGTGCCCCCCTACGAATCCACGGTTACCCAGCGGTTACAACGGGCGGGGGCGATCACCCTGGGCAAAACCAACCTGGATGAGTTTGCCATGGGCAGTTCCACGGAAAATTCCGGTTACCAGGTCACCGCTAACCCCTGGGATCTGGATCGGGTGCCGGGGGGGTCCTCCGGGGGGTCGGCGGCGGCGGTGGCAGCGGCGGAATGTGCCGTGGCCCTGGGCTCCGACACCGGTGGATCAATTCGCCAACCCGCCGCCCTCTGTGGGGTGGTGGGGTTGAAGCCCACCTACGGTCTGGTGTCCCGCTTTGGCCTGGTAGCCTATGCCTCCTCCCTAGATCAAATCGGCCCCCTCACCCCCACGGTGGAGGATGCGGCCCTGGTGCTGGGGGCGATCGCCGGTCACGACCCCCGCGACTCCACCAGTCTGGATGTGACCATTCCCGATTACACCCAGGCTTTAAAGACCAGCCTGAAGGGGCGGCGGCTGGGGGTGATTACGGAAACCTTTGGGGAGGGTCTGGATACCCCGGTGCGATCGGCCATTGAAAAGGCCCTGGAGCAACTCCAGGAGTTGGGGGCGGAGGTGCGGCAGATCTCCTGCCCGCGCTTTGCCTACGGCCTGCCCACCTACTACATCATTGCCCCCTCCGAGGCCTCCTCCAACTTGGCCCGCTACGACGGGGTCAAGTACGGAGTGCGGCGCAGTAACGACAGCCTCATGACCATGTACACCGAGACCCGGGCGGAGGGGTTTGGTGCAGAGGTGAAACGACGAATCATGATTGGCACCTATGCCCTCTCCGCCGGCTACTACGATGCCTACTACCTGAAGGCTCAAAAGGTCCGCACCCTGATCAAGCAAGACTTTGAACGGGCCTTCGCACAGGTGGATGTGCTAGTTTGCCCCACCACTCCCACCACCGCCTTTAAAGCGGGGGAAAAAGTAGATGACCCCCTCAGTATGTACCTCTCCGATCTGATGACCATTCCCGTCAACCTGGCCGGGTTACCGGCCATGAGCCTACCCTGTGGCTTTGATCCCCAGGGGCTACCCATTGGCCTGCAATTAATTGGTAATGTGCTGCGGGAGGACCTGCTCTTCGAGGTGGGCCATGCCTACGAACAGGCCACCGCCTGGCATCAACGTCACCCCAGCCTGGGCTAGGTCCAGCACATCACCATGGTTAAAACCCTACTCGGTATGCTGGGGGTGACGGCTCTGGTTTACCTGGGTCTCTGTGGCTGGCTCTGGTCCAGCCAACGGCGCCTGATCTTTTTACCCTCCGCCGAGCTGACCACCACCCCGGCGGATCTGGGCCTGGCCTACGAAACCGTTGGGATCCCCGTGGGCCAGGGGGGGCGAATCCACGGCTGGTGGCTACCGGGGGAGGAGCCCTCCCCCCTTACCGTGCTTTACCTCCACGGTAATGCCGGCAATATCTCCACCAACCTGGGACGGGCCGCCCTGCTGCAATCGCTGGGGGTCTCGGTGCTCTCCATCGACTACCGCGGCTACGGCCTCAGCTCTGGCCCCTTCGCCAGTGAGGAGCGGCTCTACGAAGATGCCCAGGCGGCCTACCGCTACCTGCACCAGAAGCGGGGCATTGATCCCCGCCAGCTGGTGATCTACGGCCATTCCCTAGGGGGGGCGATCGCCCTCAATCTGGCCGGCGAGGTACCGGCACTGGCAGCCCTGATCATCGATGCCTCCTTTACCTCCATGGTGGATATGGTGGTGTTGTCTCCCTACAACCGCTGGTTTCCGGTGCGATACCTACTCACCCAGCGGTTTGACTCCCTGGCCAAGGTGCCGCACCTGAACCTCCCGATCTTCTATATCCACGGCCTGGCGGACATTGACATTCCCCCCAGCATGACGGAGCGGCTTTACCAGGGGACGCCGGAGCCTAAATTAATCTGGCTGGTGCCCGGGGTCGAGCACAACAACCTGCCCGAGGTGGCTGGTACGGCACTGCAACAGCGCCTGCGGGAATTCTTTGCAGGCCTAGGGCTGGGCAAAGGCCTCTAGGGCGGCCCCGGTCACCCGACAGAGTTGCCATTCTGGTTTAAGTTCTGCCCCGAGCTGTTGATAGAACTGAATCGCCGGGGTATTCCAGTCCAACACGCTCCACTCCAGGCGACCGCAGCCCTCGGTCACAGCCAACCGCGCCAGGTAGGTCAGTAGGGCCTGGCCAATCCCCTGGCGGCGGTACTCGGGCAAGACAAACAAGTCCTCCAGGTACAGCCCTGGCTTCATTAAAAAGGTGGAGAAATTATAGAAAAAGATGGCCATGGCCACGGTCCTTCCCCCCACCTCGGCGACGATCGCCTGGGCGTAGGGGCGTTCGCCAAAGAGGCCCTGGGTCAGGTCTTCAAGGCTGCCGGTGACCTGGTGGCTGAGTTGCTCGTACTCCGCCAGGGCCTGGATGAGGGCGAAAATCGCCGGCCCATCTGCAGGGCTAGCGGCGCGGATCTGGGGTACGGCAGGGGAAGATGGCATAACAATCCGGGGTAGGGTCTGATCAATCCACCATGGCCAAAGCTATAGCTCTGGATTCAAGTTAATAAGAATTACTGGCATATGAAGGCTACTGGTTTTCCCGTAATAATCTTTTAGGAAAGCCTAATCGAATCAAGTAATCATGAGTACCCAAACGTAATGATTCACTCCCCCCCGGCTAAACCGCTACAACCATTAATTCCTCATTCGAATGAGGGGGGATATGAACGGTTACATTTAAGGGATTCATTTAAGGGATTTAAGAGTAAGAACTCAGCAGCAGTGGATAGACTTATGTCAGGATTTATTAGGGCAGGAGAAGCTAGCTCCTCCTGCCTGGCTAACTAGGTTAAGAGGTCAACCTGGTAGGGGCGGCACAGGTTTAGCTACCGTGTAGAATTGGCATCCTATGCAGACTAAAGTCTGCAAGGCTAACAGTAGATATATTTCCGCCCCGGACTACTAGTAGTCGAAGTCACCGCCTCCCATGCCAGCCCCAGCGCCAGCCGCCGATGCCTTGGGTTCGGGCTTGTCCACCACGATGCACTCGGTGGTGAGCACCATGGAGGCGATGGAGGCCGCATTCTGCAACCCAGAGCGAGTCACCTTAGCGGGATCCACAATCCCCGCTTCAAACATATCAACGAACTGGTTGATGGCGGCATCGTAGCCAACATTGAACTCCTTAGCCTTCACCTGCTCGACGATCACCGCACCGTTCACTCCCGCGTTTTCCGCAATGCGGCTGAGGGGAGCGGTGAGGGCGCGGGTAACGATCTGGGCCCCCAGCAGCTCTTCACCACTGAGGTTGGCGCTGGCCCAGTCCGCCAGTTGGGGGGCCAGGTGGGCCAGGGTGGTGCCACCGCCGGGCACGATGCCCTCCTCCACCGCCGCCTTGGTGGCGTTGATGGCGTCCTCCAGCCGTAACTTGCGGTCCTTCATTTCGGTTTCGGTGGCCGCTCCCACCTTGATCACCGCCACCCCACCGGAGAGTTTAGCCAGGCGCTCCTGCAGCTTTTCCTTGTCGTAGCTGGACTCGGTTTCGTCGATCTGACGACGGATTTGCTCGCAGCGGGCCTTGACATCCTTCTCATTGCCTTCGGCCACAATGGTTGTGGTGTCCTTGGTGATGGTGAGGCGGCGGGCCTGACCCAGCATATCCACCTTGACGTTGTCCAACTTCAGGCCGGTGTCTTCGCTGATCACCTGACCACCGGTGAGCACCGCAATGTCTTCCAGCATGGCCTTGCGGCGATCGCCAAAGCCCGGTGCCTTCACCGCCGCCACGTTGAGCACCCCCCGCATCCGGTTCACCACCAGGGTGGCCAGGGCCTCCTTCTCAATATCCTCCGCAATGATCATTAGGGGCTTACCGGAGCGAGCCACCTGCTCCAGCACCGGCACCAGGTCCTGCACCAGGGTGATTTTTTTGTCGGTGAGCAGAATGTAGGGATCATCGAGGACCGCCTCCATGCGCTCGGTGTCGGTGACAAAGTAGGGGGAGAGGTAGCCCTTGTCGAAACGCATGCCCTCGGTGACCTCCAGCTCGGTGGTCATGGACTTGCCTTCTTCCAGGGAAATCACCCCTTCGCGGCCCACCTTATCCATGGCGTCGGCGATCATGACCCCCACCTCCTCATCGTTGCCGGCGGAGATCGATCCCACCTGGGCAATGGACTTGGAATCACCGACGGGACGGGCGTGCTCAGCGATTTTATCTACCAGGAAGGTGGTGGCCTTATCGATACCGCGCTTCAGGGAGATGGCATTGGCACCGGCGGCCACATTGCGCAGCCCCTCCTTGACGATGGCGTGGGCCAACACCGTGGCGGTGGTGGTACCATCACCGGCGGCATCGTTGGTCTTGGATGCCGCCTGCCGTAGTAGGGAAACGGCGGTATTTTCAATATGGTCCTCCAGCTCAATTTCCTTGGCGATGGTGATGCCATCGTTGATGATCTGGGGGGCGCCAAACTTCTTCTCCAGCACTACGTTGCGGCCCTTGGGTCCGAGGGTCACGGCCACGGCCTCCGCTAGGATATCAAAACCCCGCTCCAGAGCACGGCGGGCATCTTCGTTGTAGGTGATGGTTTTAGCCATAGATTAACTAGTCTCCTTGTAGGGTTGTGATCATGAACTCAGTTACAGAGAAATCGCTGGCCTAAGCCAGGGACGCCAGCACATCGGACTCCCGCAGCAGCACGTACTCCTCACTGGCCAGCTTGATGTCGGTGCCAGCGTACTTGGAGTAGAGCACCCGATCTCCCACCCTAACCTCCATGGCTTGATAGGATCCGTCATCGTTACGCTTGCCAGGACCCACCTGCACCACCTCCCCGACCTGGGGCTTTTCCTTAGCGGTATCCGGTAGGAGAATCCCACCGGCGGTTTTTTCCTCGGCTTCGCTCACCTTCACCAGGATGCGATCTCCCAGGGGCTTTACGGTTGACACACTGAGGGTAACAGCGGCCATAGTTTTCCTCCAAAACTCTAGGTGATTAATATCGATCATGAACGGGGAATAGGAGAGCTAGCACTCTCACCCCCTTGAGTGCTAATTTAGCCAATCCCCGGGGAAACAGACAATTCTTCCCCAGGTGTGGTTTGCCGAACTTTTCCCATTCAGCCGTACCCAGAAGGTAATAAGATTAAGAAATATTGCATGACTGTGCAGGATAATCTCGTGACCCCAACCCTTGCTCTTCCCCGGCGGTCTAACCGTCTCTCCCTGCCCCTCCGCACCCTCTGGGCAGACACCTTGACAGTTTTTTGGGGCGACTGGTTAGATCTGCGAGTGCGGATTCCCCAGGTGGCGGCCTCCGGGTTAGTCTCACCGCTGATCTACATTTTGGCCTTTGGGCTGGGGCTGGGCAGCGCCATTGACCGGGTGGCTACCCCCAGTGCTGGAGACACCTACCTGGAGTTCATTCTGCCGGGGATGGTGGCCCTCTCCTCCATGGTGATTAGCTTTGGCGGCACCACCTTTTCCATTTGCGGCGATCGCCTGTTCACCAAAACCTTCGAGGAAATGTTGCTCTACCCGGTCCATCCCCTGGCCCTATACCTGGGCAAGATGCTGGCGGGGATTGTGAGAGGGCTAATGACCGCCGCCTCGGTAATTTTGGTGGCGGTGATCTTCACCGGACAGGCCTGGAGTTTTCTCAACCCTTTATTTCTGCTGCTGGTGGTGCTCAATGCGGCTGTATTTGCCGGGTTGGGGGTCATCGTGGGGCTAAATGTCCAATCGTTAGAGAGTGTGGGCCTGTTTAACAACTTTTTGATTGTACCCATGTCCTTTTTAGGGGGTACCTTCTTTGACCCCACCACCCTACCCGCAGTCCTGAAGGTAATTGTTTACCTCCTACCTCTGACCTACACCACCCTGGGGCTGCGGGCCGCCGCCTATAAACCCCTGGCCCAGTTTCCCTGGTACACCATTCCGGTGTTACTGGCGGTGGCGATCCTGCTGGCCTTTGTGGGGGCCTACCAGTTTTCCCATCAGCAGGATTAGGGGGCAGTAATCAGGAGAGGTAGGCGGGCAAAGGGTTTTAGCCCCTGTCCATCAGCCTTTGGCCGAGGACTAACAAGCCCATGGGCTTGGGGTTGAGTAGAAACATTTCTCTGGTTAGTCTTTAAGGCATTCGCCTGCCTGAGGGCCCTACAGCTTATAGGACCGACGCCGACGCTTCCGGCGGAACAGCAACAATAGTAATACCAAAACCACCCCGACCACGACAATAGGTACGGCGATCGCCAACACCGATAGCAGGGTGGAGCTGGCCAGTTCCGCCCCGGAAACCGCGATATTACCCACCGGACCAGCAGCGGCGGTGGAGGCCAGGCGGGCTAGACCGGTAAAGGCCTGGGTGCTACCGGCTACGGTGCCGCCAGCAATCAGGGCCAGGCTCCATTGCAAAAAGGGATCAACATCACCGCCGATCACAGAGGCGGTCAGAATGGTACCGGCGATCGTTGCCGCTGGCAACTCTACCACATCCATCAGGTTATCGACCACGGGCACCAGATAAACCAACACCTCCAATGCCGTGGCCACCGCCATGGCGATGATGGCGGTGGTAGTGCCCATCCATGCCATGCTGGGGGTTAAGGTCAGATAGCCCTGGTGGGCGGCAATTCCAGCTACTAAGAAGGGGACTAAAATTCTAAACCCTGCCGCTGCGCTGAGGCCAATACCAATGGCAATATCTAACAGTAAATCCATCCGCTTGAGCCCGCAGAAAGTGAAGCCATAGACAGTCTACAGCAATCGGCACTGGCCTGGATCTTACTAAGGCTAGCCCCTGGTAGATCGGACTAAACCGTGACGGCGGGCTCTTCTAAAGCGAACACCTGGCCATCGATCAACAGGCGGGTAATGCCCTTAGCCTGAAGATAGGGGCCGGTTGTTTTAAGTAGGTTGCCATCAGGCACCTTAATCACCCGCTGGTTACGCCGGGAAAAGCGCCGAGCCCCATGGTGGTTGCCAAATACCGGTAAGGTACGGGCATCCCCCTCCGCTTCAGGAATTTGTCCAAGGCTGGCGAAGGTCCGCAGGGGAAAAACCACGAGCTCAGAGGAGACCTTCTCCACCACTAGGTAGCAGAGGGGCGGTAGGGCACTGGCGGTGAGGGGATAGATTTCCACCGTGCCCAGGGAGGAGGTCAAGCCAGGGGCTTCACTCCAGCCTAGCCCATCGTCGTCTTCGTCATCGTCATCGTCGTCATGGTCATCCTCTTCCTCTTCGTCGTAGTCCTCATCTAAGGTGGTCGCCTCATCCTGCCAGTCCTCCGCCAGGTCCAGGTCTGGGGGGGTAACCTTGAAACTGGCCACAACATCAGACTCTAGGGAACTAGAGGCCTCTAGATCCGGTAGCAACGGTTCGGAGATCAGCGGTGGTTGATCCGTTGGTGCCTGGAGAGCAGCCGTTGACTCTTGGCGTCGACGCAGGACAGGCCCAGGAATCGATTGATGGGTAGCGGTCACCGTTTCCACCCGTGGAGGGATAGGCGGCGAGGGCTCAGATCCAGGCAAGACCAAGGATTTATCTGTGCCGCTCCGCTTCTGTTGAATCAGGGCACTGTAGACCTCCTCTGGCAGGCTTGCCTTAAGCAGCCGACTAATGGTGCTATTACTGACACCGTAGCGTTCCGCCAGAGTTGAGGTGGTTTCCTCAGGCTGGCGATATAACCCTAGGATGGCTTGCTTATCCGTTTCCGTTAGCTTTTTAGGGGCCATGAACCAATTCCTGCGAGGATGCCATTGACTACAGCAGTCGCTGGCCCGTAGGGACAGGACTGCGACGCCCTTGGTTATAGACTACGACCCAGAGTGTGACTCGGGATATAGCTACGGCCAAATAGCGCCCAGTTACTATCTTAAGCTGCCTTAACCCCTTCGATGGCGAGAGTTGCGGCGAGAATTTATAGAAACTGAACGTTCAACTACCGCCCCCAGCCAAAAGAAAACCGCAGACCAGGGCCAAAAAACTTCCCAGAGCCGGCCCTCAACGTAGGTATTCGTATTAACAGCGTAGGCAAAAAACATGTCAGCAATGTAAAGGCAGAAGGCAGCGATCGCTATCAGGGTCCAAGACTGGGAGAAGCGGCCGCCCCAAAAGGCAACCAGTAGGGTACCGGCAATAATCAGTAGGACCGTATCGCCAATCAGGTAGAGGATACTAACCAGATCACCAAGGGGCTGCAACCATTGATCCAGTTGGTTAATCCACACCGGTGGCGGCCATAGGGGGGCGTTAGTTACCCCTGGGGCTACCACTACGCTGGTTAAGGAGGACACCTCAGGATCGGCGCCGATGGCAGTGGCCCGTAGGTAAACAAATAGGGTCAGTAAAACCCCCCCCAGACCAATAGCTGCAATTATCAGCCATTGGGAGGGTTCCAGGTTGAGGCGACGGGGCAGGGCGGCCTGAAGCATGCCGACTGCCAGACAGAGGTAGCTAAGGATATAGAAAAAGTCCCCCAGGGATACCACCGGATCTAGACCCCAAACCACCCCCCAAAGGAAAAACAAAACGTTGCCCACCCCGTACATGAGTAGACCAGCCCCAATCCATAGCCAAACCTGGCGACCACTGACGATATGTCGACTTTGCCAATTGCGGAAACACAGGAGGGCCGCCACTAAAAAAGCCCCGGTTTCTAGAATGTTGGTACCGGTTAAAAACCAGTTGGGTAGGCTTTCGCCGGCGCTGGGGATGCTAAATAGTAGAAAAAATAGTAGGGTGACGACCCCCCAAATAACCGCTGTTGCAATTAACGGTCCACTAGAACGCGATTGATGGGGGAGATTTGAAGAATTAGACAAGGTGATACTCCTGAAGCTAGGCCAGGCCCTCTGCATTGTAGCGATTGTCCTGAGTAGAGTCACAGGAAATTAGGGCAATTGGCCGCATCCTAGGGAACTCAGGGTCAGCGCCCTAACCACCAGCAGCCTTGTAAGCAGCCCAGCCGCCATGGTGGGAAATATCTGGCCAATTATACTGCTCGACCAAAACCTGGGGATAGAGCATAGCGATCGCCATGCCGCCCCCCTGCAATTGCACCTCTGCTGGATACATGTGGGGAGGTTCTGTAGAGACCAGATAGTCGTACTGTTCATCCGTCAGTTCGTAGAGTTCCCCAGGGATACTAATACCACCGCTGGCCACCCCATAGATGGCCGGATGCCATCCGTCAGCCGCCGCATGGAGACGGTACAGGGGTTCGGTTTGGGCAGGCCCCAAAAAGGTGGCGGACTGTAGATTATCGTGGTCAGGTTGACCTTGCAGAGCCGATCCACAGATAAATACGCGCTTGGATGAAGTCATGGAACCTCCTTAAACTTGCCCAAGATCATCGTATCCAAAATTATAGTTGTTAATGTATACAGGATACAGACCTCTCCAGACCTATAACCTCCAGGACAATGACAACCTCCTGTCGTCTTACCATCAATGGCGATCGCCTGAATCGTCACCTCGCCGATTTAGCCCAGATCGGTCGCACCCCCACCGGCGGCATTGATCGGGTCGCCTACAGTGCCGCTGATCTTGAGGCCCGTCAGGTGGTTCAGGGCTGGATGGAGCAGGCTGGCATGGGGGTACGCCTCGATGCCGCCGGCAATATGATTGGCCGCTATGAGGGTAGCCAACCCCACCGTCCAGCCCTGGCCACCGGTTCCCACATCGATACGGTTCCCAACGGGGGCTGTTATGACGGGGCCTACGGAGTACTGGCGGGGATCGAGGTGGTGCGTACCCTGCGGGATCAGCAACGACACCTCCACCATGCCCTGGAGGTGATCGTCTTTACCGATGAGGAAAGCAGCATGATTGGCAGTAAGGCCATGGCTGGCCGCATAGTCCCCAACCCCGGCTACTACAGCCGTTTGGATGGCAGCCCCATTCAGACCTGCCTAGCCCAGGTGGGAGGGAACTGGAACCAAATCGCCAGCGCCCAACGCCGTACTGGCGAAATGGTGGCCTTCCTGGAGCTGCACGTGGAACAGGGGCCCGTACTGGAGACAGCAGGAGTAGACATCGGTATTGTGAAGGGCATTGTGGGCCAGCGTCGCTACTACATTTCCGTAACTGGCATGGCTCGCCACGCCGGCACCACCCCCATGGCCCTGCGGCAGGATGCCCTGGTGGCGGCGGCCCAAATTGTCCTGGCGGTGAACCAGATTGCCCACCAACCTGGCGATCAGGTGGCCACCGTGGGTTGGTTGGAGGTGCTGCCCAATGTTCCCAATACGGTTCCGGGTCAGGTGAACCTGAAGTTGGATATTCGGGATTTGTCTAACGCCCACCTTGATGCCATGATGGTGGAGCTGCAGGGCAGATTGAGGACGATCGCCGCCGCCACCGGTACTGAAATTCAGATCCAGCCCCGCCTGCGCAACGATCCAGCCCCGGCGACACCTAGGATCCAATCTATCATCGCCAGCGTCTGTCAAGATCTGAGCCTGAGTACCCTCAGTCTGCCCAGTCGGGCCAGCCACGATGCCCAGGAAATGGCCATCCTGACGGATATGGGGATGATCTTTGTACCCAGTCAGGCCGGCATCAGCCATGCTGACACCGAATATACCTCACCCCAGCAATGCGCCCTGGGGGCGGAGGTGCTCCTGCAAAGCTTCCTAAAATTGGACCAACTTTATCAAACCCAACCGACCAAAGTGATAGACTGCGACTAAAGGGATCCTAGGCCGACATACAGCCTCCCGATCGCTGATCTGTCTAAAGCCTACCGACAGCAACTGCCGGTAGGGGAACTGCTTAGCGCTATTTACGTCGGTGATCGCCAGTGCGCCCACCTGGGCGACCCCGCCAAACCAGAGGTGATTGACTTCCGGGTTCTGAGGGACAGTCGATACCTTGAAACCTTTGAACTATCCATATCAAACCTCCCGCCATGGGCAGCTACCGTAACCAACTGGAGAGCGAGGGATGATAATCGCCACGTTACCATCCGGTGATGTAACAAATGAAACGCCAGAGCTTATGCTCTACTCAGAGAGATTACTTCTTTAATTCACTCTTTTTCTGTCTTGTCATTGGAGAGTACTTTACGTATGCCGCTCAGTATTAAGATCCTATTAGGATGTTGGATCAGGCAACCAGCTGGTGATCAGGGCCGCCAGTAACACAAACACACTAGACACCCACAGGCACCCCCCCAGCCCAAACCACTGGAAAAACAGACCCGAGGTCACCGTGCCCAGCAATCGACCACCGGAGTTGGCCATGTAATAAAAGCCCACGTTCAGACTGACGTCTCGGTCTTCGGTGTAGGCCAGCACCAGATAGGAATGGACTGCAGAGTTAAAGGCGAACACAATCCCAAAAATAATCAGCCCGGCGGTAACCGCCACATCCCCCCGTACCCCCGCCCCTAACACCAGGGCGATCGCCGCGGGAATCACCGTTAACAGGCTCGTCCAGAAGAAGATGGTACTGGCCTTGGGCACCACCTTGCCGCTGGCATCGCGGCGCAGCAGCTGGGGGGCCAGAAACTGAACCAGGCCGTAGCCGATCACCCAGATGGCCATATAGCTACCCACCTGCATAAACCGCCAGCCCAGCCCTTCGTAGAGAAACACCGGTAGGGCCACCACAAACCAAACATCCCGAGAGCCAAACAGGAAGAAACGGGCTGCCGATAGGATATTAATTTCCTGGCTTTTGGAAAAAAGCTGGCGAAAGGGCACCTTTTGACCAATCTTGCCCATTTGGGCCGGTAACAGCGTCCCGGAAACAAAAATCACCGCCAGCAGGGCCGCCTGCACCAGCAGGGCTGGCACAAAGCCGATCACCTGCAGTAGCGCCGCCCCGACAAAAAAGCCCACCCCCTTCAGAGCATTTTTCGAGCCCGTCAGTACCGCCACCCACTTAAATAATCGGGAGGAGGCCTCCCGGGGCACCACCAAACGGATGGCACTTTTAGCGCTCATCTTGGTCAGATCCTTGGCAATACCGGAAAAGGCCTGGGCCACCATCACGTAACTCACCTGGGTAGACGCCCCCCAGGCAGGGTTGAGGCCAGCCAGCATTAACAGGGCAAAAATTTGCAGGGCAATGCCACCGTAGAGGGTCTGGCGTAGACCAATCTGGGAACCCAGCCACCCCCCTAGAAAGTTGGTTACCACCCCAAACACCTCATAGAAGAGGAAGAGCATGGCAATTTCAAAGGGACTATAACCCAGCACATGGAAATTCAGCAGCACCATCATGCGCAGGGCCCCATCGGTGATGGTAAAACCCCAGTAGGCGGCCGTGATGATGGCGTAGTTGCGCAGGCTGGCGGTGGGCAAGAAGGAGGCTGTCATGACACACAGGGAAAAGGGATGGGCACAGGGATATCGAAATCAGGGGTAGTTCAAAGGCTAGCGGCCACCTTCCGGGCCAGATCCGCCATCCGGCTGGCATAGCCCCATTCGTTGTCATACCAGGCCAAAATTTTCACCTGGGTGCCATCCACCACCACGGTGGACAAGGCGTCAACAATGGCCGATCTCGGATCATCTTTATAATCCACCGACACCAGGGGCCGCTCCTCATAGCCCAGAATCCCCGCCAGGGGGCCGGCGGCGGCGGCCTGCAGCAGCTGGTTGACCTCGGCCACCGTGGTGGGCCGTTCCACCTCGAAGACACAGTCGGTGAGGGAGGCATTTAACAGGGGCACCCGCACCGCCAGACCGTTAAGCTTACCCTGCAGTTCCGGGTAGATCAGGGTGATGGCGGTGGCGGACCCCGTGGTGGTGGGGATCAGGGACAATCCCGTGGCCCTAGCCCGGCGCAGATCCCCGTGGGGGGCGTCGACGATGGTCTGGGTATTGGTGTGATTGTGGATAGTGGTAATCACCCCATGGTGAATACCCAGGCCTTCGTGGATTACTTTTACTACCGGAGCCAGGCAATTGGTGGTACAGGAGGCCGCCGTTAGTAGGTGGTGCTGCTGGCGATCGTAAAGGTGGTCGTTAATGCCGTAGACCACATTTAAGGCCCCTGATTTGACTGGGGCGGCCACAATCACCTTGCGGACTCCCCCCTCAAAGTAGGGAGCCAGGGTCTCTAGGGTACGAAACTTACCGGAACACTCCAGCACCAGATCCACCCCGTGGTCGGCCCAGGGTACCTGGTCGGGGGAGGTAAACTGGCTGACGCTAAGGGGGGCTCCATCGATGGTGAATTGGTCGGACTGCAACGCCTCCACCTGGGGGGGCCAACGACCATGGACGGAGTCAAATTTCAATAGGTGGGCAGCAGTTTCCGCCCCCGCCTTAGGGTCGTTGATGTGAATAAAATCCAACTCTGGGAAGGCCCACCCGGCCCGCAAAACTAACCGGCCAATGCGACCAAAACCGTTGATGCCAACCTTGACCATCGAACCTATCCTCAAGATAAACGGGACTGCGATCGCCGATCGGAAGCCTCCAGGGACCCCCCTAAGTCCTCCGCCAGCACCACTACCTAGCCCTCATCATTTCAAAAAAAATTGATTTGTCAAGTCGCGCAGATCACCAGGAACCGACTACCATTTCATCAGTAGAGCAAGGTAGAAAGGATGCTGGCCATTGCCACCCTGGTGGGATCGGTGTGCCAGGCGCTGCTGGAAACTGGCCCACTGCCAGGGGTAATCCTGGAGGATGGGGCCAGGTAGGGCCATAGCTAGACAAACCAGGTGGAAGGCGAGATCGTGCCCAGCCCTGGCAAGGTGCCTGTATAGCCCGTTAGGTTAATGACCAGGTCCGTAGCAGCCTGGAAGCCACCACTGCCATCATTTACCACCAGATAAGTACCGGCAATACCACCGGCGGTGGCCACCACCAAGGCAGCACTATTGAGGCCTAAGCCCTGGTTGCCGGCCAGATCGCCATTGGCATCGGTAAACACATTACTAATCACGGTAGCTAGGGTGGCAGCGCTATTATTAGAAGCACGGGTAAAAGCCGTAGGCCCTGCCATAGCCAATCCCCCCGCCGTCAATAAGTCAATTTTGTCCGTGCCGATGGCAAAGTCTGTGACCCGATCGGGAGCCGAGGAGAAGGATTGACCAAACTGAAATACCAAGGTGTCCGGTCCTGTTCCACTGGTGAGGGTATCGGTTCCAGCGCCGCCATCGAGGATGTCATTGTTGGCCCCACCATTCAGAGTGTCATTGCCGGCCAAACCATTCAGGACATTTTGACCACTATCCCCCAGGAGATTGTCGGCGCCACTAGTGCCGTTAAGATCATTATCACTGATCGTAACCGTAGCACTGGCCGTGGCTCCAACGGTGTAGCCCGCACCACCAGTGATAGTAAAAGTAACGGTTTCATTCCCCTCCACCAGCAGGTCATCGGCCACCGTCAAATCAATCACTGTTGTACTGGAGCCAGCGAAAAAACTAACAGTAACCGGATTAGTTGTGTAGTCGGTGCCATTGGCAGCGGTACCCGTACGAGTCAGGTTTACCGTCAGGGCCGTTGCTGTCGACCCGGTGCGGGTGAGAGTAAATTGACCCGGGTTGTTGGTCTCCCCTGCTGTTGCATCGGTGGCGGCAATGACTACCAGGTTGGTGGATAGGGTATTAACCAGTTTGGCAAGAAATATATCGGATGATCCACCATTGTTAATCTGACCATTCAGGTTCCCACTGGTATCTCCGGTGAGGTAAAAAGCTCCATCGCTAGTGCCAACCACGCCCTTAGCCAGGTCAGCCGCGCTCGTACCTAATAACCGGGTTGACACCTTAGTGCCATCGGGCAGGTACTGGGTAATAAAAATATCTCTGCCACCACTATTGGTCTGGCCATCCAGACTACCCTCGGTATAACCCACCAGGTAGAGGTTGCCATTGCTGCCGAGGGTGATAGCATTGGCGGCTTCATGGCTGGGGCTTCCTAAGAGCTTGGTCCAGAGGCGATTGCCATTGCTATCGTAGCGACTAATAAAGGCATCAACACCGCCATTGCTGGTTTGCCCGTGTAGACTACCCTCGCTGTATCCTCCCACGTAGATGGCTCCGTCAACACCGATGGTAAGGGCCGTAGCTTGGTCAGGGGCAGCGCCTCCCAAGAGTTTGGTCCAAAGGCGGGTGCCATTGGCATCGTACTTACTGAGAAAGCCATCGCTGCCACCGTTGCTGGTTTCTCCGTGCAGACTGCCGTTGGTGTAGCCCGCCACATAGATGGCCCCATCAGTCCCACGGGCCACAGCCGTGGCCCGGTCTTCGCTGCTGGTGCCCAAGAGCCGGGTCCAAAGGCGGTTACCGGTGGCACTGTACTTACTAATAAAGCCATCGCTGCCACCGCTATTCGATTGCCCATCCAAACCACCTCGGGTGTAACCCGCCACATAAATACTTCCATCGCCGCCGGTGGTAAGGGCACTGGCGGCTTCTTCAGCGGAGGTACCCAACAGTCTACTCCAGGATTTGATGCCATCGGCCTGGTAGCGGGTCAGGAAGATGTCCCCCGATCCCTGATGGGTTTGACCGTCTAGGTTGCCTTCGCTAGAACCAGCGATGTAAATAGCGCCATCACCGCTGGCAGTGAGGGCAAAGGCGCGATCGTACTCACCGGTACCCAATAGCCGGGTCCAGGATGGAGTGCCATCGGCTAAGTACTTCGTCAGGAACCCATCGGAAAAGCCGTTGTTAGTTTGGCCATTCAGGTTACCCTCGGTATAGCCCCCCAGGTATAGCGCCCCATCACTACCCAAAGCTATAGCGCTGGCTTGTTCATAGGCAGTAGTGCCAAGTAGGCG